>WNDX01000018.1 GCA_009914615.1 Herbaspirillum frisingense
GCCTACTTCGACCGGCTTGGGGTACCTCGGCTCTGTTGACCTCAACGACTCGAACCGCCCGGTGCGGACCCGCACGCCGGGTGGTGTGGGAGGGGATCGGCCAGGTTCTGGCCGCCCCTATCCCGATCTGGCGCGAAGGGATGGGCTCGACCGCGCCGTAGCCGGTGGTCGAAAGCGCGGCCGCCACGTTGGCGTAGCGTGCCGCGGCGAAGGGATCACGGCCCGCCACCAGTTCGGCCACGAAGGCGCCGCCGAAGCAGTCGCCGGCGCCGGTCGCATCCAGCGCCTCGACCGGGTAGGGCGCGACCATGCGGCGCTCCTCCGGCGTGGCGACGTAGCAGCCTTCCTTGCCCAGCTTGAAGGCGACCAGCTTGACGCCATAGGCGAGCAACTGATCGACGATGGCGTCGCGGTCTTCCAGACCGGTCAGCATGGAGACGTCTTCCCAGCTCGGCAGGCAGATGTCGCACAGCTTGAAGGCTTCCACCATCTTTTCGCGGGCCCGTTCCAGCGGCCACAGGCGCAGGCGCAGATTGGTGTCCAGCGAAGTCAGCACGCCGTGCTTGCGGGCATGCGCCATCGCTGCCAGGCCAGCGTCGCAGGCGCTTTCGCTGATCGCCAGGCTGATGCCCGACAGGTGCAGCACGCGGGCCGCGGCGATGGCCTCCAGCGGCAACTGTTGCGGCGTGTAGCGGCTGGCGGCCGAGCCGGCGCGCAGGTAGTGGAAATGGTGGCCGGCATCGTCGTGGGTGACGAAGTAGATGCCGGTCGAGACGCCCTTGGCTACGCCGACGTGCTCGACACCCACGTGTTCCGCCTGCCACAAGTCCAGCAGGTTCTTGCCGAAATGGTCGTCGCCCACCGCGCTCAGGTAGGCGGCGTCGGCGCCCTGGCGCGCGGCGGCGATGGCGAAGTTGGAGGTGTCGCCGCCGAAGCCTTCCAGATAATTGCGCGGGGCGGTGATGCTCTGGTTGAACTCCACCATGGCTTCGCCGTAGGCGAGGATATTGTTGCTCATGTTCGTTGCTTTGCAGGGAATGTGTTGGTCGCGTGCCGCGTCAGCGTTCAGAAGAAGGTCTGGACGATGTCGATGACATCGAACTTGCCATCCACCACCGCCAGGTGACGCCACTTGTCGAAGGTCAGGCAAGGGTGCGAGATGTCGAAGGCGATCATGTCGCCGACCTTGATATCGTCGCCGGCGGCGATCTTCAGGTAGGCGTGCTGATCCATCATGCCGGTCACTTCCCAGTGCGCCGGCGTGGCCTGCGGCTGCGCGTCGCTGCCCGGACGGAAGCGCGCCACCGGCAACGGCAGGCCGGCATCGAAGGCGGCGTCGCGCTTGCCCAGCGCGATGATGGCCTTGTCGGTTTCGGGGATCGACTGCACGTAAGCCCACAACTGCAGCGCCGGCTGCAACTGGCTGCGCATGCTGTGCGCCACCGGGTTGCGGACCTGGATCTGCGCCTGCGCGGCGCGGTAGATGCCGACGTCATGGGTCAGGTAGCAGCCCGGACGCAGCACCACATCCAGCGGCTGGCCGATGTCGGCCTGGGCGAACTCCTCAGCCACCACGTCGTACCAGGCCGAGCCCGCGCCGGTCAGCACCGCCGGGCCGTGCGCCAGGCGCTTGGCCAGCAGGCCTTGCTGCGTCAGGTCCTTGATACAGGCCACCGCGCGCTGCAGGAAGCGGCGAATGTCCACCTCTTCCTTGAGCACGCCTTCATAGACTTCCACGCCGGCCAGGGCGATGCTGTCCCAGCGCCGGATGGCGTCCAGCACCGCGGCTTGCTGCGCCGCGTCGCGCACGCCGGTGCGGCCGCCCGCGGGGCCCAGTTCCAGCAGCACGTTCAGGGTCTGCTTGCGTTCGGCGAAGAAGCGGCCGAGCTGATCGACCAGGTCGGCCGAATCCACCAGGCAGAAGAATTCGAACGAGGGATCGGCCAGCAGCGCCGAGATGATGGCCATGTTGCGCTTGCCCACCAGCTGGTTGGCCATGATCACGCGGCGCACGCCGTGGCGATAACCGGCCAGCGTCTGGTGCGCGGTGGCCAGGGTGATGCCCCAGGCGCCGGTGTCCAGCTGGCGCTTGAAGAGCTTGGGTGCCATGGTGGTCTTGCCGTGCGGCGCCAGCTTCACCTTGTATTGGCCGACGAAATCCTGCATCCACTTCAGGTTGTGCGCCAGTTTCTCTTCATAGAGAACCGCGGCGGGCAGGCTGATGTCTTCGTTGAGCAGGTTCCATGTGACGGTGCCCGCCTGTTGCGGCGCCAGCGGGTGCTCCAGCGCGCCCAGGCCCTTGTTTACAGGGTCGATGATGCCGGTCTCATAAGCAATCTGGTAGTTTGTATCATTCATCGCAATTATTCCTGTAAAAATTGGATTGACGTAATAATACCCTTGAATTTACTATGTTTGCGCTGTGTTAGTAAATAACATAAATTATTTAGGGGAAACCTTTCCGACGCCTTGAAGCGGTCATCGCGGCGGCACGGAAGGCATGCCCGGCGAGCCCCAGGGCTCGTACTGCACGGCAGCGGCGGGCAAGGCGAACACTTCGATCGCCGGCCCCTCCAAAAGCTCCGGCGCTGCGCCGGAGAACCGATCAATCGCATCGTCAGGCAAGGTTCGACCCTCTCTCATGGCGCAGACCCTGGACATCGTCTCCCGCATCACCGAGCGCAGCAGCACGCTGCGCCTGGCCGAACAGAAGGTGGCCGAGGCCATCCTGGGCGACCTGTCGTCGGCCGCCAGCGCCAGCATCGGCGAACTGGCCGCCAAGGCCGGGGTGTCGGTAGCCAGCGTGACCCGCTTCGCCAAGGCCATGGGCTGTCGCGACGTGCGCGAATTCAAGTTCCTGCTGGCGCAGGCGGTGGCGGTGGGGCAGCGCTTCTTCGACGGTGCCAAGACCGTGCCTTCCGAGCAGCCGCCGGAACTGGCCGACCTGGTCTACAACGATATCCACGCCGTGCTGGAGCTCAACCGCGCCATGCTCAACCCCGACATGCTGGTGGCCGCGGCCACGCTGTTGCTGGGCGCGCGTATGATCTACTGCTTCGGCATGGGCGGCGGCTCGACCATGATGTCTGACGAGGCGCGCTATCGCCTGGTGCGTCTGGGCCGCCCGGTGGCGACCTACCACGACGCCATCCTGCAAAAGATGGTGACCGCCACGCTCGACAAGGACGACGTGCTGCTGGTGTTTTCCGCCACCGGCAACGTGCCCGAGCTGCTGGCCAACTGCGAGGTGGCGCGCGAATACGGCGTCAAGGTGATCGCCATCACCGCGCTGGGCTCGCCGCTGGCCGGGATGGCCGACGTGCTGCTGCCCATCAAGACGCTGGAAACCGATCTGATTTTCAAACCGTCCTCATCACGCTACGCGATGATGGTGACGCTCGACATGCTGGTGCTGGAACTGGCCTTGCTGCAGAAGGAAAGCAGCCAGGAACGCCTGCGCCGGCTGAAATACGTGCTCGACACGCATCGCGGCGGCGGCGATCGCCACCAGCCGCTGGGAGATTGACATGACCTTAGCTGATTCCGCAGCCGCCGCCGGCCGCTGCGATACCTTGATCCGCAACGCCCTCGTCATCGACGGCTCCGGCGCCGAACCGGTGCAGGCCGACGTCGCCGTGCGCGACGGCCGCATCGCCGCCATCGGCCAGTTGTCCGGCTGGCAGGCCGGCGAAGTGATTGACGGTAGTGGCCGCGTGCTCTCGCCGGGCTTCATCGACGTGCATACGCACGACGACACCAACGTCATCAGCACCCCGGAGATGTTCCCCAAGCTGTCGCAGGGGGTGACCACGGTGGTGGTCGGCAACTGCGGCATCAGCGCCGCGCCGGTCTCGCTCAAAGGCGATCCGCCGGATCCGATGAACCTGCTGGGCAAGTCCGACGCCTTCCACTATCCGACCTTCGCCAGCTACGTCGATGCGGTCAACGCCGCGCAGCCCGCGATCAACGTGGCGGCGCTGGTCGGCCACACCGCCTTGCGCAACAACCACATGGATCGCCTGGACCGCGCCGCCAGCGCGCAAGAAATCGCCGGCATGCGCGCGCAGTTGACCGAAGCGCTGGAACATGGCGCGCTGGGCCTGTCCACCGGCCTGGCCTACGGCAACGCCATCAACGCGCCCACCGAAGAAGTGCTGGCGCTGGCCGAACCGCTGGCCGAGTTTGGCGGCATGTACGCCACCCACTTGCGCAGCGAATTCGCCGACATCCTGGAGGCGATGGACGAAGCCTTCCGCATCGGCAAGCATGCGCGCGTGCCGGTGGTGATCTCGCACCTGAAGTGCGCCGGCGTCGAGAACTGGGGCCGCAGCAGCGAAGTGCTGAAGGCGCTGGAACTGGCCGGCAAGCACCAGCACGTGGGTTGCGACTGCTATCCCTACACCGCCAGCTCCTCCACGCTGGATCTGAAGCAGGTCACCTCCGACTATGACATCCAGGTGACCTGGTCCGAGCCGCACCCGGAGCAGGGCGGCAAGACCCTGAAGCAGATCGCCGCCGAGTGGCAGGTCGATCTGCACACTGCTGCCGGTCGCCTGATGCCGGCCGGTGCCGTCTATCACTGCATGGCCGACGACGACGTCAACCGCATCCTGTCGCACCCGGCCACCGTGGTCGGTTCCGACGGCCTGCCTAACGATCCGCTGCCGCATCCGCGTCTGTGGGGCGCCTTCCCGCGCGTGCTGGGTTATTACAGCCGCGAGCAGAAGCTGTTCTCGATGGCGGCCGCGGTGCGCAAGATGACCGGCCTGTCGGCGCTGCGCTTCGGCCTGCATGAGCGCGGCTTCGTGCGCGAGGGCTACTGGGCCGACCTGGTGCTGTTCGACGCCGAGACCGTGCGCGACGCCGCCAGCTTCACCGATCCCATGCAGCCGGCGCACGGCATCGACGCCGTGTGGGTCAACGGCAAGCTGGCCTACAACGGCGCCGGCAAGCAGGCCACCGGCGCGCGCGCCGGTCGCTTCCTGGCGCGCCAACCGCGCGAAGCGGAGGCCGAACAGGCCTTCGCCGAAGCCTGAAGCGGCGAGCAGAGAATTCGAAAAGCAGGAACCTCAAGCCAATCGAAAACGGAATGTCCCGCCACGGGCGCATTCATTTTTTTAGCAAAGGAGCAGTAATGAGCATTCAACGATATGGTGTGGAAGGCGGCAGCGGCACCGGCGGCCAGCATCTCCCGTTCGCGCGCGCGGTGGCGGCCGATGGCTGGCTGTACGTGTCGGGCCAGGTGGCGATGGTGAACGGCGAAGTGATCGACGGCGGCATCGTGGCCCAGTCGCACCAGGCCATCCAGAACGTGCTGGCGATCCTCAAGGAAGCCGGCTACGGTCCGGAACATGTGGTGCGCTGTGGCGTCTGGCTGGACGACGCACGCGACTTCCAGTCCTTCAACAAGGTGTTCAAGGAATACTTCGGCGCCAATCCGCCGGCGCGCGCCTGCGTGGTGTCGAGCATGGTGGTGGATTGCAAGGTCGAGGTTGACTGCGTGGCGTTCAAGCGCTGATCGGCAATGTACCGAAGGAGGGCGCCGCGGCGCCTTCCACGCAATTGAGTTCATAAAGCGCCGACAGGGGAGCCGTACGTCGGCCGGTGTTTTTACCTTCCGAAGAGGAGATTCAGATGGAAGCTGTACAGGGAAGTGCGCTGCTGGTGTATGCGCTGGTGGCGGTGATCGCACTGATCGTGCTGATCGCCAAATTCAAGATGAACCCGTTCATCGTGCTGATCGTGGTGTCGCTGGTGCTGGGCCTGGCCGTCGGCATGCCGATGGGTAATATCGTCAAGGCATTCGAAACCGGGGTCGGCGGCGCGCTGGGACACATCGCGCTGGTGGTCGGCCTGGGGACCATGCTGGGCAAGATGATGGCCGAGTCGGGCGGCGCCGAGCGCATCGCCAATACGATGATCAAGGCCTTCGGCGAGAAGAACGTGCACTGGGCGATGATGGTCGTGGCCTTCATCGTCGGCCTGCCGGTGTTCTTCGAAGTGGGCTTCGTGCTGCTGGTGCCGATCGCCTTCAACGTGGCCAAGCGCACCGGCACCAACATGGTGCTGGTGGGCATTCCCATGGTGGCCGGCCTGTCGGTGGTGCACGGCCTGATCCCGCCGCACCCGGCGGCGCTGCTGGCGGTGACCGCCTATAGCGCCGATATCGGCCGCACCATCCTGTACGCGCTGATCGTCGGCATTCCGACCGCGATCATCGCCGGCCCGATCTTCGGCAAGCTGATCTCCAAGGTGGTGATCCCCAATCCGGACAATCCGCTGATCTCGCAGTTCGTCGATGACAGCAAGAAGGATCGCCAACTGCCGGGCTTCGGCATCACCCTGTTCACCATCCTGCTGCCGGTGGCGCTGATGCTGATCGGTAGCTGGGCCGACCTGTTCTTCACGCCCAAGACCTTCGCCAACGATTTCCTGCGCCTGATCGGCAACTCCGTGATCGCGCTGCTGATCGCCACCCTGGTCAGCTTCTGGACCTTCGGCCGTGCACGCGGTTTCGGCGCCGACCAGATCTTGAAGTTCACCAACGAGTGCCTGGCGCCGATCGCCAGCATTACCCTGGTGGTGGGCGCGGGCGCCGGCTTCGGTCGTATCCTGATGGACGGCGGCGTGTCCAAGGCCATCGTCGGCATCGCCACTGACGCGCATCTGTCGCCGCTGCTGCTGGGCTGGTTCGTCGCCGCCCTGATCCGCGTGGCCACCGGTTCGGCCACCGTGGTGATGACCACCGCCTGCGGCATCGTGGCGCCCATCGTGTCCTCGGTCGGCGGCACCCGTCCGGAGCTGATGGTGCTGGCCACCGGCGCCGGTTCGCTGATCCTGTCGCACGTCAACGACGGCGGTTTCTGGCTGGTCAAGGAATACTTCAACATGACCGTGCCGCAAACCTTCAAGACCTGGACCGTGATGGAAACCCTGGTTTCCGTGGTGGCGCTGCTGTTCACGCTGGCTCTGGCGACCGTGGTCTGATCGCGTCGTCCGCATGAAAAAAGCCGCCCGGTGCGAACCGGGCGGCTTTTTGCTTTTCAAGGCCGCGCCAGACGGTGCGGCCGATGCATTCAGAAGCGGAAGCGCGAATCGTCGAAGCGCGGATCGGGGCCGTTCTCCACCTTCTGCACGACGCCGTTGTCATCGAAATACACCGTCATCTCGGAATTCCACACGCCGCTCTCCTTGTAGCCGTAGTTCCAGGCCTCGAAGGGAATGCGCGCATAACGGGTGATTTCGGTGGGGCGGCCGACGCGGCGCAGCACGTCTGCCTTGGTGTCCTGCTTGACGCGGATGGCGCGGAAGTTCTCGCTCGTCCAGACTTGCTCGTAGGAAATCAGGCGATGGTCGGGGCCGACGC
This sequence comes from Herbaspirillum frisingense, assembly GCA_009914615.1. GTDB lineage: Bacteria > Pseudomonadota > Gammaproteobacteria > Burkholderiales > Burkholderiaceae_D > Herbaspirillum > Herbaspirillum frisingense_B. The sequence continues at coordinate 7,367 of WNDX01000018.1, forward strand.
GCGCCATGTACTGGTATTGGCCGAAGGCGCCGGCGGCATATTCGAACAGTCGGGTATTGCCGTCCTGATAAACATTGGTCGGCGGGCCGAGGCGGGCCAGCACGTTTTCCTCCACCTCGCCGGGCTGCACCGGCGGCTGGAACAGGGAGGCGCAGCCGGATAGGGCGGCTGCAGCCAGTGCGGTCGCCAACATCAGGCGGGTGCGGCTGGACAGGGAAGGGCGGGAGATCATCGATCGTTTTTCCTGGAAATGTTGCAATTCGCTAATTATTGTCGCGCATCGGGTCCGGTGTCGATAGCCGGGCGGTTCCGGCCCCTCCTTGGGAGGGACGTGCGCTTGTCTCTAAGTATTTGAATAAACGGGATTTTGCTATATACTTTCGCGTCTGGTCATTTTGACCGGATTTCAATTTTTTGTTCACGGTATGCAGGGCACCGGTTTCGACGCTCCGCACACCGCTTGTGAAAGGTAAATAGCATGTCCATCGAAAAAGCAGCCAAGGCTGCCATTATCACCGATAACGCCCGTGCCGCTAACGACACCGGTTCTCCGGAAGTGCAAGTCGCGCTGCTGACCGCACGCATCAACGACCTGAACGGCCACTTCAAGGAACACTCCAAGGATCACCATTCCCGTCGCGGTCTGATCAAGATGGTTAACCGTCGCAAGAGCCTGCTGTCCTACCTGAAGGGCAAGGACGCCGACCGTTACCGCGCACTGATCGAAAAACTCGGTCTGCGTAAGTAATTTGACTCCGCGTCTCCATCCGGTTTCCGGGTCATAATCAGAATGCCTGCGTCACTTGTTGACGCGGGCATTTTGTTTTTTGCGATTCCGTAAGCTGATGCGCAGGCGCCGCCCTCCGGGGCAGCATTTCGTTTTTTGTTTCATCGTGGCGCAACAGGGCCGCGTTCGTCGTAAGTTGCCGGTCATGCCGGTAACGGTGGTGAGGTGAACGACAGCGCCTGAAAATCTGTCGGCAAAAGGAAGTCGCGCACCGCGGACACAGTCGGGGCCGGCTCCATAAAAGAAAGGAAATACCGTGTTCAATAAAGTTAGCAAAACCTTCCAGTACGGCCAGCATCAGGTGACCCTGGAAACCGGCGAAATCGCTCGCCAGGCTTCCGGCGCAGTGCTGGTGTCGGTTGAAGACACCGTCATCCTGGCAACCGTGGTGGCACGCAAGGAAGCCAAGCCGGGCCAGGACTTCTTCCCCCTGACCGTCGACTACATCGAAAAGACCTACGCGGCCGGCCGTATCCCCGGCGGTTTCTTCAAGCGCGAAGGCAAGCCCTCCGAAAAGGAAACCCTGACCTCGCGCCTGATCGATCGTCCGATCCGCCCGCTGTTCCCGGAAGGCTACCTGAACGAAGTGCAGGTGATCGTGCACGTGCTGTCGGTCAACCCTGAAATCGATCCCGATATCCCCGCGATGATCGGCGCCTCGGCTGCGCTGTCGATCGCCGGCATCCCGTTCGCTGGCCCGGTGGGCGCCGCGCGCGTGGCCTACATCGACGGCCAGTACGTCCTGAACCCGACCCAGACCCAACTGAAGTCCTCGCAACTGGACCTGGTCGTGGCCGGTACCGAAAGCGCCGTGCTGATGGTCGAATCCGAAGCCGAGCAACTGTCCGAAGAAGTGATGCTGGGCGCCGTGGTGTTCGGTCACGAGCAATCGAAGGCCGTGATCGACGCCATCCACGAACTGGTGCGCGAAGGCGGCAAGCCGGAAGTCCAATGGGCCGCCCCGGCCAAGAACGACGCCCTGATCTCGCGCGTCTCGCAACTGGCCGAAGGCCCGCTGCGCGAAGCCTACCAGACCAAGGACAAGCAAGCCCGCACCGAAAAGCTGAAGGCCGTGTCGGCGCAGGTCAACGAAGCGCTGGTCGCTGAGGCCGCATCGAACGGCGGCGTTGCTGCCGATTCCGCTGAAGTCGGTTCCATCCTGTTCGACCTGGAAGCCAAGATCGTGCGTTCGCAGATCCTGGAAGGCGAACCGCGCATCGACGGTCGCGATACCCGCACCGTGCGTCCGATCTCGATCCGTACCGGCGTGCTGCCGCGTACCCACGGTTCGGCCCTGTTCACCCGTGGCGAAACCCAGGCGCTGGTGATCGCCACCCTGGGCACCGCGCGTGACGAGCAGAAGATCGACGGCCTGCTGGGCGAGCACACCGACCGCTTCATGCTCCACTACAACATGCCTCCGTTCGCCACCGGCGAAACCGGCCGCGTCGGTACGCCGAAGCGCCGCGAAATCGGCCACGGCCGCCTGGCCAAGCGCGCGCTGCTGGCCGCGCTGCCGGCTGCCGACGAGTTCAGCTACTCGGTGCGTCTGGTGTCGGAAATCACCGAATCCAACGGTTCCTCGTCGATGGCTTCCGTCTGCGGCGGCTGCCTGGCGCTGATGGACGCCGGCGTGCCGATGAAGGCGCACGTGGCCGGTATCGCCATGGGCCTGATCAAGGAAGGCAACAAGTTCGCCGTCCTGACCGACATCCTGGGCGATGAAGATCACCTGGGCGACATGGACTTCAAGGTAGCCGGCACCGCCGAAGGCATCACCGCGCTGCAGATGGACATCAAGATCCAGGGCATCACCAAGGAAATCATGCAGGTCGCGCTGGAACAGGCCAAGGAAGGCCGCCAGCACATCCTGGGCAAGATGCAGGAAGCCGTTCCGGCCGGCCGCGCCGAGCTGTCCGACTTCGCACCGCGCCTGATCACCATCAAGATCAACCCCGAGAAGATCCGTGACGTGATCGGCAAGGGCGGCGCCGTGATCCGCGCGCTGACCGAAGAAACCGGCACCCAGATCGACATCAGCGACGAAGGCGTGGTCACCATCGCCTCCGTGGATGCATCGGCCGGCCAGGAAGCCAAGCGCCGCATCGAAGAGCTGACCGCTTCCGTGGAAGTGGGCAAGGTCTACGAAGGCACCGTGCTGAAGCTGCTGGACTTCGGCGCCATCGTCCAGGTCCTGCCGGGCAAGGATGGCCTGCTGCACATCAGCCAGATCGCCAACGAACGCGTCAACGCCGTTGCCGACTACCTGTCCGAAGGTCAGCAAGTGCGTGTCAAGGTTCTGGAAACCGACGACCGCGGCCGCCTGAAGCTGTCGATGAAGGCCGCCCAGGCCGAGGAGTCGGCCGGTACGCCGGCGCCGCAAGACGCGCAGTAAGCATCGTCATTGCGGTTGTGCATCCGGCTCCGTGCCGGATGTTCGCCGACAGAGAATCCCCCGTCGCCGCAAGGCCGCGGGGGATTTTTCTTGGGCGCGCTTGCTTCGGTGGCCACGGGTATGACAAAGTGGCCAAGTGCTTTCGAACCAAAAGTATGCGATTCTGTCCGTCTGCATTGAGGAAGATCAATTTTTCCTCGCGGCGGCGGTTTCGGGGGGAGCCATCGCCACGCGATGCAGGCTCATCCGAATAGAGAGTAGGGGACATCGCCGCGCGTCGCCGCTTGGGCGCGCAGGCATAAAAACTATTTACTTTTGAAAGGAAGGCAATGCCCCACGTAGTCATCATCGGCTGTGGTTTCGGTGGTCTGGCCGCCGCCCGGGAGCTGGCGGGCGCCGACGTGCGCATCACCATGATCGATCGCAGCAACCATCACCTGTTCCAGCCGCTGCTGTACCAGGTCGCCACCGCCGGGCTGTCGGCGCCGGCCATCAGCGCGCCGATCCGCGCCATCCTTTCCGCGCAGCGCAACCTGACCACGCTGATGGCCGCGGTCACCGCCATCGACACGGCCGCCAAGACGGTCTCGCTGGAAGACGGCACGACCATCGCCTACGACCACCTGATCGTGGCGGCGGGTTCCACCCACAGCTATTTCGGCCACGACGAATGGTCGCACCTGGCGCCCGGCCTGAAGACGCTGGAAGACGCCTTCGAGATCCGCAAGCGCATCCTGATGGCCTTCGAATACGCCGAGCGCGAGACCGATGCGCGGCGCCGCCAGGAGTGGCTGACCTTCACCGTCATCGGCGGCGGCGCCACCGGCGTGGAAATGGCCGGCACGCTGGTCGAGATCGCCCGCCATACGCTGTCCGGCGAATTCCGCAATATCGACCCGCATTCGGCGCGCGTGGTGCTGATCGAAGGCTCCGACCGCATCCTCGGCGCCTATCCGCCCGACCTGTCGGAAAAGGCGCGCGACCAGCTGCAGAAGCTGGGCGTGGACGTGCGCACCGGCAGCCGCGTGGTGCATATCGACGAGCAGTGTGTGCGCTACACCAATTTCGACGGCGAGCAGACGCTGGCGTCGCGCACCGTGATCTGGTCGGCCGGCGTGGCGGCGTCGCCGCTGGGCAAGTCGCTGGGCGTGGAACTGGATCGTGCCGGCCGCGTGCCGGTGTCGCCGCAGTTGAATATCGCCGGCCATGACGACGTCTATGTGATCGGCGACCTGGCCGCGGCGCAATCCGACGGCAAGCCGGTGCCCGGCGTGTCGCCGGCGGCCAAGCAGATGGGCCGCGTGGCCGCGCGCAACATCAAGAACCGCATCGCCGGCCGTGCGCTCGACAGCTTCGTCTACCAGGACTACGGTTCGCTGGCCACCATTGGCCGCAAGGCTGCCATCGCCATGGTCGGCAAGCTGAAGTTCTCGGGTTATCCGGCCTGGCTGTTCTGGCTGTTCGTGCACGTCTACTTCCTGATCGGCTTCCGCAACCGGTTGATGGTGATGAGCGACTGGGCCTGGGCCTATCTCACCTTCAAGCGCAGCGCGCGGGTGATCTCGGCCACCATGCAGGAGCAGCGCGAAGCGCCACGCAAGCCGGCGGAGGAATAAGGCGCATTGCATCAACGCTGGCCGCAGAAAAAAGCCCCCGTGCTTTCACGCACGGGGGCTTTTTCATGGGCGCTTGCCTGGCGCGTGCCGTCTCAGCCTTCCAGCGCCAGCAGCGCGAAGCTGGCCAGCCAGTGGCCGCCGCTGTAGTGGCTGCCGACCACCTGGTCGATGGAGGCCTGGATGTGGCGTTCCACCGATGCGCCGATGGCCTGGCGCGCCGGATGATCGGCGTGCAGGTGGCGCAGGATGTTCTTCATGCACCAGGCGCGCGACAGGTTCAGGCCGTCCAGGTGAGCGATCTTGGGATCGGTGGGATCGGACACGTGGGCCGGCTGCATGATCTGCGAGATTTCTGCGATGCGCGGCAGGTACTTGTCGAACCAGGACTGGAAGCTGCCGGGCGGCAGTGCCTTGGTCATCAGCAGCGCTTCGGTGAGACCGCCGGAGATGTATTCGTCGCCGCCCGGTTCGTAGTGCGCCGGGTAATCGGTGTCGTTGCCGTAGTAGCGCAGCGAGGCGTCGACGATGACACCTTCCAGTTCACCGTCCTTCACGTGGCGCGCATAGTCCAGCGACAGCGCCAGCGCGAATGCGGTGTTGAAATGGGTGCCGACGCGGATCGGGTAGCTCAGCTTGGACAGGTAATCCAGCAGGCGGCGGCGGATTTCCGCGGTCAGCGGTGTCATGGCGGCATGCCATGCGGCCGCGCGCGGATGTGACGACATCAGCAGTTCCTGGTCCAGCGCCAGGATCCAGCCGAAGCCGTAGGGCCGTTCGAACGGGGCGCGGTTGGGCGCGCGGAAGTAATCGGTCTCGCGCTCCATCAGTTCGGGCGTGAAGTGCTCGTCGAAGATGGCGGTGATGTCGTCGCGCGCGGGCAGTTCCGGGTAGGTGCGCAGGCAGCGCAGCAGCAGCCAGAAGCCGTGCACCGCGGAGTGCCAGTCGTAGCAGCCATAGAACACCGGATGCATGGCGCGCGGCGAGAGCACGTCGTTGCCGTCGTTGAGCAGATGCATGATGTGGTTGGGATATTCCTGGCGCAGATAGGCCAGCGGCATGCGGGCGAAGGCTTGCGCCTGTTGGATGTTCAATTGCATGGGGACTCCCTGAAGCTGTTTGAAACGGCGCGGCCGCCGGTGGCGGCCGCGGTATGGCATGGCCTTCTGATCAGCGGAAGGCGAGGAAGTACATCAGGAACACGTTGACCGTCAGCAGCGTCAGCGCGGTGGGGATCTGCACCTTGATCACCTGGTACTTGTTCTTCAATTCCAGCAGCGCGGCCGGCACGATATTGTAGTTCGCGGCCATCGGCGTCATCAGCGTGCCGCAGTACCCGGAATACATGCCGATGGCGACCAGCGGCGCCGGGTCGGCGTGATGGCCCATGATCAGGAAGGGCAGGGCGATGCCCGCGCTCATGACCGGGAAGGCGGCGAAGGCGTTGCCCATCACCATGGTGAACAGCGCCATGCCGACGCAGTAGATCACCACCACCTGGAAGCGGTTATCCGGATTGACGAACAGGCTCACCACCTGTTGCACCGAATTGCCGGTCTTGGCGGCCACGAACACGCCGCCCAGCATGGCCAGCATCAGCGGCAGGATCGCGGCCCAGCCGATCGAATCGACCAGGCGGCGCGACTGGCGCACCGCTTGCAGCGGCGTACCGCGGGTCAGCACCCAGCCTGCGATCAGTGCGCAGACGCAGGCCACGCACAGCGCCGCCAGCGTCAGCTGCTTCTGGTCCAGCAGGAACAGGCCGCCCACCGAGACGCCCTTGAGCAGCACGGTACAGGCCACGGTGATGACCGGGATCAGCACGGCCGGGAAGAACAGCCAGTTGCCCAGGCGCCTGGAGGAGGCCACCCGCTCTTCCTGCGACGAGGTGACGTAGCTGCCCATGGACAGCAGGCCGGTGCCGGCGATCAGCGAGATGATGATGACCGTGGCGCCGATGATGCGGTAGGCCATGGACTTGCCGAGGTTATCCACCAGCAGGTCGCCGAACAGGAACACGGCGCCGAACAGGAACCAGAACAGCGCGGTGGTCAGCCGCTTGGGATTGCCCTTGTCGCGCAGGGTCATGACCACCAGGATCATGACGATGATGCCGATCAGGTAGTAGATGCGGTTGATGGAGATCAGTGTGCTCATGCGTGCACCTTCGAAGAGTCGGATTGGATGGCTTTCCAGGCGTTGACGTCGCGGCGGATCGAGGCGTCGAGGCGGGTCAGGCGGAACATGTGGATCACCAGCGCCGACACGGCGGTGGGGATGGCCCACAGGCCGATGTGCAACGGTTCGATGTTGGTGATGCCGTTTTCCTTCAGGAAGGCGTCCATCAGCAGCACCGCGCCGAAGGCGATGAAGATGTCTTCGCCGAAGAACACCGCGATGTTGTCGCAGGCGGCGGCGTGCGCCTTGATCTTGTCGCGGATGTGCTGCGGCAGGTCTTCGCCATAGGCATTGACGGCCGCGCCTTCGGCCATCGGCGCCAGCAGCGGACGCACCGTCTGCGCCTGGCCGCCCAGATAGATCAGGCCCAGCGCCGCGGTGGCTTCGCGCACCACGAAGTAGAGCATCAGGATGCGCGCCGAGGTGGCGCTGGCGATGCTGGAGATCCACGCCTGCGCGCGCTCCTTCAGGCCATAGTGTTCCAGCAGGCCGATGATCGGCAGGATCAGCAGGAAGGTCGCCAGCGTGCGGCTGTTGACGAACTTCTCGCCGAAGGTTTCCAGCAGCATGCCGAAGTCCATGCCGACGGCCAGGCCGGTGGTGAGGCCGGCCACGGTGACCACCAGCAGCGGGTTGAAACGTAAGGCAAAGCCGGCCACGACGATCGGTATCCCGATCAGCGGCAGCAGTGTCGTGCTCTCCATGAAAAACTCCCTTGTAGTGAAAGACGAAAAACGTAATGGCGGATTGCAAGGCCCGTGCCAACGGAGCCCGCCGCGGCGTCTTGCGCGCACGCCCGAAAGCGCGCGCCCACGGCGCTGCCTGCGGCCTCTCGCGGGCCTCATTTTTACTGCTGCGACTGCGGGAACTGCTGTTTGCGACTACTCGATACGACTACTCGGAACTGAACGGCAATCAATGTCTCGCGAAGACGTGCGGATCGCTTACGCGATGGCGCGCACGGCGATGCGTTCTTCGTGCAGACGTGCACGGATCTGGCGCGCGAAATCCAGCGCGTGCGGCCCATCTCCGTGCAGGCAGACGGTCTGCGCATTGACGCCGACCAGACTGCCGTCGATGGCCTTGACCTGCTTGTCCTTGATCAGCGATAGCGTCTGCGCGATGGCATCCTCGTCGTTCTCGATCATGGCGCCCGGTTGGCTGCGCGCGACCAGGCTGCCGTCGGCTTCATAGGCGCGATCGGCGAACACTTCTTCCACCGCATTGAGGTCGGCGTGGCGCGCGGCGGCGATCAGTTCGCTGCCGGCCAGGCCGTACAGGCTCAGTTCGGGATTGAAGGTGCGGATGGCGGCGCAGATGGCGTTGGCCAGCACGGCATCCTTGGCGGCCTGGTTGTAGAGCGCGCCGTGCGGCTTGACGTGTGTCATGCGACCGCCTTCGGCGCGCACGATCGCGTCCAGCGCGCCGAGCTGGTACAGCATGCCGCTGAAGATGTCCTCCGGCGGCAACTGCATGGCGCTGCGGCCGAAGTTCTCGCGGTCGGGGAAACTGGGGTGGGCGCCGATGGCGACGTGGTTCTGGATCGCCCAGCGCACGCTGCGGCGCATGGTGGCGGCATCGCCCGCATGCCAGCCGCAGGCGATGTTGGCGGAGCTGACCAGGGTCAGCAACTGTTCGTCGGTGTCGCAGCCTTCGCCGAGGTCGGCGTTTAGATCGATGTGCATGGCGTGTCCCTTATTTTCGGTAAAGCGTTGCACGCGACCAGTCGAGTGCGGCAACCGTGTCGCGGATGGAATCCAGATAGTGTTGCTGTTCTTCCGCCGCGGCCAGGGCGCCCGCCATGTCGCAGGGTTCCAGGCGCAGCGTGGCGTTGAGCGGCGCCTGCGCCAGCTTCCACAGGTCGGCGCCGATCACCACGCCGATCTTGGGATAGCCGCCGGTGGTCTGGGCGTCGCCCATGAGGATGATGGGCTGGCCCGAGGGCGGCACCTGGATCACGCCGGGCACCACGCCGTGCGACAGCATGTCGCGGCCGTGCTTGCGCTTGAGTTCGGCGCCTTCCAGGCGATAGCCCATGCGGTTGCTGTTGGGCGTGACGCGCCAGGCGTCGGACCACAGCACCTCCTTGGAGGCATGGGTGAATTGGTCGAATTCGGGGCCGGGCAGCACGCGCAGCGTGACGTGCCGGCTGTGCTCGTCTTCGCGCAGGGCCAGGCCGCTCCAGCGCGGTGAGCGTACGCCGAAGGCCGGGCCATGCACCGCGGCTTCGGCCTGTTGCGCGTCGCCCAGGGGGAGCTTGTCGCCGCGGCGCAGCGCGCGTCCCTGATGGCCGCCGAAGCCGGCCTTCAGATCGGTGCTGCGCGAGTCCAGCACCAGCGGCACGTCGATGCCGCCGGCCACCGCCAGATAGGTACGCATGCTGTGGCGCGGCGGCTGCTCGGGACTGTCGGGGGCGGCAAGGCTCAGTTTGAACGTGCTGCCGGCGCGCACCGGGATGCTCCAGCAGGCCGGCAGCGGCTTGCCGTCCAACGTCGCGCCGATGTCGTCACCGCCCAGCGCGATGCGGGTGTCGGTGCGAAAGCGGATCTCGCACACGCCCATCGTGATTTCCAGGCCCGCCGCGTCGGCCGGATTGCCGACCAGCAGATTGGCCGAGGACAGCGCCAGCGCGTTGAGCGCGCCGCCGGGATGAATGCCCAGGCTGCGATGGCCGTAGCGGCCCAGATCCTGCACCGAGGCCAGCATGCCGGGTTGGATGATTTCTATCATGGCTCCACGCGCTCCACGGTAAAGCGCACGCGGTCGCCGGGACGCAGCAGCGTCGGCGGTTGTTGCGCGGGATCGAATAAGGGAAGGGAAGTGCGGCCCAGCAATTGCCAGCCGCCGGGCGAGGCCATCGGATAGATGCCGGTCTGCTCGCCGCCGATGCCCACCGAGCCGGCCGGGATGGAGACCCGCGGCGTGGTGTGGCGCGGCGTGGCCAGCGCCGCTTCCAGGCCGCCCATATAGGCGAAGCCGGGCATGAAGCCGATGAAATAGACCACGTAGTCGCCGGCGCTGTGGCGGCGGATGACTTCGTCGGTCGAGAGTTGGGTGTGGCGCGCCACGGCTTCCAAGTCGGGGCCGCCTGCGCCGCCATAGACCACCGGGATCTCGACGATGCGGCCTTCGGCGAGGACGCCATTGAGCTTGGGCCAGACCTGGGTGATGCGTTGGCTCAGCGTGTCGAGATCGGCCACCGGGCGTTTGGTGATCAGCGTCAGGTTGTTCATGCCCGGCACGACTTCGCCGACTTCATCCCAGCCCCCGGCCAGTTCGGCCAGGGCCCAGATGCGTTGCTGTTGAGGAAGCGTCGCCGGTGCGGGCAGGCTGCAGAGCAGCGCGCTGTCGCCCAGCGGGTGAATCTGAGGTCCCTGCATATGTCTCGCCTCGCCTGTGTTTGTTTAAGAACCTGCCCATCGTTGGGTTGAACAGGATTCAAGGTGCGTCGGTGGTGATGCCCTACTTTTTTTGCGGATATTACAGTTCAAATAAAATATAAACAATATGTCGATAAATTATTTATTTGCCTTTGCGATATAGTGTTGTCATTTAGACGCCATTTGCGGAACATCCCAATGAGCAACGAGACGCAAACGCCCGCCGGGCTTGCCTCCGGGCAAAAAGCCACCAAGATTGTTTCTTCCCAGCATCTGGTTTCCGAGCGCAGCGCCGAGCTGTCCGAACTGGAATACGCGCTGATCATGGCCAGCAATGCCTTCAACCGCTGGATGGTGCGCTGCATGGCGGCCGCCGGCGCCAAGGACATGACCGCCATCGAAGTCTCGCTGTTGCATCACGTCAATCATCGCGAGCGCAAGAAAAAACTGGCCGATATCTGTTTCGTCCTGAACGTCGAAGATACCCATGTGGTCACCTATGCATTGAAAAAGCTGGTGAAGGCCGGCTACGTCAAGAGCGAAAAGGCGGGCAAGGAATTGTTGTTCTCGACCACGCCGGCCGGGCAGGCGCTGTGCATGAAGTACCGCGAGGTGCGCGAGCGCTGCCTGATCGAGGTCCAGGTCGAGAGCGGCATTCCCAATCACGCCATCGGCGAAGCGGCGCAACTGCTGCGCAATGCGTCCGGCCTGTACGACACGGCGGCGCGCGCGGCGGCCTCGCTGTAAGCCACCCCTCACGAGAAAAGGATAGGACATGCGAGCGATAGAAATTAAGGAATATGGCGGCCCGGACGTGCTGCAACCATGCGAACGTCCAATGCCCGGGCTGAAGCAGGGAGAGGTGCTGATCAGGGTGCATGCGGCCGGCGTCAATCGTCCGGATGTGTTCCAGCGCACCGGCAATTATCCTGTGCCGCCGGGCGCCTCCGATCTGCCAGGGCTGGAAGTGGCGGGCGAGATTGTCGATGGCGACCTCGCCGGCAGCGGCTTCAGGAAGGGCGATCTGGTGTGCGCGCTGGTGCAAGGCGGTGGCTATGCCGAGTATTGCGCCGCGCCGCTGGGCCAGTGCCTGCCCGTGCCCAAGGGGCTGAGCGCGCTGCAGGCCGCCGCCCTGCCAGAAAACTACTTCACCGTCTGGAGCAATGTCTTCGACCGAGGTGGTTTGTCGGCCGGTGAAACGCTGCTGGTGCAGGGCGGCTCGTCCGGCATCGGTGTGACCGCGATCCAGATCGCCAAGGCGCTCGGACACCGCGTGTTCGCCACCGCCGGCAGCGCCGACAAATGCCGCGCCTGTGAAGAGCTAGGCGCCGAGCGCGCGATCAACTACAAGACCGAGGATTTCGAAGCCGTGGTCAAGGAGATCACCGGTGGCCGCGGCGTGGACGTGATCCTCGACATGGTGGGTGGCGACTATCTGCCGCGCGAGATCAAGGCGCTGGCCGACGACGGTCGGCTGGTCTTCATTGCCCAACTGGGCGGCAGCAAGGGCCAGCTCGACATGGGGCAGGTCATGCGCCGCCGCCTGACGATCACGGGCTCGACGCTGCGCCCGCGTCCGGTCGCGTTCAAGGCAGCGATTGCCGCCAGCCTGCGCGAACGCGTGTGGCCGTTGATCGAAGCCGGCTGGATCAAGCCGGTGATCCATCAGACCTTCCCTTTGGAGCAGGCCGCACAGGCCCATGCCATGATGGAAAGCAGCGCTCACATCGGCAAGATCATGCTCGAACTGTAAGCTGCAAGATGGTCAGGGCAGGGCCGGCGGGACGGCGGCACGGATGTGGTGCGTCGCGGGCCCGTCCGGTTTGACCGCCTTTACGCCAACCGGCTACAATACGAGGTTATCCAAATTCATACCAATCTCGTCAGAACTCAGCCTATGCGTCGCAAACTCGTAGCCGGTAACTGGAAAATGAACGGCAGCCTGGCTGCCAACGCGGCCCTGGTTGCCGGTATCAAGCAAGGCTTGCCTGCCCAGGCTTGCGACGTCGCGCTATGCGTGCCGGCGCCGTATCTGGCGCAGGTGCAGGGCGCCGTGGCCGGTTCGGCCGTCGCGCTGGGCGCGCAAGACCTGTCGGCGCACGCATCGGGCGCCTACACGGGTGAAGTGTCGGCCGCCATGCTGCAGGAATTCGGCGTGCAGTACGTCATCATCGGCCACTCGGAACGTCGTGCTTATCACGGTGAATCCGACGCGGCCGTGGCCGCCAAGACGGTTGCCGCATTGCAGGCCGGCCTGGTGCCCGTGGTCTGCGTCGGCGAAACGCTGGAGCAGCGCGAGGCCGGCAAGACCAACGACGTGGTGGGTGGCCAGCTCGACATCGTCCTGGAAGCGCTGAGCGCCGACGATGCCGCGCGCATCGTGGTGGCTTACGAGCCCGTATGGGCGATCGGCACCGGCAAGACCGCGACGCCGGAGATGGCGCAGGAAGTGCACGCCATGCTGCGTGCACGCCTGGCCGCCAAGAGCGCCGAGGCAGCCGCCAAGGTGCGTATCCTGTACGGCGGCAGCATGAAGCCGGACAACGCGGTGCAATTGCTGGCGATGGCTGACATCGACGGCGGTCTGATCGGTGGTGCGGCATTGAAGGCGGTCGATTTTCTGGCCATCATTCAGGCCGCGGCCTGAGCTGTAAAGGGTTTGTCAGCCGGAGGCGAGATACTTCGGCGGCGGGCAGTTGAAACATCAAGAGTGGACTTGTTTAAATGAATACTTTGTTTTTGGTTGTGGTTGTAGTTCAGGTGCTGGCTGCGCTGGCGATCATCGGCCTGGTGCTGTTGCAGCACGGTAAGGGCGCCGACATGGGCGCGGCCTTCGGTTCCGGCGCGTCCGGCAGCCTGTTCGGCGCGACCGGTTCGTCCAACTTCCTGTCGAAATCGACCGCGGTGGCGGCCGGTATCTTCTTCGTCGCGACGCTGGCCCTGACCTTCATCGGCAACCACCATGTAGCGCAAAGCGGCGGCGTGATGGACAACCTGCAGGCGCCGGCAGCGGCTCCCGCGCAGCAAGCTGCACCCGCCGCGGCGCCGGCTGCGCCAGCCGATGCCGCCAAGCCGGCTGATCAATCGAATCAGATTCCGAAATAAGCTTTTGCGGATTCTGAAATAATGGCTGAATAAGCCTAGAAGAATCTCTGTTTTCGACTGATTGTGCATTGAACAAGAGTAACAAAAGCAGGTACAATAGCAGTCTCAGGCCGACGTGGTGAAATTGGTAGACACGCTATCTTGAGGGGGTAGTGGCGAAAGCTGTACGAGTTCGAGTCTCGTCGTCGGCACCATAGAAATGAAAATGAAAAGCCAGCAAAGGTCATGGTGCCTGAGCTGGCTTTTTGTCGAGGAAGTTTCTGATTGATATTGAGAATCATTCCCATCGATTAAACCAACGAATAACGGCCAATCGTGAACCTCGAAAATTACTTCCCTGTTCTTCTCTTCATTCTTGTTGGCATCGGTGTCGGTGTCGCTCCCCAGCTCCTGGGGCGTCTGCTTGGTCCCCATAAGCCTGACGTTGCAAAAACATCCCCCTACGAGTGCGGTTTCGAAGCGTTCGAAGATGCGCGCATGAAGTTCGATGTGCGCTACTACCTGATCGCCATCCTGTTCATCCTGTTCGATCTGGAAACCGCGTTCTTCTTCCCCTGGGGCGTGTCCATGCGCGAGCTGGGCTGGCAGGGTTTCATCACGATGATGGTCTTCATCGCTGAATTTGTTGTCGGATTTTGGTACATCTGGAAAAAGGGTGCCCTGGATTGGGAGTAAGCCATGTCTATTGAAGGCGTATTGAATGAGGGGTTTGTTACCACCTCGCTGGATAAGGTAATCAACTGGACCCGTACCGGATCCCTGTGGCCCATGACCTTCGGTCTGGCCTGCTGCGCGGTTGAAATGATGCACGTGGGCGCGTCGCGCTACGATCTGGACCGCTTCGGCGCGGTGTTCCGTCCGTCGCCGCGACAGTCCGACCTGATGATCGTGGCCGGTACCCTGTGCAACAAGATGGCGCCGGCGCTGCGCAAGGTCTATGACCAGATGCCGGAGCCGCGCTGGGTGATCTCCATGGGCTCCTGTGCCAATGGTGGCGGCTACTACCACTATTCCTACTCGGTGGTGCGCGGTTGCGATCGCATCGTGCCGGTGGACGTGTATGTCCCGGGATGCCCGCCGACCGCGGAAGCGCTGCTGTACGGCGTGATCCAGCTGCAGAACAAGATCAAGCGCACCAATACCATCGCGCGCTAAGAGGGCAGTATGACAACAAAATTGGAAACTCTCGAAGCAGCCCTGCGTAATGCGCTTGGAGGGTACCTTCAGAATCTGACCGTGGCCATCGGTGAAGTCACCGTGGTGGTCAAGGCCGCCGACTATCTCTCCGCGATGCGCGTGCTGCGCGATCACGCCGACACCAAGTTCGAGCAGCTGCTCGACCTGTGCGGCGTGGACTACTCCACCTACGGCGACGGCGCCTGGGACGGCCCGCGTTTTGCCGTGGTCTCGCATCTGATGTCGATCACCCATAACTGGCGCGTGCGTGTGCGCGTGTTCGCTCCGGACGACGACCTGCCTATCGTGGCGTCGGTCGATAACATCTGGAACTCGGCCGGCTGGTACGAGCGCGAAGCCTTCGACTTCTACGGCATCCTGTTCGACGGTCATGCCGACCTGCGCCGCATCTTGACCGACTACGGTTTCATCGGCCACCCGTTCCGCAAGGACTTCCCGGTGTCCGGCTATGTCGAAATGCGTTACGACGCCGAGCAGAAGCGCGTCATCTATCAACCCGTAACGATTGAGCCGCGCGAAATCACACCGCGTGTCATTCGTGAAGAAAATTACGGGATCAAAAAATGGCAGAAATCAAAAACTACACGCTGAACTTCGGCCCTCAGCACCCGGCCGCGCACGGCGTGCTGCGCCTGGTGTTGGAGCTGGACGGTGAAGTCATTCAGCGCGCCGATCCGCACATCGGCCTTCTGCACCGCGGCACCGAAAAGCTGGCCGAGCAGAAGACCTTCCTGCAGTCCGTGCCTTACATGGATCGCCTGGACTACGTATCGATGATGAGCAACGAGCACGGTTACGTGCTGGCCATCGAGCGTCTGCTGGGTATCGAAGTGCCGCTGCGCGCGCAGTACATCCGCGTGATGTTCGATGAAATCACCCGCCTGCTGAACCACCTGATGTGGATCGGCGCGCACGCGCTGGACGTGGGCGCGATGGGCGTGCTGCTGTATGCCTTCCGCGAACGCGAAGACCTGTTCGACTGCTACGAAGCGGTCTCGGGGGCCCGCATGCACGCGGCCTACTATCGTCCGGGCGGCGTCTATCGCGACCTGCCGGACAGCATGCCGCAGTACAAGGCCTCGATCGTGCGCAACGAAAAGGCCATCCGCCAGCTCAACGAAAACCGCCAGGGCTCGCTGCTGGACTTCATCGAAGATTTCACCAACCGTTTCCCGACCTACGTCGATGAATACGAAACCCTGCTGACCGATAACCGTATCTGGAAGCAGCGTCTGGTTGGCGTCGGCGTGGTCTCGCCGGAACGCGCGCTGCAGATGGGCTTCACCGGCCCCATGCTGCGCGGCTCCGGTATCGCATGGGACTTGCGCAAGAAGCAGCCGTATGAAGTGTATGACCTGATGGATTTCGACATCCCGATCGGCAAGAACGGCGACTGCTACGACCGCTATCTGGTGCGCGTGGCCGAAATGCGCCAGTCCAACCGCATCATCAAGCAGTGCGTGGAGTGGTTGCGCAACAACCCGGGTCCGGTCATCACCGATAACCACAAGATCGCTCCTCCGAAGCGGACTGACATGAAGTCCAACATGGAAGACCTGATCCACCACTTCAAGCTGTTTACCGAAGGTTTCCGCGTGCCGCCGGGCGAGGCTTATGCCGCCGTCGAGCACCCGAAGGGCGAATTCGGCATCTATCTGGTATCGGACGGCGCCAACAAGCCGTACCGCCTGAAGATCCGCGCTCCGGGCTTTGCCCACCTGCAGGCACTCAATGAAATGGCCAAGGGCCACATGATTGCGGATGCGGTGACCATCATCGGTACGCAAGACATCGTGTTCGGTGAAATCGACCGTTAAGTCGGATCAAGAGTAAAGGCGGGCTTCGCAAGAAGCCCGTCAGGTTTGGGGAATATCCAATAAAACCGCGCATCTCCGATGTGCATGGATGGCCAACGATATGCTGTTAAGTCAAGAAGCCCTTAAGAAAATCGATCGCGAACTCGCGAAATATCCGGCGGATCAGCGCCAGTCCGCGGTCATGTCCGCGCTGCGCATCGCCCAGGTTGATCACGGCTGGCTGCCCGCCGAGCTGCAGCAGGAGATTGCCGACTACATCGGCATGCCCGCCGTGGCCGTGCAAGAAGTCGCGACCTTCTACAACATGTTCAACACCAGCCCGGTCGGCAAGCACAAGATCACCGTGTGCACCAACCTGCCGTGCCTGCTGTCCGGCGGCGAGCGCGCCGCCCATCACCTGAAGCAGAAGCTGGGTGTCGATTACAAGGAAACCACGGCCGATGGCCAGTTCACCGTGATGGAAGGCGAATGCATGGGCGCCTGCGGCGACGCGCCGGTCATGCTGGTCAACAACCACCGCATGTGCAGCTGGATGTCCAACGACAAGATCGACGCGCTGCTGGAGGAACTCAAGAAATGACCTGCCTGCACGACCGCCACATCAAGCCACTGATCCTCGCCGACCTGAACGGCGAAAACTGGCACCTCGAAGATTACGTCAAGCGCGGCGGCTACGAGTCGCTCAAGCGCATCCTGGCCGAGAAGATCACGCCGGAACAAGTCATCGCCGACCTCAAGGCCTCCGGCCTGCGCGGACGTGGTGGCGCGGGTTTCCCGACCGGCCTGAAGTGGAGCTTCATGCCGCGCCAGTTCCCGGGTCAAAAGTACCTCGTCTGCAATACAGATGAAGGTGAGCCGGGCACGTTCAAGGATCGCGACATCATTCGTTACAATCCGCACGCACTGATCGAAGGCATGATCATCGGCGGCTACGCGATGGGCATCACCGTCGGCTACAACTATATTCACGGCGAGATCTTCTCCGCCTACGAAATATTTGAAGAAGCGCTGGAAGAAGCGCGCGCCGCCGGTTTCCTCGGCAGCAACATCCTGGGCACAGACTTCAGCTTCCAGCTGCACGCGCACCACGGTTACGGCGCCTATATCTGCGGCGAAGAAACCGCGCTGCTGGAATCGCTGGAAGGCAAGAAGGGCCAGCCGCGCTTCAAGCCGCCGTTCCCGGCCAGCTTCGGCCTGTACGGCAAGCCGACCACCATCAACAACACCGAAACGTTCGCGGCCGTGCCGTTCATCTTCAAGGTCGGCCCGCAAGCCTACGCCGAGATGGGCAAGCCGAACAACGGCGGCACCAAGATCTTCTCGATCTCAGGCGACGTCGAACGTCCGGGCAACTACGAAATCCCGCTGGGCACTCCGTTCTCCACGCTGCTGGAACTGGCGGGCGGCATGCGCGGCGGCAAGAAGATCAAGGCGGTCATCCCCGGCGGTTCGTCCGCTCCGGTGATCCGCGGCGACGTGATGATGGACACCACGATGGATTACGACGCCATCGCCAAGGCCGGCTCCATGCTGGGCTCGGGCGCCGTCATCGTGATGGATGAAACGCGCTGCATGGTCAAGTCGCTGCTGCGTCTGTCCTATTTCTACTACGAAGAATCCTGCGGCCAGTGCACGCCGTGCCGCGAAGGCACCGGCTGGATGTACCGCATGGTGGAGCGTATCGAAAACGGTCACGGCAAGCTGGCGGACCTGGACGTGCTGAACTCGGTGGCCGACAACATCCAGGGCCGCACCATCTGCGCGCTGGGCGATGCGGCGGCGATGCCGGTGCGTGCGTTCGTGAAGAATTTCCGCGAAGAGTTCGAATACCACATCGAGCACAAACACTGCCTGGTTCCGGCATACATGTGAACAGGGCAGGGGATGCCGGACGGCCACGCGCTGCCGGCATCGTTGGCAAAGAATATTTAGCTTGGGCAAACAGCCATGGTTGAAATCGAAATAGACGGCAAGAAGGTTGAAGTGCAGGAAGGCAGCATGGTTATGGATGCTGCCAATAAACTCGGCACGTACATTCCTCACTTCTGCTATCACAAGAAACTGTCCATCGCGGCCAACTGCCGCATGTGCCTGGTTGACGTCGAAAAGGCGCCGAAGCCTCTGCCGGCCTGCGCCACGCCGGTGACCGCCGGCATGATCGTGCGCACCGGCAGCGACAAAGCCGTCAAGGCCCAGAAGGGCGTGATGGAATTCCTCCTGATCAACCACCCGCTGGATTGCCCGATCTGCGACCAGGGCGGCGAATGCCAGCTCCAGGATCTGGCGGTCGGCTACGGCGGCTCTTCCTCGCGTTACGAAGAAGAGAAGCGCGTGGTGGAACCGAAGAACGTCGGCCCGCTGATCTCGATGAAGGAAATGAACCGCTGCATCCACTGCACCCGCTGCGTGCGCTTCGGCCAGGAAGTGGCCGGCGTGATGGAGCTGGGCATGCTGGGCCGCGGTGAGCACTCCGAGATCACCACCTTCGTCGGCAAGACCGTCGATTCCGAACTGTCGGGCAACATGATCGACCTGTGCCCGGTCGGCGCGCTGACCTCCAAGCCGTTCCGCTACAGCGCCCGTACCTGGGAACTGTCGCGCCGCAAGTCGGTGAGCCCGCACGACAGCGTCGGCGCCAACCTGGTCGTTCAAGTCAAGAACGGCAAGGTCATGCGCGTGCTGCCGTTCGAGAACGAAGAAGTCAACGAATGCTGGATCTCCGACAAGGATCGCTTCGCCTATGAAGCGCTGGATAGCGCCGATCGCCTGACCAAGCCGATGTTGAAGCAAGACGGCAAGTGGCAGGAAGTGGACTGGCAGACCGCGCTGGAATACGTCGCCCACGGCCTGCGCAACATCCGCCACGAACACGGCGCCGATGCCATCGCCGCGCTGGGTACCCCGTACTCCACGCTGGAAGAACTGAACCTGCTGCAGAAGGTCGTGCGTGGCGTCGGTTCCGAAAACATCGATTTCCGCCTGCGTCAGTCCGACTTCGCACTGGACGGCCAGATCAAGCCGTGGCTGGGCATGTCCATCGTCGAATTCTCGCAGCTGAACCGCGTGTTCGTGATCGGCTCCTTCCTGCGCAAGGATCATCCGCTGCTGGCCGCGCGCCTGCGCCAGTCGGCCAAGAGCGGCGCCAAGATCAGCGTGCTGCACGCCACCGACGACGACCTGCTGATGCCGGTCGCCAACAAGATCGTGGCGGCCCCCTCCGCATGGCTGGGCGCACTGGCCGAAGTGGCCGTCGCCGTGGCTGAAGCCCGTGGCGTGGCCGCTCCGGCCGCCTTCGCCGGCGCCACCGCATCGGACGCAGCCCGCGCCACTGCCGCCAGCCTGCTGTCGGGCGAATCCAAGGCCGTGTTCCTGGGCAACGCCGCCGTCCAGCATCCGCAAGCATCGCAGCTGCACGCTGCGGCGCAATGGATCGCCGAACAGACCGGCGCCAAGCTGGGCTACCTGACCGAAGGCGGCAACGCCGTCGGCGGCTACCTCGCCAACGCCGTGCCGGCCCCGGGCAAGGGCGCCAATGCGCTGTCCGTGTTCGCACAACCGCGCAAGGCCTACCTACTGCTCAACGCCGAACCGGAACTGGACAGCTACGATCCGCAAGCCGCCAGCGCCGCCCTGAACCAGGCCGAAATGGTCGTGGTCATGTCGGCCTACAAGCACGGCGCCGACTACGCTGACGTGCTGCTGCCGATCGCGCCGTTCACCGAAACTTCCGGTACCTTCGTCAATGCCGAAGGCCGTGCGCAAAGCTTCAACGGCACCGTCAAGCCGGCCGGCGACGCGCGTCCGGGCTGGAAGGTTCTGCGCGTGCTGGGCAACCTGCTGGAACTGGAAAACTTCGACTACGACACCTCGGAAGCCATCCGCGACGAACTGCTGGGCAAGGAAACCGATCTGTCCGCGCGCCTGAGCAACACCGCCTCGCTGCAGCCGCAAGCTGCTGCGGCAGCTGCCGGTTCGCTGGAGCGCGTGGCTGACGTGCCCATCTACTTCGCCGACGCCGTGGCGCGCCGTTCGCCGCCGCTGCTGGAAACCGCCGACGGCCAGGCGCCCAAGGCATGGCTGTCGGCCGCGCTGGCTGCGAAGCTGGGCATTGCCGCCGGCGACCGCGTCAACGTAAAACAAGGCCAGGGCAGCGCTGCGCTGACCGCGGCCATCGATAAGAAACTGCCGGAAAACGTGGTTCGTGTCGCCGCGGCACACGTCTCCACCGCCGCACTGGGTGGCATGTTTGGCGCAATCGTCGTGGAGAAAGCGTAATGGATCAGCTGATTGCCCAAATCAATACGGCCGGCCCGGCGCTGCTGGGCCCCAGCCTGTTCACGCTGGTGTGGACCATCGTCAAGATTCTGGTGGTGATGGTGCCGCTGCTGATCTCGGTGGCCTACATGACCTACTGGGAGCGCAAGCTGATCGGCTGGATGCACGTGCGTCTGGGCCCGAACCGCGTGGGTCCCGCCGGTCTGCTGCAACCGATCGCCGACGCCTTCAAGTTGATCTTCAAGGAAATCTCGACCCCGTCGAAGGCCAACAAGGCGCTGTTCTATCTGGCGCCCGTGATGACCATCATGCCGGCGCTGGCCGCCTGGGCAGTGGTGCCGTTCTCGCCGGAACACGTACTGGCCAACGTCAACGCCGGCCTGCTGTACCTGATGGCGATCACCTCGATGGAAGTCTACGGTATCATCATCGCCGGCTGGGCCTCCAACTCGAAGTACGCTTTCCTGGGCGCGATGCGCGCCTCGGCGCAGATGGTGTCCTACGAAATCTCCATGGGCTTCTGCCTGGTGGTGGTGCTGATGGTCACCGGCAGCCTGAACATGACCGACATCGTCATGGGCCAGACCAAGGGCCACTTTGCCGACCTGGGTCTGAACTTCCTGTCGTGGAACTGGCTGCCGCTGCTGCCGGTGTTCGTGATCTATTTCGTCTCCGGCGTGGCCGAGACCAACCGTCACCCGTTCGACGTGGTGGAAGGCGAATCGGAAATCGTGGCCGGCCACATGATCGAATACTCGGGTATGTCCTTCGCCATGTTCTTCCTGGCCGAGTACGCCGCCATGATCCTGATCTCGATCCTGACCGCCTTGCTGTTCTTCGGCGGCTGGTCGGCACCGATCGCGGCGCTGGACTTCATCCCGGGCTGGATCTGGCTGGGCGCCAAGACCTTCTTCTTCCTGTCGCTGTACGTCTGGATCCGCGCTTCGTTCCCGCGCTACCGCTATGACCAGATCATGCGTCTGGGCTGGAAAGTGTTCATTCCGCTGACCCTGGTGTGGCTGGTGGTCGTGGCGATCTGGATCCAGTCGCCCTGGAATATCTGGAAATAAGTTTTAAGGCTGAGGCTAAAAATGGAAGCTATTAAGGATTTTTTCGGCAGCCTGATGCTCCGCGAGCTGTTCAAGGGCCTGGCCCTGACCGGTCGCTACCTGTTCAAGCGCAAGATCACGGTGCAGTTCCCCGAGGAAAAGACGCCGATGTCGCCGCGTTTCCGCGGACTGCACGCGCTGCGCCGCTATCCGAACGGTGAAGAGCGCTGCATCGCCTGCAAGCTGTGCGAAGCGGTGTGCCCGGCGATGGCCATCACCATCGAATCGGAGCAGCGCGACGACGGCTCGCGCCGTACCACGCGCTACGACATCGACCTGACCAAGTGCATCTTCTGCGGTTTCTGCGAAGAGTCCTGCCCGGTCGACTCGATCGTCGAGACGCACATCCTGGAATACCACGGTGAAAAGCGGGGCGATCTGTACTACACCAAGGAAATGCTGCTGGCAGTGGGCGACCGTTACGAAAACGAAATCGCCGCGGCACGCGCTGCCGACGCTGCTTACCGTTGATTCCCGTCCCGCCTAGCGCGGGGCAGGGCGGCAGTAATCGAAGTGCTTAGGAATGGATGTATTGCGATGGAACCGGCGGCCATGCCGCGGTTCCGGTGCTGACTGAACCAACTTCTGGTTGATTATGGAATTTAAAACTGTCTTGTTCTACGTGTTCGCGGTGATCCTCGTGGTCGCCGCCGTACGCGTCATCACTGCCCGCAACCCGGTGCATGCGGCCCTGTTCCTGGTGCTGTCGTTCTTCTCGGCGGCCGGTATCTGGCTGCTGCTCAAGGCCGAGTTCCTGGCCATCGTGCTGGTGCTGGTCTACGTCGGGGCGGTGATGGTGCTGTTCCTGTTCGTGGTGATGATGCTCGATATCAACATGGACAAGCTCAGAGAAGGCTTCTGGGGCTACTTCCCGCTGGCCGCGACCATCGGCGTGATCATCGTGCTGGAAATGGCCGCCGTGCTGCTGCGCAGCTTCTGGACCCCGGAATCGCAGGTGCCGGCCGCCTCCGACACCATCGGTCAGACCAAGCCGCTGGGCAAGCTGATCTTCACCGAATACGTGTACGCCTTTGAAATCGCTGCCGTGATCCTGCTGGTCGCCATTGTCGCCGCGGTCGCCCTGACCCTGCGCAAGCGCAAGGACAGCAAGTACTTCGACCCGGCCCAGGCGGTCAAGGTCAAGGCGTCGGATCGCGTGCGCCTGGTCAGCATGAAGGCGGAATCGACCCGCAACGCCGAAGGCGGCGAAGGCGGCAATGCAGCGGGCGACAAGCCGGCAGCCGGTCAACAATCTTAAGAAGGGCGAACAAGAATCATGGCAATCACGCTCTCCCATTACCTGATCATCGGCGCGATCCTGTTCGCGATCTCGATCGTCGGCATTTTCCTGAACCGCAAGAACGTCATCGTGCTGCTGATGGCCATCGAACTGATGCTGCTTGCGGTCAACATGAACTTCATCGCTTTCTCGCATTACCTTGGCGATGCGGGCGGACAAATCTTCGTGTTCTTCATCCTGACCGTGGCCGCGGCTGAATCCGCGATCGGTCTGGCGATTCTGGTGGTGCTGTTCCGTAACCTGGATACCATCAACGTCGAAGATCTCGACAGCCTCAAGGGCTGATCCGCATCCTGCGTTCTGGTTCGAATTTCATTTAAAGATGGGAGGCCCCGCGGCGGTAGAGCGAGGCAGCCAATAAGCGATAAGGTTCATCATGGCTGGGCAACTTAACCCACATCTTCTTCTTGCTGTCCCCCTGGCGCCGTTGGCCGGATCGGCCATTGCCGGTTTCCTGGGCACCAAATTCTTCGGCAACGTGGTTGGCCGCAAGGTCTCGCATACCGCGACTATCCTGGGCGTGCTGGTGGCTGCGATCATCTCCCTGATGACGCTGCTTCAGGTGCTCGACGGCGCCACCTACAATGGCACCCTGTACAACTGGATGACCGTGGCCGGCCTGAAGCTGGAAATCGGCTTCATGGTTGACAGCCTGACCGCGATGATGATGTGCGTGGTGACCTTCGTGTCGCTGATGGTTCACATCTACACCATCGGATACATGGCTGAAGACGAAGGCTACAACCGCTTCTTCTCCTACATCTCGCTGTTCACCTTCTCGATGCTCATGCTGGTCATGAGCAACAACTTCCTGCAGCTGTTCTTCGGCTGGGAAGCGGTGGGCCTGGTGTCGTATCTGCTGATCGGTTTCTGGTACACCCGTCCGACCGCGATCAAGGCCAACATGAAGGCCTTCCTGGTCAACCGCGTGGGCGACTTCGGCTTCATCCTGGGTATCGGCCTGCTGCTGGCCTACGCCGGTTCGATGAACTACACCGAAGTCTTCGCCAAGCGCGGCGAGCTGGCGCAACTGACCCTGCCGGGCACCGACTGGATGCTCCTGACGGTGGCATGTATCTGCCTGTTCGTCGGCGCCATGGGTAAGTCGGCCCAGTTCCCGCTGCACGTCTGGCTGCCGGACTCGATGGAAGGCCCGACCCCGATCTCCGCGCTGATCCACGCCGCCACCATGGTGACGGCCGGCATCTTCATGGTGACCCGCATGTCGCCGCTGTTCGAGCTGTCCGACACCGCGCTGTCCTTCATCCTGGTGATCGGCGCCATCACTGCGCTGTTCATGGGCTTCCTGGGCACCATGCAAAACGACATTAAGCGCGTGGTCGCGTACTCCACGCTGTCGCAGCTGGGTTACATGACCGTCGCGCTGGGCGCCTCGGCTTACTCGGTCGCCGTGTTCCACCTGATGACCCACGCCTTCTTCAAGGCGCTGCTGTTCCTGGGCGCGGGTTCGGTGATCATCGGCATGCACCACGACCAGGACATGCGCAACATGGGCGGCCTGCGCAAGTACATGCCCATCACCTGGATCACCTCGCTGCTGGGTTCGCTGGCGCTGATCGGCACGCCGTTCTTCTCGGGCTTCTATTCGAAGGATTCGATCATCGAAGCCGCCGCCGAGTCACATCTGGCAGGTTCGGGCTTCGCCTACTTCGCCGTGCTGGCCAGCGTGTTCGTGACCGCGTTCTACTCGTTCCGCATGTACTTCATGGTGTTCCACGGCAAGGAGCGTTTCGGCCAGGCCCACGGTCATGACGATCACCACGCTCCGGCTGCCGCTCATGGCGTGCACGACGACCATGGCCACGACGCCCACGATGCGCACGCTCACGACGACCACGGCCATGACGAGCACCACCACGGCCTGGCCCCGGGCCAGAAACCGCACGAGTCGCCGCTGGTCGTGACCCTGCCGCTGATCCTGCTGGCCATCCCCTCGGTCATCATCGGCTTCTTCGCGATCGCGCCGATGCTGTACGGCGATTTCTTCAAGGGCGTGATCTTCTTCGGCGAAAACCACAAGGTCATGGAAGAGCTGGGACACGAGTTCCACGGTCCCGTCGCCATGGTGGTGCATGCCTTCACCAGCGCGCCGCTTTGGCTGGCAATCGCCGGCGTGGTCGTGGCGTACTACTGCTACATGGTCAACCCGCGCGTTCCGGCCTGGTTCAAGGAAAAGTTCAGCCTGATCTACACGATCCTGGACAACAAGTACTACATGGACAAGTTCAACGAAGTCGTCTTCGCAGGCGGTGCGCGCCTGCTGGGCAGCGGCCTGTCCACCGTGGGCGACCGCGGCATCATCGACGGCCTGTTCGTCAACGGCAGCGCCAAGGTGGTCGGCTGGTTTTCGAAATTCACGCGTCTCTGGCAGTCCGGTTACATCTATCACTACGCTTTCGTGATGATCATCGGGGTGCTGGGTTTCCTGGTGTGGTTCATGCCGTTCCCCTTCGCCAAGTAAGTTGTCAGAGTTAAGTAAAGAACAACCATGATGCAGTCAACATTTCCCATCCTGAGCGTCGCGATCTGGGTACCGATCGTCTTCGGTATCCTGGTCCTGGCACTTGGCCGCGACAGCAATCCGGGCCTGGCCCGCTGGCTGGCGCTGTTCGGTTCGCTGGTCGGACTGGTCGCCACTTTCCCGCTGATCCAGCATTTCGATCCCCTGGCGCACGGTTACCAGTTCGTCGAGAAGACGCCCTGGATCGACCGCTTCAACATCGCCTATTTCCTCGGTCTGGACGGCATCTCCCTGTGGTTCGTGCCGCTGACCGCCTTCATCACCGTCATCGTGGTGCTGGCCGGCTGGGTGGTGATCCAGAAGCGCGTGGCCCAGTACATGGGCGCCTTCCTGATCCTGTCGGGCATCATGATCGGCGTGTTCTCCTCGCTGGACGCGATGCTGTTCTATGCCTTCTTCGAAGCGACCCTGATCCCGATGTTCATCATCGTGGGCGTGTGGGGCGGCGACAACCGCGTGTACGCGGCCTTCAAGCTGTTCCTGTACACCCTGTTCGGCTCGCTGCTGATGCTGGTCGCGCTGATCTACCTGTACTTCGTGTCGGGCGGCAGCTTCGATATCCCGACCTGGCACCAGCTGCCGCTGTCGATGCTGGAACAGAAGATCCTGTTCTTCGCCTTCCTGGCCGCCTTTGCGGTGAAGGTGCCGATGTGGCCGGTGCACACCTGGCTGCCGGACGCCCACGTGCAGGCGCCGACCGGCGGCTCCATCGTGCTGGCCGCGATCATGCTGAAGCTGGGCGCCTACGGTTTCCTGCGCTTCTCGCTGCCGATCCTGCCTGATGCCAGCCATGCGCTGTCCGGCTTCATGATCTTCCTGTCGCTGGTGGCCGTGATCTACATTGGCCTGGTGGCCCTGGTGCAGCAAGACATGAAGAAGCTGGTCGCGTACTCGTCGATCGCTCACATGGGCTTTGTCACCCTGGGCTTCTTCATGTTCAACGACATGGCAGTGCAGGGCGGTATCGTGCAGATGATCTCGCACGGCTTCGTGTCCGGCGCGATGTTCATGTGTATCGGCGTGCTGTACGACCAGATGCACACCCGCGAAATTTCGCAATACGGCGGTGTGGTCAACAAGATGCCGCGCTTCGCCTTCTTCTTCATCCTGTTCTCGCTGGCCAACTGCGGCCTGCCGGCCACCTCCGGTTTCGTCGGCGAATTCATGGTGATCCTGGGCGCGGTCAAGTTCAACTTCTGGATCGGCCTGCTGGCTGCCACGGCCCTTATCCTGGGCGCGGCCTACTCGCTGTGGCTGGCCAAGCGCGTGATCTTCGGCGCGGTGACCAACCACCACGTGGCCGAACTGGTCGATCTGAACGGCCGCGAATTCTTCATCCTGGGTCTGCTGGCGATCGCCACCATGGTCATGGGTCTGTATCCGGCGATCATCACCGACAGCATCCAGACTTCGGTGACCGACCTGCTGCAGCACGTGGCGGTATCCAAGATCAACTGAACACCGGTCTTGGCGCGGTAATGCATTTAAAGGGCGGGGCGAGCATGCCCCGCCGGCAAGAAAGTTAGTAAATACGAGACGAGCCGGCGTGGCATTGCCGGTCAAGCGGCGCGGCGGGAAGTCGCGACACAAGCGGGCGAACACAAGCGGTAGTAACTAAATGAACAACATGAATCTGATCCCTGTCTATCCGGAAATATTTCTGCTGATCGCGACCTCCGCGATCCTGCTGATCGATATGTTCCTGCCGGAAGCCAAGCGCGTCATCACCTACCTGCTGTCGCTGTTGGCGCTGGTGGTGTGCGCGGTGCTGACCATCGGCGACCTCAATGGCGGCGCTACGGTCTACACCTTCAACAACATGTTCGTCTCGGATCCGCTGTCGAACCTGCTGAAGCTGTTCACCTACCTGGGCGTCGGCGTCACCCTGGTGTATTCGCGCCAGTACAACACCGTGCGCGGCATCACCGGCGGTCAACTGGGCGGCGAATACTACGCGCTGGCCCTGTTCGCCACGCTGGGCCAGATGGTCATGATCTCCGGCAACAGTTTCCTGTCCATCTACCTGGGCCTGGAACTGATGTCGCTGTCGTTGTATGCGCTGGTCGCCATGCGTCGTGACAGCGCCGCCGCCACCGAAGCCGGCATGAAGTACTTCATCCTGGGCGCGCTGGCTTCCGGCTTCCTGCTCTACGGTATCTCCATGCTGTACGGCGCCACCGGCGGTTCGCTGGAACTCAATGAAGTGTTCCGCGCCATCGTCTCGGGCACCGTGGATCGCACCGTGCTGGTGTTCGGCATCGTGTTCGTGGTGGCCGGCCTGGCCTTCAAGCTGGGCACCGTGCCCTTCCACATGTGGGTGCCGGACGTCTATCAAGGTTCGCCGACCCCGGTCACGCTGCTGCTGGGCGCCGCGCCCAAGCTGGCGACCTTCGCCATCACGTTCCGCCTGCTGGTGGAAGGCATGCTGCCGCTGGCCGTCGATTGGCAGCAGATGCTGATGGTGCTGGCCGTGCTGTCGATCATCCTGGGCAATGTCACCGCCATCGCCCAAAGCAACATCAAGCGGATGCTGGCTTACTCGACTATCTCGCACATGGGCTTCATGCTGCTGGGCATGATGTCGGGCGTGGTGGACGGCAACCTGTTCTCGGCCGTCAACGCCTACAGCTCGTCGCTGTTCTACGCGGTGACCTATGTCATCACCACGCTGGGTTCCTTCGGCGTCATCATCCTGCTGTCGCGTGCCGGCTTCGAAGCCGACACCATCGAAGACTTCAAGGGCCTGAACCAGCGCAGCCCGTGGTTCGCTGCCGTGATGATGATTTTGATGTTCTCGCTGGCAGGCATCCCGCCGCTGGTCGGCTTCTACGCCAAGCTCTCGGTGCTGCAGGCCGTGCTGGGCACCGGCCAGATCTGGCTGGCCGTCCTGGCCGTGGTGTTCTCGCTGATCGGCGCGTTCTACTACATCCGCGTGGTCAAGGTCATGTATTTCGATGACCCGGTCGATAACACCAAGATCGTGGCCACTCCGGACATGCGCGTCGTGCTGAGCCTGAACGGTATCGCCGCCCTGGCAGTGGGTCTGTGGCCGGGTCACCTGATGGACGCCTGCACCAACGCCATCGTCACGACCCTGGCGACCTTTCTCAGCAAGGTCGTCGCGTAAAGGGCAGGGAAATGAACGTTTCCCTGTTCAGCTGGGTCGTTATCCTGTTGGCCGCGTTTGCGGCCAATTTGCCTTTCTTCAACCAGCAGTTGTTCGCGCTCGTTCCGCTGAAGAAGGATGCTGGCTGGGTCAAGCCCATCTGGGTGCGCCTGGTCGAACTGCTGGCGCTGTACTTCGTCGTCGGCGTCGTCGCGCACTTCCTCGAAGCCGGCATCGGCAACGTGTTTTCCCAGACCTGGGAATTTTATGCCATCACCGGCTGTCTCTTCCTGGTGCTTGCCTATCCCGGTTACGTGCTGCGCTACCTGCGCAAGAAGCACGCCTGAGACCCGCATGTGGCGGCCCGTATCATCAGCGGTCGCCGGTTTCACTCCCTCCGGTATGCCGTCGCGGCCACGCGCGCGGCTTATCGCGCCTGATTCCGTTCATTCTTTCCAGAGCCCACCATGGATGCACACCTGAAAGAGATTCAGAAAGATAGCCGCCAGGTCTACGACGGCCACTTCCTCAAAGTGCAGAAAGACACCATCGTCCTGCCGGACGGCAAGGAGTCGATCCGCGAATACATCAAGCATCCCGGCGCGGTCACCGTGCTGCCGCTGTTCGACGATGGCAGCGTGCTGATGGAACGCCAGTTCCGTTATCCGCTGGATCGCGTGTTCATCGAATTCCCCGCCGGCAAGATCGATCCGGGCGAAGACACGCTGGAATGCGCCAAGCGAGAGCTGAAGGAAGAGACCGGCTACACCGCCAGTCAGTGGGAATACGTCTGCACCATCCATAATGCCATCGCTTATTCGGATGAGCATCTGGTGCTGTACGTGGCGCGCGGCCTGAAGGAAGGCGAGTTCCTGGATATCTACAAGGCGCCACTGTCCGGGTTGCTGGAGCAGGTGCGCAATGGCCAGATCACCGACGTCAAGACGGTGATCGGCGTGTTCTGGCTGGAAAAGATCCTCAGCGGCGCCTGGACGCCGCCGGCCCGCCCCGCGGGCGTCTGACTCAGGCCGCCGTCGCGCCGATGCCGTCGAGCGCGGCGATGGCCGCCGGCGGCAATGCCAGCGCCGCCGCCGCGATGTTCTGCCGCAGGTGGGCCACCGACGAGGTGCCCGGGATCAGCAGGATGTTGGGCGAACGTTGCAGCAGCCAGGCCAGCGCGGTCTGCAGCGGCGTCGCCCCGCACTCGGCGGCCACGCGTTCCAGCACCGACGATTGCAGTGGCGAGAAGCCGCCGAGCGGGAAGAAGGGCACGTAAGCGATGCCCGCTTCCGCCAGTTGCCTTACCAGCGCATCGTCGCCGCGGTGCGCCAGGTTGTACTGATTCTGCACGCACACGATCTCGGCGATGCCGCGCGCCTGTGCGATCTGCTTGGCCGTCGCATTGCTCAAACCGATGTGACGCACCAGGCCCTTGCGCTGCAATTCCGCCAGCGCGCTCAACGGCTCTTCCAGATCTCCCTCCACCGGTCCCATCACATCGAACATCAGGCGCAGGTTGACCACGTCCAGCACATCCAGGCCCAGATTGCGCAGATTGTCATGCACGGCGGCTTCCAGTTGCGCCGGCGCCATGGCCGGCTGCCACGACGCATCCGCACCACGCAGGGCGCCGATCTTGGTGACGATCACCAGATCGTCACGATAGGGATGCAGCGCTTCGCGGATCAATTGATTGGTGACGTGCGGACCATAGAAGTCGCTGGTGTCGATATGGTTGATGCCCAGCTCGATGGCCGCGCGCAACACCGCGATCGCGGCCTGGGGATCCTTGGGCGGTCCGAACACATGGGGGCCAGCGAGTTGCATGGCGCCGTAGCCCATGCGGTTGATGCTCAGGGTGCCGAGCTTGTGGCTGCCGGCGTGTGTGGCTTGTTGCATGGCGTTCTCCTTGTTGGGTGATTGAAGAACAGTCTAGGCGCCGGCACGCTGTGCGACAATCCCGCACAATAGAACAGCTTGTGCCGAATTCAGAACAATCGCCGGAGATCCCATGGCCGACCTGCAAGACATCAGCGCCTTCGTGGCCGTCGCCACCCACGGTGGTTTTCGCGGCGCGGCCCGCATGACCAATACCAGCGCTTCGCAATTGAGCGAGGCGGTGCGCCGGCTGGAGACGCGGCTCGGCGTGCGCCTGCTGAACCGCACCACGCGCAGCGTCGCCGCCACCGACGCCGGGCAACGCCTGCTCGAGCATCTCACGCCGGCATTGGGTGCGATCGAATCGGCGCTGGATGTGGTCAACGGTTTTCGCGACCGGCCCGCCGGCAGGCTGCGCTTGAATGTGCCGCTGGCTGCTTCCAAGCTGGTGCTGCCACGCATCGTGCCAGGGTTCCTCGCCGCCTATCCGGAGATCTGTCTGGAGGTGATCGTCGATGACCGCTTCGTCGATCTGCTGCAGACTGGCTGCGATGCCGGCATCCGCTACGAGGAGAGCATGGATCAGGACATGGTGGCCATCCCGATCGGCCCCAGGCGCCAGCGCATGGCGCTGGCGGCATCGCCGGCTTATCTCGAACGGCACGGCCGGCCGCGGCATCCGGACGATCTGCGCAAGCATGTCTGCCTGCGCGGCCGTTTCTCCAGCGGCGCGATGCCGGCCTGGGAATTCGAAAACCGCGGCAAGAAGGTGGTGGTGGAAACCGACGGCCCGCTGATCGTGCACCTGGGCGCGGCGGCCGATCTGGCGGTGGATTCGGCCGTAGCCGGCGCGGGCGTGGTGTATCTGTTCGAAGAGTGGCTGCAGCCCTATATCGATCGCGGCGAACTGGAGCCGCTGCTGGAGCGCTGGTGGCCCGGCTTCTCCGGGCCGTCGCTGTACTACCCGGGGCGCCGCTACCTGCCTGCGCCGCTGCGGGCCTTTGTCGAGTTCGTGCAGGGCACGCGCTGGTAGAGGCGGGCGCCTGTCTTTGTGTCGTCGTGGCGGTCAATGAAAAGGCCGCGGATCCGGATGCGAATGCCGCTCCCAAAAAATACCTCGACCGTCCCGGCGCAGGCCGGAACCCAGCGTCGTTCAACAGCCATCGATGCACCACGAAAGTCAGTGGCTCCCGCCCTGCGCCGGGACGACCGATGAGGGATTTGAGGCGTGAATGAACGGCATCATATCTGGAGATGCGGCTTTCATCCTTGGCGCCGCAGCGCTTACATCCCCGAATAGTTCGGCCCGCCACCGCCTTCCGGCGTCACCCACACGATGTTCTGGGTCGGGTCCTTGATGTCGCAGGTCTTGCAGTGCACGCAGTTCTGCGCGTTGATCTGCAGGCGGTCACTGTTGTCTTCATTCTTCACGAACTCGTACACGCCGGCCGGGCAATAGCGCGACTCGGGGCCTGCATATTGCGCCAGGTTGATCTGCACCGGCACGTTCTTGTCCTTCAGCGTCAAGTGCGCCGGCTGGTCTTCGCCGTGGTTGGTATTGGAGATGAAGACCGACGACAGGCGGTCGAAGGTCAGTTTGCCGTCCGGCTTGGGATAGGCGATCGGCGCATAATTGGCGGCCGGCTTCAGGCATTCGTGATCGGCGTGCGCATGCCGCATGGTCCATGGCGCCTTGCCGCCGAACAGCACCTGGTCGATGCCCACCAGCAGCGTGCCGGTGACCAGGCCACGGCTCATGGATGGCTTGAAATTGCGCGCCTTATGCAGTTCTTCCTTCAGCCAGGATTGCTCGAAGGCAGCAGGGTAGGCGGCCAGCTCGTCGCCCTGGCGTTCTTCGTTGAGTGCATTGAAGGCCGCTTCGGCCGCCAGCATGCCGCTCTTGATCGCGGCGTGGCTGCCCTTGATGCGCGAGGCATTCAGGAAGCCGGCGTCGCAGCCGATCAGGGCGCCACCCGGGAACACCAGCTTGGGCAGCGATTGCATGCCGCCGGCGGTAATCGCCCGTGCGCCATAGGAGATGCGTTTGCCGCCTTCGAAGAACTTACGGATCTCCGGGTGGGTCTTGTAGCGTTGGAATTCTTCGAACGGCGACAGGTAAGGATTCTGGTAAGCCAGGCCCACCACATAGCCCACCGCGACCTGGTTGTTCTCCAGGTGATACAGGAAGGAACCGCCGTAGGTGTCGTTCTCCAGCGGCCAACCGGCGGTGTGCACCACCAGGCCGGGCTGGTGCATCTCCGGCTTGATCTCCCACAGTTCCTTGATGCCGATGGCATAGGTCTGCGGATCGCGGCCGGCGTCCAGCTTGTACTTGGAAATCAGTTGCTTGCCCAGGTGGCCGCGCGCGCCTTCGGCGAAGAAGGTGTACTTGGCGTGCAACTCCATGCCGAGCTGGAATTCAGGGCCGGGTTCGCCTTCCTTGTTGATGCCCATGTTGCCGGTGGCGACGCCCTTGACCGAGCCGTCGCCATTGAACAGGATTTCAGCGGCCGGGAAGCCGGCGAAGATTTCCACGCCCAGCGCCTCGGCCTGCTGACCCAGCCAGCGGGTGACGTTGGAGAGCGAGATCACATAGTTGCCGTGGTTCTGGAAACAGGCTGGCAGCAGCCAAGACGGGGTCTTGTAGGCCTTGCTGGCGGAGAGGAAAAGGAAGCGGTCTTCGGTGACCGGGGTGTTCAGCGGCGCGCCTTGCTCCTTCCAGTCCGGGATCAGCTCGGTCAGCGCGCGCGGATCCATCACCGCGCCGGAGAGGATGTGGGCGCCGACTTCGCTGCCTTTTTCAAGTACGCAGACCGAGACCTCCTTGCCCGATTGCGCCGCCAGCTGTTTCAGGCGGATCGCAGCCGACAAGCCGGCAGGGCCGCCGCCGACCACCACCACGTCGTATTCCATGGATTCGCGTGGGCCGTATTGTTCAAGCAAGTCTTGAGAAGAAGTCATGGGTGTCCCGTAATTATGTGAACTGCCTATTTTCGAACGATCGTGCTATTGTTCAGCATTTTTCGCAGGAACGCTAGTGGACAATAAGATTTTTATGCGTCCGCGGATGAATTTTTTAGCACTGAGAGCAGCCCCGGAGGCTGCGCCGGATGTGTTTTCCGGCAATGCCGCGTATTTTATTGGATTTTGTATCCGTCCCTCATATCGATATGGCTTGAATTGATAACAGAATGTTATGCAAAGCCGGCCGCGCGCGAAACGGATGGGCCGTGTCCGATCCGCAAGATGAGCCGCCGGTGGTGCTGCAGGGAAACAATGCGGGCAGCCTCGCTGCCGCTCGCATGAAAAAAATTACATCTATCGATGAATCAGACCGAACCACAAGAAAAGGATCCGCCATGACCCGCCACGCCAACGACGCCGCTTCCACCCAGGCCACCCCCAAATTGCTGCACGTCTCCGCACAAACCATCCGCTGGGGTGACATGGATGCCCTGGGCCATGTCAACAACACGGTCTATTTCCGCTTCATGGAGCAGTGCCGCATCGAATGGCTGGAAGAAGCCTTCGGCCCCACCGTGGCAGCGGATCAGGGACCCGTCATCGTCAATGCGCACTGCAATTTCAGGCGCCAGATGAAGTATCCCGCCAGCATTGCCGTGGAAATGTTTGCCGGCCAGATGGGCCGCACGAGTGTGGAAACTACGTATGTCATCCGCGACGCGAGCGATGCGCAGATCATTTATGCTGATGGCGGCGCAAAAATCGTCTGGGTCGATTTCAACAAAGAAAAATCCACTGCGTTGCCCGATTCGCTGCGACAGCTCCTGACAGAGTTGTGATCTTGCCCCTGATTGACGGACACCTATCTAAGCGACATTGGCCAGCTCGTACTGCTCTGGGCTGAGGTAGCCCAGGGTCGAGTGCAGCCGGATCCGATTGTAGTCAACCTCAATGTAGTCAAACACATGAGCCTTGGCCTGC
>WNDX01000180.1 GCA_009914615.1 Herbaspirillum frisingense
GGCTGCACTCGTTTCGGCGCCTGAAGATTCGTTACGAACGCTATGCTCATATCCACGAAGCCTTCCTGTCATTGGCTTGCGCCTTGATTTGCTGGACCCGGTTAAAACAACTTTTAAAATAATTTCGCAACAGCCTCTTATACGGCCCTCATTGCAGCAGCACGTCAAGCCGGCGACCCGGAAACAGAACGTGCCTGCGAACAAATCATTGAACAGGAAAAGGCAATGAGTGCTTGGCTGTTGAACAACCTGCCCACGCTGACGCAAGACTTCCTCACTCGCGATGCGACGCCTCATACCGAAGCAAAAGTGTGACGGGTAAGAAAGCCGATGAAAAGCAGAACGTACAACTGGCCGTGGAAGGCCGCCGGCGCAGCCGCCGTAGTGGCGATTCTTCTCTCGGTCGTCTTCTGGTAGCACAACTTATGAAGGAGCTACGAAATGTCTATCGAATCCAAACTTCCCACCCGTGAAAACGAAACGCCGGCCCAAGGGGCTTTTGACGCGACGGTAAGAAAACCCGGGAATGGAAGCGTGGAGAATCGCGAAACCGATACCGACTCTCCCAATAAGGAAATCGCAAAGCCGCTCGATACGGACCATATTCCGGAGCAAGCGAAAAAAGCGGACGACGGTTACTCCGCGCTGGATACCCGCGGTAACAGTCCACAAGCCTGATAGGGTGCGTGCTGTCCCGACATAGGGAAATCGCGTGTAAGGTGGCTGAATAAGGCGGCTAGACAAGGCAATGCCGTCGGCAGAAAGCGACTGTTTTCTGCCGACGAAAATCAACTTCGATGTTTCCATGGGGCTAAGCGGGGCTGTGTGCGGTCAAATAGCCGGAATCATGGATGTGCGTTTCTGGCGGCGGTTTCACCCGGTGACTGCAACAGATGGATAGTACTGTTTTGCCTGCGTTCCGTAGTCTAGGGTTTTCCCTGGACATTCCTCCAGCCCTCGCGCAACAGCATTGAATCGTGCTCGCGAGCAGCCGGAGATATCCAGCCCCTTAGCGAAATATTGACGCAACCAGCCGTTGATGTTCTCGTGTGATCCGCGCTGCCATGGACTGCGTGGACCGCGGAAGTGCGTCTGGATGTCAACGAACCCGAGGGGGCGCTAACAAACAAAACCCGCTGTCTCCCAGGAGAACAGCGGGTTTTTTTAGATGTCCTTGGACTTCAAAGGACTGATATTTGGTGGAGGCGGCGGGAATCGAACCCGCGTCCGCAAGCACTCTACAGACAGTTCTACATACTTAGTGCTGTCATTTGATTTAACTCCTACGCCGCGGACGCACACGCTGCGTAAAAGCTAGTCACCTTTGATTTAACCCCGGTCCAAGTGACCCGTTCCGGAGCGATTCTCTGTAAATGACTCCACCGCTGTTGCCAGCCCACCCCAGAGACGAGATGGTGTGAAGCTAACCGCGATTAAGCGGCCAGTGCGTACGAGTTATCGTTAGCAGTTATTTACGTTCTGACTGTATTTACGAGGTAATCAGGCCTCGGTATGCCCTGCGCTGCTTTGCAACCCACGTCGAAACCAAGTCGCCCCCGCAGAAAGGGAATTATAACCTACTGTATGGGCGGGCCTGGATTTCTCAAGCCCTGCCGCCCCTATTTGTCGTTCGCGGGCCTCATTGGATGGTCAGATCGACTCGCGCCTTGGGTTCTTTTTCCGGAATGCCGTCGCCGTTGAGCTTGGGGGCGATCAGGAAGATCCGCGCGGGCGGGATCACGCTTTGTTCCTGCAGGTAATTGCGAACCTCATCGGCGCGGCGCTGGGCCAGGTTGCGCAGGTCGTCCTGGGTGACCTGGGTGTTGTCGATGATCAGCTTTTGCATCTCTTCCGGCGGCAGCGACTTGGACAGACCGATCATGTTGCGCGGCTTGTCGAACTTGGCGTCCTTGTATACGCGCTCCAGGTACTTGGCGCGCTCGGCGTCGCTGATCTGCACCTGGCCAGAGGGCTGGCCTTCCTTCTCGATCACGTCGCGGCGCTTCAGGGCGCGCATCTGACGGTTGAGGGCTTCGCGGCGCAGGCCCTGGTCGTCCACCTTGGGATCGACGCGGCCGGTGATGTCGAGCTTGATGCCGGGACGTTCATTGAGCACATAGCCCAGCGCGTCGAGTTTCTTGCGCACGTCGGCCGTGATTTCCGAGGAACCCGGGTCGAATTCGATGTAGCGCAGTTCACCGATGTTTTCCGAGCTGTTGAACATCGAGCCGATCAGCGCGAACGGCGAGGTGACAGCCTTGACGATCAGGTTCACGAACACGCGCACGATGATGCCGCCGACCGAGAATTCGGGATCGGAGAGCGAGCCGGAGATCGGCAGGTTGAGGTTGATGTTGCCGTCGCGATCCTTGAGCAGCGAGACCGCCAGCATCACCGGCAGCTTGGTGGCTTCCGGGCTGTCCACGCGCTCGCCGAAGGTGAGCTGTTCGATGCGCAGGTCGTTTTGCGCGACCAGTTTGTCGTTTTCGATCTTGTATTGCACATCCATCGACAGCTTGCCCTTGGTGATCGGGTAGCCGGCGTACTTGGCCGAGTAGGGCGTCAGGCGCGGCAGTTGCACGCCGTTGGCGCTGGCCTTGATGTCCAGGAACATGGGCTTGAACAGCGGATTGAGCGAACCGGAGATCTGCAGCGGTGCATCGTTGTCGATCTTGCCGTTGATGTTGACCGTGGCCGGCTGCGGCTTTTCCGATGAGATCTCGCCGATGGTGCCGGCCAGGCCGGTCATGTTGGCGGTGTAGTTGGGTTTGACGAAGTTGTCGGTGTAGTTGATGTTGCCGGCCGCCAGCACCACCTGGCCGACGCGCACGATGGGGGCGTTGGGATCGGCGGCGGGGGCGGTGACCGGTGCGGCGGAAGTGGTGGTCTTGCGCGCGCCGCCGGAGGATTTTTCCTTGTCGTTTTTCTTGCTGTCGTCGGTGATGGAGCCTTGCGATTGTGCGTCCGAGACCAGAATGTCTTGCAGGTTCAGGCGGCCCTGCTCGGAGAGGATGGCGCGCGCGTAGAAGCTGTTGATCGCCACCTTGTCCAGTGAGATCTGGGTGCGGCCGCCCAGCCTGGCCTGGATGCCGGTCACGTCGAGCGAGCGCCAGCGCAGGAAGTCGGTGGAGGTCACCTTGTCTTGCATGCGCAGGTTGGTCACGCCGGCGCTGCCGGTGTAGTTCAGCGCGAATTTCTGCTGCTCCAGCGGCGGGGTGAGTGCCACCTTGCCCTTCGCGTTGAGCAGGCCGCTATTGAGGGTGACGTTGAGCACATTGGCGAAATAGCCCTGGAAGGGGGCGATCGGCAGGCTCCTGGCGTCCACGTCCAGATCGATACTCTTCAACTGGGGCGCCGCCTGGCCGCTGATATCCAGCTTGCCGGTCTTGTCGAACTGGGCTTGCAGGCTGAGCTTGCTGGCCTGATCCAGTTTGCTGGAGAGATTCTGCGCCTGCAGGTTGATGCCATGGATCTGCAGTTTGGACTTGGCGCTGCCGGCATCCTCGAAGTTGATCGTA
The DNA here is from genome assembly GCA_009914615.1 of Herbaspirillum frisingense. Classification (GTDB taxonomy): domain Bacteria; phylum Pseudomonadota; class Gammaproteobacteria; order Burkholderiales; family Burkholderiaceae_D; genus Herbaspirillum; species Herbaspirillum frisingense_B. The sequence continues at coordinate 3,519 of WNDX01000180.1, forward strand.
CTATCGGCCAGGCTGAACGTGCCCAGGCGCGCGACCCAGGGCGATGCCGCGGTCTTGCCGGCGGTTCTTTGCGGTGTGGTTTCGGCGACAGGCGGTGCAGCGCGTTCGCCGCTGGCCGCGGGCGCCTCGGCTTGCAGGCCTTGCACGCTGAAGCCGCCGTCGCCTTCGCGGCGGATGTCGCCGACCAGGCCGGTGATGCGGATGGCGTCGGCTTGCGCCTGGTGCGCGGCCAGATCGAGCGAGGCTTTTTGCAGTGCGATCGACTTGACGGTGATGACGTTGGCGCCCTTGGCCTTGGGCGTGAGTTTGAGATTGGCGAGTTCCAGTCCGGTGTCGTTCAGTTTCAGTTGGCCGTCCTGCAAGCGGATCGCCGCCGAACCGGACAGCTTGCCCGCCACGGCCGCCGCCAGCGCGCGGTTCAGGTAGTTCTGGTAGCCGGCGACGTCGATGCCGTCCAGGGTCGCCTTGCCGTTGACTTGCGCCTTCAGCGGCGCGACTTCGCCCTCGAAGCCCAGCTTGCCGTGGCCGTTTTCGACGGCGGCGATCTTCAGGCTGGCAGGTTTGGCATCGGCGGCGGTGGAGATTTGCGCGGCTTCGATACTCAACTGGCCGAGCTGTACGCTCTGCGCGGGCGAGGCATTGGCTTCGTCGCGCCAGTTGATCTCGCCGTCGCGCACGTTCAATTGCTGGACGAGGATGGCGGCGTCCTGCTTCGTCTCAACCACGGCGGTTGCGGGCGCCGTCTGCGCGGGCTGGGCAGCGAGTTTGTCGGCCGGCTTGGCTTTCGCGGCGGGCTTGCCGACCGCAAGGGCGCGAAGCCAGTTGATCTCGCCGCGCGCATTCATGGCGGCCCAGACCTGCGGCGCTTCCAGCGTCACTTGCTGGATCTCGCCGCTGGCGCCGAGTACGTCGAATTGCTGGATATGGGCGGCAAGTTGCCTGGCCTTGAACAGCGGCGCCTTGCTCTTGTCCTGCACCGAGACCTCGTCGAGCGCGATATCGCCGCTCAGCGCCACCTTGGGTTTGCCGTCGGCGCGCGCAAAGGCCAGATCCAGCTTGGTCGTGAGCTTGGCGCTTTGCAGCATGATCGGCAGTTCGGCCGGGACGAAAGGCAGGTAGCTGACGATGTCCAGCTTGTCGATGTCAATGGCGAAGGCCGATTCCTGGGTGCTGGCGAAGGGCTTGCTGCGGCCTTGCAGATGGAAGGGCGTGCCGTTGATGTTGGCCGAGAGCTGCGGCTGCACGAAGCTGTCGATGCTGCCGGGCAGGTTGGAGATGAAGGGCAGGCCGATCTGCAGTGCGGCGACATCGATGTTCTTGCCGGTGACCTTGTCCTCGAAGCGGATGCGGCCGTTCTGCAGCTGCACGTTGGCCAGCGAGAACTGCGATTTGGAGTCGCTCTTGGGCAGGGCGTCGATGCGCGCCAGGATGTCGGAGAAGTTGTAGTGGCCGATGCCGTCGGCATCCAGGCGCACCACGTGCACGTCGGGCGTGGTCAGCTTGATTTCATCAAGCACTGGCGCCAGGCGCAAGAGGGAGAACGACGAAGCGTTGACCAGCAGCGATTTGGCGGAGAAGAAGGGCGTCTTGCCGTCCGCTTCATAGAGCGTGATGTCGGAGGCGGTGAGCGCCAGCCGGAACGGGTTGAAGGTGACGTCGCCGATGTCCAGCTTGCGGCCGATCTTTTCCTGCGTCTGTTCGATCGCGGTTTTCTTGACCAAGGAGGGCAGGGCCAGCCAGCCGAGAGCGGCCAGTGCCAGCAGCACGATCACCGTCCAGGCCAGCCACTTCAACGGTCGGCGGAAACGCTGCCATTGCAGCTTGTTGAGGGATGCGGCGATGCCCGGATTGGCCATTGCGGTGGTTCCTTGTCGATGCCGCGGCGGCCGACTGCGTCAGCGGGGGCAGATGGCGCCGGTGCGTATTGTGATTGTTCTGATTGCCTGGGGCGGACTGTTACGGATTCTTGCGAGTCCCTTATGCGCATCATTCTAATGCGCCATGGGAGAACTGTGATGATCCGGATGCGGCGCAGTCAGGCATTGTCCGTATGCGGACCTGCCCTAGGAGAAGAAAACAGGCGGCGAAGTTTCAGCGCCGGTCCGGCCGGGCTGAGACTTCAGGAGAGGGGACCGGGATCAGGCCAGCAGTTCGAGGATCTGCAGCGGCGCGTGCAGCAGCGCGTCGGCATCCCAGGACGCCGGTTCGGTATGGCCGCAATAGCCCCACGCGGCGGCCACGGTGGGCATGCCGGCAGCCTTGCCGGCCTGGATGTCGCGCAGGTCGTCGCCGACGTACCAGCAATCTTCCGGCGCCAGTTGCAGGCGCTTGGCGGCTTCCAGCAGCGGCGCCGGATGCGGCTTGGGGTGCGGGGTGGTGTCGCCGGAGACGATGCAGGCCGCGTGGCCCAGGCCGATTTGCGGCGCCAGCGCATCGGTGAAGCGCGCCGCCTTGTTGGTGACGATGCCCCAGGCGATGCCGCGCCCCTCCAGCCCGGCCAGCAACTCGGGGATGCTGTCGAACAGGCGGCTGTGGGTGGTCATGTTGGCCTGGTAGCGGTCCAGGAAGCGCACGCGCAGTGCTTCGTATTGCTCGTCGCCGGGATGGATGCCGAGCGCGGCGCCGATCAGGCCGCGCGCGCCGGCCGAGGCCACCGGGCGCAGCGTCTCATAGGGCGCGGCGTCCAGGCCGCGCTCGCTGCGCAGGAAGTTGGCGGCGGCGGCCAGGTCGGGAGCGGTGTCGGCGAGCGTGCCGTCGAGGTCGAACAGGATCGCGCGCGGTGGGCGTAGTGGCATGGCGGTGCGGGAAAGGTTGGAACACGCCGCGGCCCGTGGCGGGGCAGCGGCGGCGGGTCAGGCAGCCTTGGTGCAGGCGACCAGGTAGTTGACGTCGGTATCCTGGTTCAGCGAATAGATCCGGGTCAGCGGGTTGTAGCTCATGCCTTTGAAGGCATCGATTTCCAGGCCGGCTTCGCGCGTGTAATGCGCCAGTTCGGCGGGTGTGATGAATTTGGCGTAGATATGCGTGCCCTTGGGCAGCATGCGCAGCACGTATTCGGCGCCGATGATGGCCAGCAGGTAGGACTTGGGATTGCGGTTCAGCGTGGAGAAGAACACCTTGCCGCCGGGTTTGGCCAGCGTCGCCGCGGCGCGCACGATGGAGGCCGGATCGGGGACGTGTTCCAGCATCTCCATGCAGGTCACCACGTCGTACTGACCAGCTTCGCGCGCGGCCAGGTCTTCGGCGGCGATCTTCTCGTAACGCACCTGCACGCCGGATTCCATGCTGTGCAGGTCGGCCACCTTCAAGGCCTTGTCGGAAAGGTCGATGCCGGTGACATTGGCGCCCTTGACGGCCATCGATTCGGCCAGGATACCGCCGCCGCAGCCGATATCGACGACTTTCCTGCCGGCCAGCGGGGCGCGGGCATTGATCCACTCCAGGCGCAAGGGGTTGATTTCATGCAGGGGACGGAATTCGGAATCCGGATCCCACCAGCGGTGGGCCAGTTCACTGAATTTCTGAATCTCTTGAGGATCGGCATTGGTAGCATTCATAGGATGAATGATAGCCGAAAGAGACGAGGGTGTCGGGCGGCGATAAATCAAATGGGCATAAAAAAACCCCGCCGAAGCGGGGTTCATTACAGACTTGTAGCGACAATCGATTACTTGCGGGTGCCCACAACTTCGATTTCCACGCGGCGGTTCTTGGCGCGGCCAGCGGCAGTCTTGTTGTCTGCGACCGGTTGCGACTTGCCCTTGCCTTCGGTGTAGACGCGGTTGGCTTCGACGCCCTTCGACACCAGGTATGCCTTCACGGCTTCAGCGCGGCGAACCGACAGCTTCTGGTTGTAAGCGACGGAACCGACGGAGTCGGTGTGGCCGACGGCGATGATGACTTCCAGGTTGATCGACTTCAGGTTACCAACCAGCTCGTCCAGCTTGGACTTGCCAGCCGGCTTCAGGACAGCCTTGTCGAAATCGAAGAACGCGTCAGCAGCGTAGGTGACTTTTTCCGAGGTCGGAGCAGCAGCAGGAGCAGCAGCGGCAGGAGCCGGAGCAGCAGCGGCAACCGGTGCCGGTGCGGGCGGCTCTTCGCACGGACCGTTCACGAAGGCGGTTTGCCAGCACAGACCGTAACCGCTGCGGGTAACGACGTCACGACCATCTTGCAGGTACAGGCTGCCCGGACGAACCTTGATGTCCTTGGTTTCCTGAGCGGTGGCAGACAGAGCGATGGCTGCGGACGCAGCAGCGAAGACGAGTTTTGCTAATTTGTTCATGTTTCTCCTCTCGGGTGAGATATCCGCAGATAAACTGCGCTACAAGATTACGACATCAAAAAAATGAATAATATCATGTGTTCAGGTCGTCACAGGCCCTTGTTCCAAGGGGCTTGCGATGAACTTAGCCGCCATTCTGCCACACGGATTGCCCTTGAGCGATGCTTGCCAATTGGTCCAGACAACGTTTTTGGGACTGTGTTGTTTCTTCGCAACGCGATTTTTCCGGGCCATTTTTGTTCCTCCTGAGCTCAAAAAACCTCGATTTTGGCAAGAAAATCCTTATTTTTCATACAGTTCGCCCATTTTCGCATTGGCAAGTAGTTGCCATTTTCTCCGTGGCATCGATGCGAGTGATGCCTCAGGTATGTCCCGATAGCGAATGTCAAAAAATCGGGATCCAAAAAATCGCGCCATCTCCATTATTTCGGACGGTGATCGGCCGAGCTCCAAAAGTGTCCAGACGGCAATCAAACGGTGGTCCTTCGATGGCAGGCGTGTAATGACCCACTAAAAACCTGCTCAGTAGATAATCCTAAAAGGAAATCAAAATGAGCAAGGTCATGGAAGAAGAATTCAAGCGTTGGACAGCCAAGCGCAAAGCGGCGCTGGTGATGGAAAT
>WNDX01000181.1 GCA_009914615.1 Herbaspirillum frisingense
CCATGTTTTTTGCCAAGAAAAATCGCTTCGTCTGCGCTTCCATCGCCGCCGTTGTCCTGGCTTCCAGCGCTCCGTCGTCCTTCGCCGCCACCGCCAGCGGCTCGCTGACCATCAGCGCCTCGGTGGTTGCATCGTGCACCGTGGTCGGCTCGGCCATTGCCTTCGGCGCTTATACGCAAACGGTGGTGAACCAGACCGGTAACATCACCGTACTGTGCACCAACGGCACCCCCTACAACGTCGGCCTGGATGCAGGCACCGGCACCGGTTCCACCGTGACGACGCGCAAGATGAGCGCCACCGGTGGCGGCACCCTGAACTACGCGCTGTATCGCGATTCGGCCCGCACCAACAACTGGGGCTCGACCATCGGCACCGACACCCAGACCGGCACTGGCTCGGGCCTGCTGCAAACGCTGACCGTGTACGGCCAGATCGCCGCTTCGCAAACGCCGCTGGCCGGCGCCTATTCGGACACCGTGACGGTCACGCTGACTTACTGATTTACTGATTTTCACTATCCCGGAGGGGTTCGGGATAGAAGACGCAAGGCTTGATATCGGGGCTTGAACCCGGAGGGGGATGCGGCGCACTTCGCTTGAGGTGCGCCGCTTTTTTTCATCCGTGATGCCGTGGCGGCCATCCGCGATGAACCGGCGGGGAATGTTTCTGCGGACGGTCGGTCTGACCGCTTGGGCCCTGCGTGGCCACCCAGATCACTATTCGAAAAAGAGGAGGGGAGCATGTCTATCCGTATCGTCTTGTCCGGTGTTTTCGCCTGCGTCCTGCCGCTGTCAGCGGCCCTGGCGCAGACCGCCGCGCCCGTCAATCCGCCGCCCACGCCGGTGGCCAGCGATCTGACGCGCACCTGCAACGGCAATGGCGGCTGCGTGTTGACCTGCATGAACCAGCAGGGGCAGTCCATCCTCACCGAGCAGGCGACGCGCGCTGTGCGCATCATTTCCCTGAGCAACGGCAACAGCGAATTCCGGATGGATAACGGCACCGCTGGCGTCAATGTGGTGCTGGTGTCGAAAGACAACCTGGTCTGCCGGTTGAGCGGCGGCACGTAATATGCCGTGCCGTGAGGAAATGCTGACGGCCTGACAACGATAAAGGCTGGTTTCGATGACGGCCCGCCAAGAATGGAAGAATTATCTGCCGGGATGCGCATGACCTCTTCTTTCGCGACGAAGTTTGCGTCTTATAATGCATGGTCGCGAAAGTTGCTCATGGAAAACAAGAAAATACATTCGCTTACCTACGCAGCCCAGTATCGAACCTTCGATATCAGCATCGTAGGCCTCCAGATGGCCGAAGGCTGGCGCTTGTCCGTGCAGATCAATAAATGGGGGCGGCCCCCGATGGCGCTCTGGCGCGATCGCGACAATCTCTATCCCGACTTCAACTGCGTGCGCACCGCGGGCCTGCAATGGTCCAAGGATTTCATCGACGACAGCATGCATTGAGCATGCGCGGGCGGCACGGCTTACCCTCCCAGCAGTTTTTCCCTGACCGATTCTTCTTCCGCATGCGCGGCGCTGGCGCGTGCCAGATCCGACAGCGACAGGATGCCGACCAGTTGCATGCGTTCGCGGTCGGCTACCACCGGCAGACGCGCGGCGCTCAGCTTGGCCATGGCGCCGGCGGCGGCGCGCGCATTCATCTGCGGCAGTAGATAGAACACGTCGGCATGGCCTTCCTGGACCAGCAAGTCACCGCAGGCGCGTGCGGGATCGGCCTGTTCCAGTTGGCGCAGCGCGACCATGCCGGCCAGTCTCTTGTACGCGATCACCGGATAGTAGCGATGCGCGTGGTCGGCTGCGCGGCACAGCGCCAGCGCTTCGCCGGCCGGCATGGCCGCGTCCAGTGCCTGCGGCGCGGGCGTCATCAGTTCATCGACGTGCATGCGTTCGAGCGGATCGACACTGTATTCCCGATGCACGTGCAGGCCGCGGCGGGCGATCTTCTCGGTCATGATGGAGCGCTTCATCAGCAGCACGTTGACGCCGTAGGCCACCGCGGTGGTGGCGATCAGCGGCAGCAGCGCCTGATCCGCATGGGTCAGGCCGAAGGCGAACACGATGGCGGTCAGCGGCGCGCCCAGGACGCTACCCAGCACGCCGGCCATGCAGACCAGCGGCCACAGTCCGGGCGAGCCGCCCGGCAGCCAGGGCGAGAGCACCAGACCCAGGCCGGCGCCCATCATCAGCAGCGGGGCCAGCACGCCGCCCGATGTGCCCGAGCCCAGCGCCACCAGCCAGATCAGCGCCTTCACCACCAGCAGAGCCAGCGCGGTGGACAGCAGCATGTGGTTGTGCAGCAGATCGCCGATGACGTCATAGCCCACGCCCAGCGCGCGCGGCTGTAGCAGGCCGCCGAGGCCGACCGCGATGCCGCCCAGCGCCGGCCACCACATCCAGTGCAGGGGCAGCCGATGAAACCAGTCTTCCACGCGATACAGCGCCAGCGTCAGCGCGGCGGCCAGCACGCCGCTGGCCAGGCCGGCGGCGAGGCAGGACAACAAGGCGACCGCGCCTGGTGCGGCCACCTGCGTCGGGAACAGCGGTCCGGCCTCGATCAGCCACGGCCGCAGGAAGCCGGCCACGGCGCAGGCCAGCGCTACCGGGAGCAGGCTGCGCGGCTTCAGTTCGAACAACAGCAATTCCACCGCCAGCAGCACCGCCGCCAGCGGCGTACCGAAGATGGCGGTCATGCCGGCGCAGGCGCCTGCCACCAGCAGCGTCTTGCGCTCGGCCGCGGTCAGGTGGAGGAACTGCGCCAGCAGCGAGCCTAGCGATCCGCCGGTCATGATGATCGGCCCTTCCGCGCCGAACGGGCCGCCGCTGCCGATCACGATGCCGGAGGACACAGGTTTGAGCAACGCCACCTTGGGCGACATGCGGCTCTTGCCGAAGAGGATGGCTTCGATGGCCTCGGGGATGCCGTGGCCGCGGATCTTGTCGCTGCCGTAGCGCGCCATCAGGCCGACGATCAGGCCGCCGGCGATGGGCAGCAGGGCGGCGATCCAGCCCAGCGTATGCGTGGCGGGCGGGCTGGCGTCGAAGGACAGGCGCTGGAAGTAAAACAGGTTGGTGAACAGCGCGATCAGCTTGAGCAGCGCCCAGGCCGCGCAGGTGGACAGCGCGCCGATCGGCAGCGCGATGGCGCACAGGTAGAGCAGGCGGTTATCCGCCGTGTAGTCGCGTTTGTGTTTCATTGTGGCAGGGGCGAGGGCGGGAATCCGATTGGTGATGAGGGCGGATGAAGTCCGCCACGGTAAAGGGATAAAGCGAAAATATATCATAACATGATATAAATTGATCGGGCTCGGAAGAACTCGTCCGGGGCGGGCTGCGCAGTCTTATCCGCTTTTCTTCTATGCAGCGGCGGAAGTATTCGTTCGCATTCGCGGCAGCGCTGGCTACGCTCGCATTCCCTCTATCACCATCACGGAGCAGGCATGCCAAGGCCCGACGAGACGCGACAATCCGCCATCGACCACATCCAGAAGAGCCGCAGACGACGCCGCCTGATCGCGGGCGGCATCGGCCTGGGCCTCGCCGGCCTGGCGGGCGCGCTGGCGCCCGGGCTGGCGCGCGCCGCCGCGCGCGAACTGCGGGTCGGCTACCAAAAGGGCGCGCTGAGCATCATCCGTACGCGCGGCGTGCTGGAGCAGCGCCTGGCCCCGTTGGGCGCGACGGTGAAGTGGGTCGAGTTCAGCGCCGGTCCAGTGCAATTGGAGGCGCTGGGTGCAGGCGCCATCGACTTCGGCGACGTCGGCGAGGCGCCGCCGATCTTTTCGCAGGCGGCCGGCACGCCGCTGGTGTACGTGGCGGCCACCGTGCCGCGTCCCTTCGTCGAAGCAGTGCTGGTGCCGAAGGAATCCGCGCTGAAGCAGCCGGTCGATCTCAAAGGCAAGCGCATCGCGCTCAACAAGGGTTCCAACGTGCATTACTTCCTGGTCAAGCTGTTGGAGAAGCATGGCCTGCGCTACGCCGACGTGACGCCGGTGTGGCTGGCTCCGGCCGATGCGCGCGCGGCGTTCGAGCGCGGTTCGGTGGATGCCTGGGCGATCTGGGAGCCGTATCTGGCGGCGGCCCAGCAGAGCCTGCAGGCGCGCATCCTGGCGGACGCGGAGGGGGTGGTGAAGAACCGCGCGTATTACTTTTCTTCGCGCGATTTCGCCCGGAACAATGCCGACCTGATCAAGGTGGCGCTGGAAGAGCTGGGCAAGATCGACGACTGGGCCAAGGCCCGGCCGGGAGAATACGCCAGCGAGCTGGCTAATGTGCTGGGCTTGCCCAAGAGCGTGCTCGATGTGGCGGTGGGGCGCTACAACTTCGGCACGGTGCCGATCACGCATGCGATTCTGGAGGAGCAGCAGCAGATTGCCGATGCCTTCCTGGATCTGAAGCTGATTCCGAAGAAGATCAGCTTGAAGGAGACGGCGCCGCCTTGGTTGGCTTGATGTTGGGTGGCGGCTGGTCGGTGGTCGTCTTCCGACCTTTGTCTTGCATGGTCGCCTTCACCGCTGTCGTCTTTCTTTTGTCGCCTTCGTTTCTTTCTTCTCCGTCATCCCGGCGCAGGCCGGGATCCAGCGTCGTTCGCCGCGCTTGAACGGCGCGGGCGAGGCATGACAAACGCCGCTGGTCCTGACCTCCGTCAGGACGACGCTGGGTGGCTGAGTCGTATCCGCTGCCAAGACGGTGCAGGATGGTTGAGCGGTATCGGGTTCGTCAGGATGGTGGCGGATGATCGAAGCCTGCCCGCTTTCACCGAGCTGATGGATGGTTGAGCGGCATCGGTGGTCACGCCAGTGATGATTCTCGAACCGTGCCGAGCACTTTCGTCTCTTTCGTCTCCGTCGTCCCGGTCAAGGCCGGGATTCAGTGGCGTCCGTCATGCCGCGCCGGCCGTGCAGTAATACGCCCCGACATGCATCTCATCAATAAACCCCGGGCGCTCGCAAATCACCGTCCATAAAAAAACGCCGCCGCGACAACATCGCGGCGGCGTCTTCAGCAACGAGCCCGGTCGGCTCAGCTCTTGAACTGCAGCGCGTTGGTCAGGTCGCCCATCGGCTTCTGGCCGCGCGCGATCATGGCGTCGTCGCGCTGCTTCAAGCCGTCCAGCTTTTCCAGGCCGAAGGTGCGGGTGATCAGGCGCAGGATGGAGCCGGTGTCGTACACCGTATGGTCCACCGTGCCCTTGCGCGCGAACGGCGACACCACCAGCGCAGGGATGCGCGAACCCGGACCCCAGCGGTCGCCCTTGGGCGGCGCAACGTGATCCCACCAGCCGCCGTTTTCGTCCACGGTGATCACGACCACCATGTTCTTCCACTGCGGGCTGGCGCGCAGGCTCTTGACGATGTGTGCGATGTGGCGGTCGCCCGAGGCGACGTCTGCGTAGCCGGCGTGCATGTTGAGGTTGCCCTGCGGCTTGTAGAAGGTCACCGGCGGCAGGCGGCCGGCTTCGGCGTCGGCCAGGAAGCGGTTGGTGCGCGCTTCATCGCCCAGGCCGCCGTCGCGCAGGCGCTTGTTGCGCTCGGCCGGATTTTCCGGGCCCAAGGCCTTGAAGTAGTTGAACGGCTGGTGGTGGTACTGGAAGTTCGGGATCTTGGGGATGCCCTTGGAATCCTTGAATTCATCCAGCGTGGCTTGCCAGGCGCCGGCATACCAGGCCCATTCGACCCCCTTCTTGTTGAGCTTGTCGCCGATGTGCTCGTGGGTCTGCGGCACCAGCACGCTGGGCTGGTTCGGCTCGGAGTACGCCGGGTTGTTCTTGTCGCGGCTCCAGGTCGGCCAGTACGGCGGGGCCATGGTGTTGACCGCGTAGCCGTCCGGCGTGAGGGCGCTGGGGCCGAACTTGGGCGCGCCTTGCATGGCGCTGGCCGGGCTGTTTTCGGCCGGCATCAGTTCCGGCGACAGCGGATCGTTGTCACGGGTCTTGGCGACCTGGGTGCGCGAGACCGAGTTCATCACGTTCGGATAGAAACCCGGCGTGGCGGCGATCAGGTAGTGGTGGTTCATGAAGGAACCGCCGAAGGCGCCCTGGAAGAAGTTGTCGCACAGGACGAACTCGCTGGCGATGTCCCACAGGCGGAGGTTGTATTTGGTGTCGGCGTAGTAGCCCATCACCAGGCCGCCAGAGTCGGCCCAGGCGACGAACTTGTCGTTCTTGCCACCATTGATCTGCATCTGGTTCTGGTAGAACACGTGCCACAGGTCGCGCGTGACCAGGCCCAGCGGCAGCGCTTCGCCTTGCGGCCCCTTCAGCGCGAAGGGGGCGTTGGGCAGGTTGGTCTGGTACTGCTTGCCGGCTTCGTAAGTCACGCCTTCGATCGTCTGTTCCTGGCTGACCACGCCGCTCCAGGTCTGCGGCAGTTGCTTGAGCAGGCTGCCGTCGCGGTCGCGCTGCTGGTAGTCCTCGGGATTGAGCTTGGACAGCGGCTTTTCCACGCCCGGGAAGTCGCCGAACAGGTTGTTGAAGCTGCGGTTCTCGGCGTAGATCACCACGATGGTCTTGACGTTGTCGCGCAGGGCACGGTCCAGCGCGGCGGCGTCGGCCGGGTTGCCGTTGGGGTAGGGCACGCTGCCCTGGCCGTCGGTGGCGCAGGCGGTCAGCGCGCTGCCGGCGCCCAGCGCGGCCATGCCGCCCAGGAAGCGGCGGCGGCTGTTGTTTTGCGGGGCTGCGGGCGTCGTGGCGTCCTGGTGTTCGGAAGGAGATGCATTGCTGCCGCCACCGGCGGATTCGTCGTGGATGCTCATGGCTGTTTCCTGTGGGATATTGTTGTGGATGAAAGGCGCGGAACGGGAGGAGGATAGCGCGACCGTATGACAAGGATGTGTCTTTTTTTGCAGCCAAGAAGGATGACACAGGGGTAAAGGCGGGAGAGATGCTAGTAATGCGGGGAAACGGTATTGAAAAATCGTGTAAAAACCGTCTTCTTGCCATAAATTGAGCAGACCCGCGCGCTAGAATGGCCGGACTTGCATAGGCATCAAAGGACGCCGCACCGCGGCGCAGTTTCTTGGGGAAGCTGCCGTGCCGCCTGGTTATCCGGGGCGGCGCAGGTTCTGCATACTGACGGCAAGCATCGGTTATTCGAGGGAATTTTCCATGCTGCTCAAAACATCCCAATACACGCTCATCGCCGCCGGCTTCGGCGCATGCATGCTGTTCATGCTGTTGCTGGCGGTCACTGAACCGCTGGTCTGAGTCTTGCCAGGCGCGGCCGCCTTCCTCATCTGCGCAGGAAGGTCGGCTTGCCCGAGTGATTGACCACGATGAACAAGGCCATCAACGCCACGAAACCCGCGAACAGCAGGCTGGAGTTGAGGATGACGCGCGGGTATCCCAGGGCGTTGACGTCGATGAAGGGGTAGGGATAGAACCCCGACAGTGCGCCGCGCCAGAGCGTGATGAACAGGTAGCCCAGCGGATATACCAGCCATAGCAGCGACTTTTTCACCGAGGCCTGGAACACCGGCACGAAGAAGATCCAGTACACGATCGCCAGCAACGGCGTCACCGTGTGCAGGCTTTCGTTGACCAGCGCACGAAAGCCGGTCGGCGCCCATAGCTGGCGCAGCAGCAGGTTGTAGGCAATCCCGACGAACGCCAAATAGGCCACCACGGCCGAGATCACCGAGGGCTGCCGGAAGAAGCGGCTGACCGGCGTTTTGAGCGACAGCGCCAGCGAGGTGAAACATAGCGCGCTCATCAGGATGGTGAGGTTGGTGAGATAGGTCGTCAGCCGGTCCAGCCCGTCGAGCACGCCGCCGCCGCGCGACAGCAGGCGCTGGACGGTGATGTCGGTCTGGGCCACGAAGGCGAACCAGCTGATCATGGCGATCATCGCGGCCAGCGCGCGCGAGGCGCTGGAACCGCCTCGCGCGGGAAAGATATTGGCGCCGAAGGAATCCAGCGATTCCGGCGAAGGGATCTGGTCTTTGCTCATGGCGTATTCAGGGAAGTGGCAGTGATGCAGGCTGCGGGCCGCGCCGGGAGGGCGCATGCAGCCACGGCACAATGTCAGCATGATAGAACGGTTGGGCGAGACGCGCTGCGCCGATGACTGATCTTGCCCCTGATTTACGGACACCTATCTAAGCGACATTGGCCAGCTCGTACTGCTCTGGGCTGAGGTAGCCCAGGGTCGAGTGCAGCCGGATCCGATTGTAGTCAACCTCAATGTAGTCAAACACATGAGCCTTGGCCTGCTCCCGTGTGGCGAGGTGTTCACCATGGATGGCCTCGACCTTCAGACTGTGGTTCCAACTCTCCATTGCTGCGTTGTCGTAGCAGTTGCCTCTGGCACTCATGCTGGCGATCAAAGCGTATTGCTCCAACAGGGCGCGGTGCTCGCGC
>WNDX01000182.1 GCA_009914615.1 Herbaspirillum frisingense
ACCACCATCGTCCCCACGGCTCGCTTGGCCATCTGACCCCAAGTGAGTTCGTCCAAAAGTGGTCAGTGAAACCCAAAGAGGCAGCTCCTCTCTAGTTCTAAACTGTCCAACTTCCGGGGGCAGGTCACACATGGCGGATGCGTTCCTCGTACTACCGCATTGCCCCATATCTGAATATGTGCCGTCATTCGCACGGGCGAGCGCCAAGGATTCGCGCCTGAGCGCGCGCAAGCTCGGCGCCTATCGCCGGATCATGGTGGCGGCGCCCTCCTACCTTGAGCAATACGGCACGCCCGGGCATCCCGATGACCTGGCCCGGCATCGCTGCCTGCTTTACCGATATCCCAGCAATGGAAAAATAGACCGCTGGTCGTTTGGCGCGAGCAACGACACGCGATGGCTGGTGCCGCCGGATGCATGGTGGCCAACACGCTCGAACCCTTGCTATGGTTTGTCGAGTCAGGATTGGACATCGCGTGCCTGCCCGACATTGCCGTGCGCCGGCAACTCGACGCGCAAGCCCTGGCGTCGTTGCTGGAGGAATTCAATACCGATGCGACCATCGTGCAAGTGCTTTGGCCGTCGAGCAAGCAACTTTCGTCGAAGCTGAGGCTGTTCATCGACTACATCGCGGAGCACATCGATCTGGTTCAGGGCAATCGTCTCTGATCTCTTGATGCCACGGTCGATGCGCGCGGCGACGAGGCGTGAGGTGTCGCCTCAAGCGCCAAGAGCACGCGACGCGGCCCGGCGATGCCTTGCCCGGACCAATCCAGCGCCTGGCGCAACGCGGATCGACGCTGCGCAACGACAGCCCATGGTAGGCCGCGGCCTCCTGGCACCTCTTCTCTTCCAGGCGCAGCAGCATCAGGACGCCGCGCTGGCGCACCGACAGGCTGCCCAGCACCCGGTCCAGCGCGGCCACTTCCGACGCCACTCGGCGACCGCCTCCAGCCTCGGCGCGGCATCGGCCGGGCCATGAGGAATGCCTCGGCTTCGGCAAGGTACCGCCTGGTGCGTTCGCTGCGCAGACGGTCCATCGCCACATTGCAGGCCATGCGGTAGACATAGGCTTCCAGATGATGGATACAGGGCATGTGGTGCATGCCCGGCAGGCGCGACCATACATCGAGCAGGCATTCGCTTGCCAGGTTCTCGCAATCCAGATGCCGGGACAAACCTCGCCGCAAGGGATCTTAGTGCGTCACCAACAGGACGCGAACCAGAAGCTACCACCCCAGAAGCACTGTCCCTGCACTTGCATTGACAACACCTCATTCATCCAGACGCCCCAGGAACTGCTTGCAACGCTCGCTCGCCCCGGCGCCGAAGAATGTCTCGGGTGGCACATCCTCAAGGATATGCCCGCCTTCCATGAAGACGACACGATCCGCGACGTCCCTGGCGAATTTGGTCTCGTGCGTGACGACCAGCATGGTCATCCCATCCTGAGCCAGGCTGCGCATCACGCCCAGGACGTCGTCGCGCAGTTCGGGGTCGAGCGCAGAGGTTGGCTCGTCGAATAGAATCACTTCGGGTTCCATGGCCAGCGCGCGGGCGATGGCGACACGCTGCTTCTGGCCGCCGGATAGCTTTGCCGGATAAGACGCGGCCTTTTCAAGGAGGCCCACCTTTCCCAGCAGCGCCATGCCGCGCTCGCGGGCTGTCGCCTTCGGGATGCCCTTGACCGAAATCAGTCCTTCGATGACGTTCTCCAGCGCGGTCATGTGCGGGAAAAGATTGAACGACTGGAACACCATCGCGGTTTTCAAGCGGATCTGCTGCGTCTTCCTGCGCAGCTCGGAGGCGCGCATCAACGCCGGTTCGGCCAGCTCGACGCCGCAAATCCCGATGCTTCCATGGTCGGGCATTTCCAACAGGTTCAGCGAACGGATGAAGGTGGTCTTGCCCGAGCCAGATGGCCCCATGATGACGACCACTTCGCCTTTGACGACTTCCAGATCCACTTGCTTGAGCACCTGATTCTGGCCGAAGGCCTTGGCGAGGCCGGTAACGCGTACGGTACATTGCGATGGGGTATTCATTGGTAACGCCTCGACAGTTTCTCTTCCAGCCAGGTCTGCAGAATGGTCAGGATTTGGTTGATAAGCCAGTAGATGAAGCCGACGATGAGGAACATTTCCATGTAGCGGAACGTCGTCGCGCCGATCTGGTCGGCCACGCGCGTCAGCTCGACGACGGTGACGGTGGACGCCAGGGAGGTGTCCTTCATGAGAGCGATGAGGCGGCTGCCCACAGGCGGAATCGCGATACGCAGCGCCTGCGGCAGGATGATGCGCCCCAGGGTCTTCGGATAGCTCATGCCCATCGACCAGGCGGCTTCCCACTGTCCTTTGTCCACGGCCGAAATGCCCGAGCGGAAATTCTCGCTCAGGTAGGCCGCGGCGAACAGCGTCAAGGCCAGCATGGCGGCGGGAATCGGTCCCATCGTGATACCGTAGTTGGGCAGCCCGAAGTAGATCAGCAGCATCTGGATCAGCAGCGGCGTGCCGCGGAAGATCGATACGTAGGCAAACGCCAGCCACTTGAGCGGCTTGACGTTGGAGATTCTGGCCAGGGCGATCAGCATGCCCAGTATCGAGCCCAATACGAATGAGCCGAGGCCGAGCCCCAGGGTGATCAGCACCGCCTTCTGCAATAAAGGCAGCGCCCGCATAAACAGTTCAAACATTTCATCCCCTCGTGCGGTGGCTGGCGTTGGCCCGCCACCGCATCTCATCTAATCATCAAATCAATCAGTTCGACGACAACGCTTTGCCGTAGGCAGCGAGCGCCTGCGCCAGGTCGGCCTGCAGTGCATCGGCGCCTTCAAGGCCGATGGACAGGCGCACGACCGGCTGGTCGGTCGCCGGGAAAGGACGGTTGGCCTGCAGCGCGGCGGGATAGTACGCCGCCAGGCTGTGCACGCCGCCCCAGCTGGCGCCGATGACGAAGTGCTGCAGCGAGTCGAAGAAGGCGTGGAATGCACGTTCCGGGCCCGGCTTGAGAATCAGGGAGAACAGGCAGCCGTTGGTCTTGAAGTCGCGCTCCCAGATGGCGTGGCCGGGGTCGGATTCCAGCGGCGGATACATGACGCGCTCGACCAGCGCATGCTGTTCCAGGAAGCGCGCGACTTCCAGGGTGGATTCCCCCTGGGCGTGCACGCGCAATGCCAGGGTTTCCATGCCGCGCAGCACCAGGAAGCAATCCTCGGGGCTGACCTGCTGCCCCAGGATGCTTTGGGTTTCGCGCAGGACGTCGTAATGCGCGTGGCTGTTCATGGCGATGCTGCCCATGAGCACGTCGGAATGGCCGCTGAAGAACTTGGTCGCGGCTTCGATGCTGAAATCCACGCCGTGCTCCAGCGGCTTGAAGCCCAGCGGGCTGGCCCAGGTGTTGTCCAGCATCGTCAACACGCCGTGCTTTCTTGCCACACGGGCAATGGCCGGGATGTCTTGCATCTCCATGGTCACCGTGCCCGGGGATTCCATGCAGATCATGCGGGTGTTGGGCTTGATGAGCGCCTCGATCTCGGCGCCGATCGCCGGTTGGTAGAGCTCGACATCCACGTTCATGCGCGCCAGCCACTTTTCCGCGAAGGTCTTGAGCGTGCCGTAGCAGGCGGCCGAGACCAGCATATGATCACCGCCGCGGACAAAGCCCATGACCGCCGTCATCAGCGCCGCGGCGCCCGAGGGGGCGATGACGCAGTGTTGCCCCCCTTCGAGTTCGGCGATGCGCCGCTCCAGCAGGCGCGCGGTCGGCGTACCGGTCACGCCGTAGCTGAACCCATCGGGCTGGCGCTTCTTGCGTTGGACGAAATCGTCGAGGGAGTCGAAGACGACGGTGGATGCGCGCATCACGGCGGGCGACAAGCTGCCAAAGGCTTGCTGTTCTTTGTTCGTGCTCATACGAATATTTTGTTAATGTAAAAAAGGCGACGGTTTGAAGTATCCGTATGGCCCACGAGCCCATCAACAGCAAACAGCATTAACTCTATAAGCACAAGTTATATATGGACATGCGAGATATCCAGGTTTTCCGGGCCGTCATGCGCGCGGGAACCACCAGCAAAGCCGCGACGCTATTGAACGTCTCCCAGCCGGCGATCAGCCAGTCCATCCGCAAGCTGGAAGCGTCTTCCGAACTCCGCCTGTTCGAGCGGACCCGGGGACGGCTGGTGCCGACACAGGAGGCGCTGGCCCTGATCGTGGAAGTGGACCGTTGCTTCGCCGGTTTTGAAATGATCGAGCACCGTATCCGTAGTCTGCGTTCCTTCGGACTGGGGCGCCTGGCGATCGCTTCGTTTCCGGCCCTGGGAACGGGATTCATGCCCAGGGCGATTGCGGCGTTCGGGCTGGAGACCCGGCGGGTGCAGATGTCTTTCCAGATCATGAGCTCGCGTGAAGTGCACCAGCAGGTCAGCTCCGGCCAGCTCGATTTCGGGCTGATGGCCGACGAGCTCTCGGTATCGGGCCTGGAGCATTCCCAGTTCATGAGCGTGCCTGGCGTCATCGTGATGAACGAGAGCCACCCGCTGGCCGACAAGCCGGTCATCACGTCCGCAGACCTGGTGGAGCATCCCTTCATTGCGCTCAATCCGGAAGATGCCAGCCGCCGCCGGCTGGAGCAGACGCTGGTGCTGGAAGGCAAGATCCTTCGTCCTATCCTGGAGACGCCCTATTCCAATTCCGTCTGCGAATTCGCGCTGCGCGGCGTGGGGATGGGCATGGCGCATCCCATCCTGGCATTGGACTATGTCACCCGGGGGCTCAAACTCAAGCGCATGGAGCACGAGATCAGTTTCACCGGTCTGCTGGTCTTCCGGCCGGGCATTCCCCTCTCGGAAAACGCCAAGGAGCTGTTGCGCGTCATGCGCATTCAAATGGAGTCAGACATGAGTTCGCTGCGCCAGGTCCTGTACCAGAACGCCTAGTCCATCGGCGACGATGATGCCGCGCACCATTTTGTGCAGTGCGCACAAAACCGGGGCGTGTATCGCGCTGTCAGAAAAGACATAATCTCGCCGGCCGCTTCAAACGCCGTACCCACGCGGCTCTGGGGATTTGCGGGTCGCCCGGCTCACGCTTCCGATTGGTGCGGCACCGCCGCAGAAGCTATCAATCCACGTCCATTTGTATAAGCTCCACTTATCAAGTAAGAAAGCCGCTCTGATTGTGGCTGACCTTCCCAGCTTGCAGAATAGGCTCACTTTCCAATTATTCTGTGAAACGAGGGAGCCAATGAAATTCCATCACTTTGTCCGTAGCATCCTGGGGGCCGCTGCACTTTGCTGCGTGAGCTATTCGGCCGGCGCGCAAATCATTCCGGCGGACATTCTCGCGAACGTGCGCGCCACGGGCGTCATCCGCATCGCCAATACCCAAAGCAGCCCGCCGTGGAGCCTGTTGGACGACAACCTCCAGCCGGCCGGGTACGACGTCGAAGTGGCCAAGGAAGTAGCCCGCCGCATCGGCGTGGCGAAAGTGGTCTTCGTGGCCGACAGTTTCAAGAATTTCGTCGATGGGCTGAAAGTGGGCAAGTACGACCTCGTCATGAATGACCTCACGCCGACGGCTGAACGGGAAAAGCAGATCGACTTTTCCGCCCCCTACGGCGTTGAGGAATTCCGCATCTTCGTTCTCAAGTCGAACACCGATATCAAGGATCGCCCGGACCTGAAAGGCAAACGCGTCGGCGTCACCACCGGTTCCAGCAACGAAACCTGGTCGCGCGCGAATCTGAAGGATTCCGATATCCGCACCTACGATAACGGCGGCTTCCTGTTCAACGATCTGGGCAATGGCCGCATCGATGCCGCCATCATCTCCCACTTCGGCGGAATGAAATACGCCAACGTCAACAAGCTCCCCATCAAGGAAGTCGGCAAACCGCTGACCTTCCAGCTCTCCGCGGCCGGCATGGTGAAAGGCCAGCCCGCGCTGAAAGCCGCGGTGAGCAAGGCCGTCAACGACATGATTGCCGACGGCACCATCGACCGGCTCACCCGCAAATGGGTCGGCGCCGATTACGACATGATCTCCGACATCAAAGAAGCGCTGAAGCAGCAGTAAATCCCCGCGTCACTCCACGCATCAGGGCGCCGCCTGGCCGATGGCAGGGCGGCGCGCATTCAAACGATCCGCCACCTCATCCAGGATACGCACATGAAACGTCGTGAATTTCTCCCGTTCTTAGCAGTTCCGCTTATTGGTATGGCGCCGGGCATCAGCACCGCGGCGCGCACCAAGGACAAGGTCATCGTCGTCGGCAGCGGCGTGATGGGCGCCTCCATCGCCTATCACCTGGCCAAGCGCGGCGCGGACGTCACCCTCATCGAGAAAGAGGCGCCGGCCAGCGGCACCACGAAGAACTCCTTCGCCTGGATCAACGCCAACAACAAGACGCCCTATTCCTACTACGCGCTGAACTATGAAGGCATCCTGGGCTGGCGCCGCTTGCAGGTGGAAATTGGTTCGTCACTGCAGATCCAATGGGGCGGCGGCATCTCCTGGTGCGGCTTCGATCAGAAGCAGATCGACAAGCTGAATTACACCACGGCAGTGCACCAGCCATGGGGTTATCCGATCGAGAACATTGCGAAGGAGGATCTGCTGAAGCTCGTTCCCGGCGTGAATGCCGGCGATTTCGGCGCCGGCTGGTATTCCACCATCGATGGCACGCTGGATCCGGTCGCGGCAACACTGGCGATCGTGCAGGCTGGCATCAAGGCGGGCGTGAAGCTGCAGAAGGCCAATGTCCAGAACATCGACTTCAAGAACGACCTCGCCGTCGGCGTCACGACCGACAAGGGGGCCTTCTCCGCTGACCATATCGTCATCGCCGCCGGCAACGACACCACGCGGCTGGGCGCCCAGGCGGGCATTCCGGTGCCGCTGCGCACCTCGAAGGGCATCCTGGCCCACAGCAAGCCGATGCCGCCGCTCGTTCATCAGGTGCTCATGCCCGCCGGCGCCGACATCAAGCAGAATCCGGATGGCCGCATCGTCACCGGCTCCAACTTCGGCGATACCGGCAATACGCAAGCCACGCCGGAACTGGGCGCGAAATTGCTGGAAGTGGTCACGCAGTACCTGCCGGACACCAAGGGCATCGAACTTGATTTCATGACCCTCGGCTATCGCGTCATGCCCAAGGACGAGTATCCCATCATGGGCCGCGGCCGCACGTACCGCAACGTCCACGTCGCGGCCATGCACAGCGGCATGACCTCGGCCCCCGCCATCGGCCAGTTGCTGGCCATCGAGGTGTTGGACGGCGTCGAGACCCGCCAGCTCCAGGAATTCCGCCCGCAGCGTTTCTACGTCTGAGATCCGATGCACCCGGCTCGCCCGTACATGCTGTGCTTGTACGGGCGGCGCTTCGGGACGTCCTTCCATGCCGCCCTCCCCGGCATGCCGATCACTCCCATCGAGACACCGATGAAAAAATTCAGCACCATGCTCTGCACGGCCCCGTTCGGCCTGGCCGCTTCCGCAACCGCTCACGCCGAAGGCGCGGCTTTCGACTATTCCAACGTCACCAGCACCCATGTGACGAAATTCGTGCGCGGCACGGAGGCCGTCGATATCACCCGATTGAAGCTAACCACACCCAAGGACGCGAAGATCCTCTTCCAGTTTTCGAGCGCCATCACCGCGGAATCGTCCGAAGGCTGCCCGTGCTCGGTGCGCGCCATGGTAGCGATGGATGGCCAGGAACCGAGAATCGTCAAGCGTATCAACGTGGGCTCCCCCGAAGTCGCCTCGGCGCTGCACTACCAATGGGACCGCCAGGCGCTGGACGGCACGACGGTCTTCGAAGCCGGCCCCGGCGAGCATACGTTCACGCTCATTTTCAAGCAGGCGTCCGGCAGCAGCAAGCAACTGGAGGTCAATTACCCGAACGCCCAGGTCTTCATTCTGGGCAACTGATCGGCAAGCCGGAACCAGTCCTCCGGCAAGAGGATGCCCGGCTTCCCTGCGCTACTCACCGGATCGCCGCATCACGATCCCATTGATTATCCGATGTGCCTGCAAGAGCCTTGTGATGCGCAGGCGTTCGACATCTTCGTACGGATCTTCCGAGGCAAACACGTCCACTCTCCGCCCTTGAGAACCTGTACGCGCATCTTCCAGCCTTCGCCAGCCGCCGATCCGATGATCCGATGATCCGACAGTCGAAACCGAGGTGCTGGCCGTGCGGAATCAACGATCGGAATTGCGCGACTTAGAGGCTGTTGCGAAATTATTTTAAAAGTTGTTTTAACCGGGTCCAGCAAATCAAGGCGCAAGCCAATGACAGGAAGGCTTCGTGGATATGAGCATAGCGTTCGTAACGAATCTTCAGGCGCCGAAACGAGTGCAGCC
>WNDX01000183.1 GCA_009914615.1 Herbaspirillum frisingense
GCAGGCCAAGGCTCATGTGTTTGACTACATTGAGGTTGACTACAATCGGATCCGGCTGCACTCGACCCTGGGCTACCTCAGCCCAGAGCAGTACGAGCTGGCCAATGTCGCTTAGATAGGTGTCCGTCAATCAGGGGCAAGATCAGTGTTTTCTGGTGTCAGGGAGGGATGATAAAGGAGTTTGCGGGCCGCATCGCCTAGGCAAAACCCGTCGCGCCGGAAATCGCCGTCGGGGGCGGCGAGCTTGCATTGCGTGCTTGCGCGGTGCCTTTTCTGGTACCGGCCTCCGGCGCCCCAGCCAAGGCTGTCTTTCGCGGATTTGTTGCGCGATCGCACAAAATCCAGCCCATTCAGGCCGTAATGACGCAAATCGTGTACAATACTTCCCGTACTTGCATCAAGTTGTATTCTTGTTGGTTCCAATTCCGCCTGACTGTTGTTCCTCCCTCCGGTCGTTCTGTTTTCTTTCCTTCGGTTTCAGTTCTTGGTTTCAAGTGCCTTCCAGGCATGTTGCCTTCATTCGTTCCAAAGGAAATATTCATGAGCAGTCAAACCGGCGTAGTCAAGTGGTTCAACGATTCCAAGGGCTTCGGCTTCATCACTCCGGATGCTGGCGGTCCGGATCTGTTTGCCCACTTCCAGGACATCCAGTCCACAGGTTTCCGCAGTCTCTCCGAGAACCAGCGCGTGTCGTTCGAACGTAGCGTTGGTCCCAAGGGTGAGAAGGCCAGCAACATCACCGTCATCGCCTGACATCATCGCCTTCCGGTGCGGCAGTGATCCGAGGTCCATACGCTCGGAGCCCCGTCCCGGCAGCGATACAAGCATTCGCCGCATTTCCGGTTGACGGATATCCGCAGACCGTCACCTTGCAGATAGCAAGGGCCGGTTGACTCAACCGCAGATGCGGCGATGCAAGCGCCTCGGCATATCGGATCGTATCCGGTCGTCGAGGACTGGCCGGCGCCAGCCCGCCGTATGTGGCCGTGCAGATAGCGCGGGCATGCGTGCAGCACGAACCGGTCATTCACGGGTTGGTCCCGTGTAGCAAATAGTTAATTAATCGGTCGTTATCCGGCCCGTTGCAGCAACGGGCATCCAAGAAGAACAACGAACAACTGTATTGCGGCGGCACCGTTCAGATAGAACGGGCGCGCAGGTCTGCGGCACCATGCGGATGGCATGGGCTGCGGTGAATCCAGAGTTAATCAATGAACAGCCCACCTTTGGTGGGCTTTTTGCGTTACGGGCGCGGATATCGTGGTCTCGGCTCGTGATCACCATCACGGAAACCTCCGCATGCGCAGCGGCTTAGCGCGGTCCACCGCCGCGGCCACCACCGCCGCCGTCTCCCCAGCCTCCCGGCCCACCTGGCCCGGGGCCGCAGAACCAGGGCGCGCAGACGCAGCCACCCAGGCTCGCGACCAGCAATGCCGCCGCGACGGTCGTCATCAGTTTTTTCATTGAAGCCTCCTTGCATGATTCCAGTGAGGCAGCATTGAACACCGCGGGTTTGCTAAGCGCGGTCAGGCGATTGCAACAATTGATGTCGGCGTGTCAGTCGAAGCCGCGCACGTGTTGCTTGTCCATGCGCGGCAGTTCCCAGTGGAAGCGGATCGCCATCAGGCGCACCGCGAAGCCGAGCAGTAGCGAGCTCAGCGTGGCGATGCGCGGGTCGATGTCGAGGTGCAGGATGCCGACGTACATGGCGCCGGTCAGCAGCGAGACGCTGGCGTAGATTTCGCGGCGCAGGACCAAGGGGATCTCGTTGCACAGCACGTCGCGCAGCAAGCCGCCGAAGACGCCGGTGACCATGCCGAGGATCACCACGATGGCCGGATGGAAGCTGCCGAAGCTGCGCGCGATGTCGCATCCGATGATGGTGAAGGCGACCAGGCCCAGCGCATCCACCACGAGGAAGGCCGATTTGAAGTGGTGCAGGGCGCGCGCGGCGATGGCGGCAACGACGGCGGCGCAGATGGTGAAGGCGAGGTATTCCGGATGCGCCACCCAGCCCAGCGGGTAGCGCCCGATCAGCAGGTCGCGCACGGTGCCGCCGCCGAGCGCGGCCACGGTGCCGATGAGGCAGATGCCGAAGATGTCCATGTCCTTGCGGATGCCCATCAGGGCGCCGGAAACGGCTTCGGCGCAAATCGCGATCAGATAGATGTAGTGCAGCAGCATGGCGTGTTCCGGCGATGGCCGGGCGTGGTCGGATTGCGTGGAATTATTGCACGGCGGCCGATGCGGATGCGTTAAACGCCAAGGATGAGGACGTAACAAGCCTGCTGCGTGCCGTTCGCTGGCGAAGAGGACAGTCTGGCGTCTGGGACGAAGAGGAAGTACGAATGAGGAAGAACGGATGAAGGATGGCCATCGACAGGCCATCCCGCGAATCCGAAGTCATGACGCGGAGAGCGTCATGCAAGCAGCACGCGGCCCGCCAGGGTGGGCCGCCGCACCGCAGGTCTCCCGGAGGGAGGCAAACTGAATGGATACCTTGCTGCTTAAGCCGAGGTATCGATGATGCTGCCGATTGCCTTCACCCCCGAGGCCACGCTATCGGCGACGGTGTGCGCGGCGGAGGACACGGCATCGGCCGTGGCGTCGTAGGCGTCGCCGATTTCATCGCCGACGTCTTGCACGACTTTCTTGATCGGTTGCACGACGGTGTTATAGAAACCGCTGTTGCCGGAAGAGACGGATGACACGCTCATGAGGGACTCCCTTGTTCTGATGGTGGTGGACCATGCAGCACTTCATCTGGCCGGCGCATGGCATGTCCTCATCATAAGCAAGCGCAGTGTCAGCGCAAAGATGCCGGGGCGTGCGAATCGGGTAAAGATTTGCAATTCAATGTAAAGTGGCGCGCCCCGTGGCCTCCCGGTTCACGGCTTCAGTGCTGCGCAAGCCGCAGTGCCGTGCTGCTCTTGCGGGTCGGTGCGTGGGCCGTCGGGGCCTGGCGCGCGGAGCCATCGCCGATCTTGAACACCGACACTGCCTGGCTCAGTCGCTCGGCCTGGTCGCGCAGGTTTTCGGCGGCGGCCGCGGCCTGTTCCACCAGCGCGGCGTTTTGCTGGGTGGTCTCGTCGATGGCGTTGACCGCCTGGTTGAGTTGTTCGATGCCGCCGCTTTGTTCGTTGCTGGCCACGGTGATTTCTCCCATGGTGATGGCCATTCTTTGCACCGCGTCGCCGATCTCGTTCATCGCCTGCGCCGTTTCGCGCACCAGCTGATTGCCGCTTTCCACCTTGGTGCGGGAGTCGTCGATGAGGGACTTGATGTCCTTGGCGGCAGCGGCCGAGCGCTGTGCCAGCGTGCGCACTTCTGCGGCCACCACGGCAAAGCCTCGGCCTTGTTCGCCGGCGCGCGCGGCTTCCACCGCGGCATTGAGCGCCAGGATGTTGGTCTGGAACGAGATGCCGTCGATCAGCCCGATGATGTCCACGATCTTGTGCGAGGCAGTGTCGATCTCTCCCATGGTCTGGCCCATGTGCTGCACCGAGGCGCTCCCGCGCTGCGCGATCTCCGATGCTGACTGCGCCTGGCGATCGGCACTGGCGGCCGAATCGGCGTTCTGACGTACGGTGGCGGCGAACTGTTCGACGCTGGAGGCGGTTTCTTCCAGGCTGGAGGCCTGCGATTCAGTGCGGCCGGACAAGTCGAGATTGCCGTTGGCGATTTCCTGCGTCGAGATGGCCATCGATTCCACGTTGCGCCGCACGTCGCCGATGATGGAACGCAGATTGACGTTGAGCTGCTGCAGTGCCTGCAACAGCAGGCCCATGTCGCCGCGCCGCCCCGTGGCGACCTGCAGGTTCAGGTCGCCGCCGGCGAGGCCATGGACTGCCGTGATGGCTTCCTTCAACGGGGCGACGATGCTGGCGTGGAGCATGCTCCAGGAGCCCAGCAGCAGCAAGGCGCCGCAGGCGGTGCCGATCCACACCGCATATGGGTTGCCGCCGGCGGCATGCACTGCATTGCCGGCGACGATCCCGCCTGCGACGAACATCAGCGTCAGCAGGCTCATGATCAGTCCCAGCCGGCGCGCCACGGGCAGATCGCGCAGGCCTTGCAGCCAGCCGGCCAAGCCGGTGCGCACGGCGGCGCCGCGATGGATGCGCAGGCCGCGCGCCTGGTTCTGTCTGAAGCGGCGATACACGGCATCCGTCGCCTGCACCTGGTCGCGCGAGGGTTGGGTGCGCACCGACATGTAGCCGACCATGCGGCCGTTCTCGCGCACCGGAGTGACGTTGGCCTGCACCCAGTAGAAGTCGCCATTCTTGCAGCGGTTCTTGACCAGGCCGTTCCACGGCAGGCCGGCCTTGAGCGTGGCCCACATGTCGGCGAAGGCTTCGCGTGGCATGTCGGGGTGGCGCACGATGTTTTGCGGCGCGCCCAGCAACTCCTGTTCCTCGAAACCGCTGATCTCGATGAAGTAAGGATTGACGTAAGTGATGTTGCCCTGGAGGTCGGTCTTGGAGACGATGGACTTGCCGTTTTCGAGCAAGCGTTCGGTGGTGGTAATCGGCAGATTGGTGCGCATGCGGTTCCTCTTGCGTTGGCTGGCGGCGGCCGGCCACGGCCGGTCTTGCCCCTGTTGTCGGATGTCGCGGTGTCCGTTCCCCAAGCCTTGAGGGGGCGCGGATTCGTGCAAAAAACAAACTGCCTTGCTGCTTTCTTCTTGCTGCGATGGATGCGTCGGTGAAACGAAGCAGACGGGGGCTGCCCGCTGGTAAGAATCCCTGAATGCCTGTACGGAGGTACAAACGGTTTTATTGGCGCGGCAGTTTATGTTCATCCTTGGTACTAGCTGCGCTGGATCCTAAACCGGCGCTTCGCTAATGAGCCAATTAGATGGAAAGGAACAACGTGAACCCGGCTGAGATAGGTGAGGAAATTTCCCTTCTTTCAAGTTGTACTGAACATTGCGAAAGAGTGTGAAAAGTAGGTAGCAAATTAAATATTAATAAATGGTTACGCAAAGAATCAAGTGGCATCGGTGGATGCCGATGGCGCTCGGCAACTATTGAGGGTCGGGTGCGGTTTCTATTGCTGGGGCTGGACCTGGAACAGCAAGCCCTGGGGCACGATCTCCACCGACAGCAGTTGGTCGGAGACCACCTCGGTCATGCGCTGGCCGGGATTGTTGAGGGCGATGCCGGTCAGGCGCGTGATCAGCGGGAGCAGCTTGTCCTGCGCCGTGGAAATGAAACTGCGCGCGGCGCTGTCAGCGCAGATCAGGAATTCGTCGCGGGCGCCTTGCGAGCGATCCGTGAGCAGCACGCCCACGGCGCGCAGTTCGCCCTTCTTGTTCAGCGTGCCCAGGAGCGAGGTCTGTGCCGGGCCGACCTTGGTTTCCAGCACGTATTCATATTGGCCGGGATGCAGGCGCGAGGGATCGAGCTTGTAAAGATTGGCCATATGCGCCGGTTCTTCGACCTGCATGTCGCTCAGCACCTCGGGCAGTCTTTCATTGAAGCGGCGGGCGAACTCCTTGGGCGTCACGCCCAGCGTGGTTTCGGCGGCGGTGTGTTCGGCCAGTTGCTTGTCGATCGTGCGGTCGCAGCCGCAGAGCAGGGCCGCCAGGGCCAAAGTCGCGCACAGCATGAGGCGCAGCGGGGAGCGGAGAGATGTGGGCATGGGAGTCGAAGGGTCGCGGGTTTCGCTACATTGTGCACGAATGCCGCTTCGGACGGCCTGTCCCAGATCAAGGATCCGCGCCGCCGCCCGCGCGGGTTGGTGATAAAGTGTGCGCTTTGCCACACTCCGCCCGCCCGTCCACGCCATGACCGCTCCGAGAGCCGCCTCCGACCTTACCGAATTGCGCGACATCATCCGCGCGTTTTCCAGCGAGCGCGACTGGTTGCGCTTCCATACACCCAAGAACCTGGCCATGGCGCTGTCGGTGGAGGCGGCCGAACTGATGGAGCATTATCAGTGGCTGCCCACCGGCGCCGATCACGAACTGGACGACGCCGCGCGCGAAGGCATACGGCATGAGATGGCCGACGTGCTGGTCTATCTGATCCAGCTGGCCGACCACACCGGCGTCGATCTGCGTAGCGCGGTGCTGGAGAAGATGGAATTGAACCGCCGCAAATACCCGGTGGAGCTGGCGCGCGGCAATGCGCTCAAATACACCGCGTTCGATGCCCCCGCGGCCGAAGGCGGATCCGGTCGCGGCAACAACAATAGCCACGACGGCGGCGACGGCCGCTGAGGCCGGCGCTACAACATCAAGCACGTAAAACGCCAACGCATCCTGTCGGGAGCTTCGCCTTGAATAACTGGAACGACGGTTACGTCTTCGACATCGCCTACACCTACGGTTACTACCCCGGCATGAACCCGGCCCGGCTGCCGCTGGCCTTCGCCTTTCACGGCTTGCAGGCGCCATCCGTGCATACCGCCTGCGAGCTGGGCTTCGGGCAGGGACTCTCGACCAACTTCCACGCCGCGGCCTCCGGTACCCGCTGGTGGGGCAACGACTTCAACCCCATGCAGGCCAGCTTCGCGCAGGAGTTGGCGGCGGCCAGCGGCAGCGGCGCGCAGATGGAGGATTCCAGTTTCTCGCGCTTCTGCCGCCGCGACGATCTGCCCGACTTCGATTTCATCACGCTGCATGGCGTGTGGAGCTGGGTGTCGCACGAGAACCGCGACGTCATCTTCGATTTCATCGACCGCAAGCTCAAGCCGGGCGGCGTGCTCTACATCAGCTATAACACCCAGCCGGGCTGGTCGGCCTTCATGCCGTTGCGCGACCTGCTGGTGCAGCACACCCAGCAGGCCGGCAACGAGGAACGCGGCTTGCCGACCGAGGCCCGCATCGATGCGGCGCTGGAGTTCGCGGCGCGCATGTTCGAGGCCGATCCGGTGTATGCGCAGGCCAATCCCTTCATGCGCGATCGCCTGAAGATCCTGCAGCAGCAAGGCCGCAGCTATCTGGCGCACGAATATTTCAATCGCGACTGGCATGCGGAATCCTTCGCCGACATGCATCGCCGGCTGTCTCAGGCCGGCTTGCAGTTCGCCTGTCCGGCGCATTATGCCGACCACCTGGACATGGCCAACCTGACGCCGGCGCAGCGCCAGTTCATGCAGGGCATCGCCGACCCGGTGATGCAGCAGAGCGTGCGTGATTTCATGGTCAACCAGCAATTCCGGCGCGATTACTGGGTGCGCGGCGGCCAGCCCCTGGACGACCGTCAGCGCGTGCAGGCGCTGGCGCTGCAAAGCGTGGTGCTGCTGACCGAACCGGACAAGGTGCCGCTGACGATACAGAACGTGGCTTCCGAGATCACGCTGAACCGCCTGATCTACGAACCCATCCTGCAGGCGCTGTCGGATTACCAGCCACACACCCTGGTCGATCTGGCAGCTTCCCTGACACACCGCAACCTGAATCTGTCGCAGGTGATCGATTCGGCGCTGATGCTGATCGGCACCGGTCACGCGGCGCCGCTGCCGGCCGAGGCCGACGGCGCGGCGCGTGCGCAGATCGTGCATCGGACCCAGGCGCTCAATGCGCATCTGTTGCAGAAGGCGACCATCGCGGCCCAGCCCGGCGACGAAGGCGTGGGCCATCTGTGCAGCCCGGTCACCGGCGGCGGCGTGCGCGCGGATCGCATTGAACAGTTGTTCCTGCTGGCGCGGCAGGCGTGTGGCGACGATGTCGAGGCATGGCCGGCGCAGGTCTGGAAGCATATCTCCGCCCAGGGCAAGCGCCTGGTGCGCGACGGCGTGCGGCTGGAAGGCGAGCAGGAGAACCTGGCCGAACTGGCGACCCAGGCGCAACTGTTCGCACGCACACGCCTGCCGTTGCTGCGTGCGTTGCAAGTGGCATAAGCCGTGGACAAAAGATCACAGCGGGCGCGCGCGGACGACGGCAGGTTTGCATCGCTGTGCCTGAGCCTGTAGCATTTCGCGTGGCCGGCATTGCCGGCTGATACCGCCGGAGTCGGGAAGGGGGCCGGCGGCACGCACAACACAGCGGCCATCCGTGGCCGGCGCGGGCGGCAAGCCCGGAACACTCCCTGAATATCGCCGCATCTCGCACCATTGCATGCTCGCCTGGCGGCGTAGTCTGCAAGCTGGTTGCACTCACTCAAGGAAACCTTTCCCATAGGAAAGTCGATCTTCAGCTTATGTCGCGTCTAAGAGGCTGTTGCGAAATTATTTTAAAAGTTGTTTTAACCGGGTCCAGCAAATCAAGGCGCAAGCCAATGACAGGAAGGCTTCGTGGATATGAGCATAGCGTTCGTAACGAATCTTCAGGCGCCGAAACGAGTGCAGCC
>WNDX01000184.1 GCA_009914615.1 Herbaspirillum frisingense
GTTTGACTACATTGAGGTTGACTACAATCGGATCCGGCTGCACTCGACCCTGGGCTACCTCAGCCCAGAGCAGTACGAGCTGGCCAATGTCGCTTAGATAGGTGTCCGTAAATCAGGGGCAAGATCATGGTTCGCATGGAGCGGCCACGTAGCGATTTATAATCTGACATTCATTCTCTTGGCCCCGATAAACTACATTGCGGAAAAGACGGCCTCGAATTTCATACATATGCTCACGAACGCTCCCTATCTCATCGGTGACCTGCAAGGCTGCAATGCCCAACTTGAAGCATTGGTGGCGCTCATTGATTCCCACGTTTCTCCCCTGATCTTCGCCGGCGACCTCATCAACCGCGGCCCTCAATCCCTGCAAACCCTGCGCACCGTCATGGCCATGGGCGATCGTGCCCGGGCGGTGCTGGGCAATCATGACTTGCATCTGCTGGCGGTCGCCTGCGGCATCCGTCCGCTGCATAAGGATGACACCCTGCATGACATCCTCGATGCGCCGGATCGCGACGAGCTGATCGACTGGCTGCGTCGGCGTCCGCTGGCGATCCACGAGCAGGGTCATCTGATCGTGCATGCCGGTGTGTTGCCGCAATGGGATCTGCAGCAGGCGCTGGCGCTGGCCGGCGAGGTGGAGGCGATGCTGCAGGGCGACGGCTGGGTGGATTTCCTGACGCATATGTATGGCAACCAGCCGGCGCGCTGGAGCGACGATCTGCGCGGCCATGAACGGCTGCGTTGCATCATCAACGCCTTTACCCGCCTGCGCTTCTGTAGCGCGGATGGGATCATGGACTTTACGGTGAAGGAATCGGCGGAGTCAGCGCCGCAAGGCCTGATGCCGTGGTTCGAGGTGCCGGGGCGGCGTACTGCGGACGTGACGGTGGTCTTCGGCCACTGGTCCACCCTGGGCCTGATGCTCCGCCCCAATCTGATCGCGCTCGATACCGGCTGCGTGTGGGGCGGCAAGCTTACCGCGGTACGGCTTGGGGATCGGGAACTGTTCCAGGTTGAATGTCCGCAGGCGAAGAAACCGGGCTGATCTCTTCGGACGAATAGCCCAACCCTGCGGCGATCGCTTCGCGCGAGGCTCGTGCCAGGTCGCGCCGGTGCGCGCCTTCAGTGTTGATCACCGGCAGTTGCTTCAGCTCGGCCGTCATGCCCTTGGCCTTCAGGATGGTCAGGATGCTCTCGGCGATGCTCATGTCGCCGATGAAATCGGCGGCCGGGTGCAATTTCCCCTCGCGGTCGATGTAGCGCAGCGCATAGGGCTGTACTTCAGCCTTGGCGTCGATCGCCGCTTCGAACAGGTTGGCGTGGAAGGGCAGCAGCGTCCCCTGCGGCGCGGTGGTGCCTTCCGGGAAGAACGCCACGTGTTCGCCCTTCTCGATACTCTCCACCAATCCCTTGAAAATGCGACGCACGTCGCTGGCCTTGCCGCGCGAGATGAAAATCGTGCCGGTCTTGGCGCACAGCCAGCCGATCAGCGGCCAGCCGCGGATATCGGATTTGGCCACGAAACGGCAGGGCTGCAGCGAGTTGACCACGAAGATGTCCAGCCAGCTCACGTGATTGGCCACCAGCAGCGAACGCGGGATGGGCTGGGGGCTGTCGATCCTGATCGTGATGCCGCAGATGCGCAGCAGCTTGCGCGACCAGCGGCGGATGTGCGCTTCCCGACCTTTCTCGGAGGTGAACGGGAACAGGAAGGCGCAGATCGCCATGCCCTTGAACAAGTGCGCGATCAGACGCAGCAAACGGAAAACGAACATGGCGTGGTCGGCTGGTTGGCGTTGACTGGCGATCAGCGTTCGAAGGCGATATGGCCGGAGACGATGGTGGTCTTGACCACGCCCGGCAGTTCATATCCCAGGAAAGGCGTGTGCTTGCCCTGACTGGCCAACGCGGCGCCTTCCACTTTCCACATTGCGTTGGGGTCGAACAGGCACAGGTCAGCCGTATTGCCCAGCGCCAGGTTGCCGGCCTTCAGGCCTGCCACCTTGGCGGCGCGGTGGGTGATCTTGGCGATCGCCTTGGACAGCACGTCCTTGCCCTCGCCTTCCGATTCCAGCGCCCACTTGAGCGACAGCGACAGCAGCAGTTCCAGCCCGGTGGCGCCGGGCGAGGCTTCGCCGAAGGGCAGCAGCTTCTCGTCGTCATCGACCGGGGTGTGATCGGAGCAGACCGCATCGACGGTGCCGTCCAGCAGCGCCGCGCGGATCGCCTCGCGGTCGCGCTGCGAGCGCAGCGGCGGCGTCATGCGGGCGTTGGAGTCGAAGAAGCCGATATCCAGGTCGCACAGGTGGATGTGGTGGGCGCCGACGTCGCAGGTGACCGGCAGGCCCTCGCTCTTGGCCTGGCGCACCAGCTCCAGGCCCGCGGCGGAAGACATGCGGCACAGGTGCACGCGGGCGCCGGTGGCGCGCATCAGTTCGAACAGCGTGTACAGCGCGATGGTTTCCGACATCACCGGCACGCCGGACAGGCCCAGGCGCGAGGCCGCCGGGCCGCTATGGGCGATGCCGCTGCGGCCCAGGTGCGGATCCTGCGGGCGCAACCAGACGGTGTAGTTGAAGGTCTTGGCGTATTGCAGCGCCGACAGCAGCACGGTGGTGTCGGTGATCGGCTCCTCGGCTTGCGAGAAGCCGATGCAGCCGGCTTCGGTCAGCTCGGCCATCTCGGTCAGGGCACGGCCCTTCAGGCCGGCGGTCAGCGCGCCCAGCGGATAGACGTGCGCCTGGTTGAGCGACTTGGCGCGGTGCTTGAGCATTTCCACCAGGCCGGGTTCGTCCAGCACCGGATCGGTGTCCGGCGGGCACACCAGGCTGGTGACGCCGCCCTGGATCGCCGCCTGCATTTCGGATTCCAGCGTGGCCTTGTATTCGTAGCCGGGCTCGCGCAGGCGGGCCGAGAGGTCCACCAGGCCGGGCGCGACCACCAGGCCGGTAGCGTCGATGGTCTTGTTGGCCGTGAAGTCGGCCGGCGCCTGGCCGATGCCGACGATCTTGCCGGCGGCCACGTACACATCCTGCTGGGCATCGATGCCGTTGGCCGGGTCGATCAGGCGGCCGTTCTTGATATGCAGTTTCATCAGTTCAGTATCTTCTTAACGGATCGTTCAAAACGTCGCGATGGTTGCTCTGTGCTTGTCTTCGTTTGCGTCAGTTGCCGGCGACGATGCTCATCACCGCCATGCGCACCGCGATGCCGAAGGTCACCTGCGGCAGGATCACCGCCTGCGCGCCGTCGGCCACGGCGGAATCGATCTCGACGCCGCGGTTCATCGGGCCCGGGTGCATCACGATGGCGTCCGGCTTGGCCAGCGCCAGGCGCTCGGGGGTCAGGCCGTAGCTCTTGAAGAATTCTTGCGCCGAAGGCAGCAGCGCGCCGCTCATGCGTTCGTTCTGCAGGCGCAGCATGATGATCACATCGACGTCCTTCAAGCCCTCTTCCATGTTGTGGAAGACGCGCACGCCCATCTGTTCCAGGCCATTGGGCAGCAAGGTGCGGGGGCCGATGGCGCGCACTTCGGGCACGCCCAGCGTGGTCAGCGCGTGGATGTCGGAACGCGCCACCCGGCTATGCAGGATGTCGCCCACGATCGCCACGCGCAGGTTAGCGAAGTCCTTCTTGTAGTGGCGGATGGTGTACATGTCCAGCAGGCCCTGGGTCGGGTGCGCGTGGCGACCGTCGCCGGCGTTGACCACGTGGACGTGCGATTGCCGGGTATCGATCAGGTGCTTGGCGATCAGGAAGGGCGCGCCGGATTGCGCGTGGCGCACCACGAACATGTCGGCGTGCATGGCCGCCAGGTTGTCGATGGTGTCCAGCAGCGATTCGCCCTTGCTGGTGCTCGATGCCTGGATGTTCAGGTTGATCACGTCGGCCGACAGGCGCTTGGAGGCGATCTCGAAGGTGGTGCGGGTACGCGTGGAGTTCTCGAAGAACAGGTTGAACACGCTCTTGCCGCGCATCAGCGGCACCTTCTTGACCTCGCGGTCGCCGATGCTGACGAACGACGAAGCGGTGTCGAGGATGTGGGTCAGGATGGACTTGGGCAGGCCTTCAATGGTCAGCAGGTGCTGCAGTTCGCCGTTTTTGTTCAGTTGTGGATTAAGCATGGACCACCGTGAGGGAGAAGCGGCCGTCGTCGGCGCGTTGCAATTGCAGGTTTTCTTGTTTGGACAGGGTCACCGTTCCGGCCAGGAAGTCGGCGGCGATCGGCAGCTCGCGGCCGCCGCGGTCCACCAGCGCCGCCAGCAGCACGCGCGCCGGACGGCCATAGTCGAACAGTTCGTTGACGGCGGCGCGGGTGGTGCGGCCGGTGTAGAGCACGTCGTCGATCAGCACGATGGTCGCGCCTTCGACGTCGAACGGGATCTGGCTGGGCTTGACGTCGGAACGCAGGCCCTTTTCGGAAAAGTCGTCGCGGTAGAACGAGACGTCAACGAAACCCAGGCGCTCGGTCAACGCCAGTTCGGCGGCCAGGCGTTCGGCCAGCCACGCGCCGCCGGAATGGATGCCCACCAGCGCCACGTCGGAGGCGCCTTGCAGGCCGGCCTTGATCTGCTGCGCCAGCGTCTGGTACAGCGCTTCGGCGTCAAGCGCCGAAGGCTTGGAAGGTGTTGTGCTCATGAATGTGGGTCGTCAAAGTATTGCTGCAAAATGATGGCGGCCGCCTGGTCGTCGATCTGCTCGCCGCGCTGGTGTTCGATGACGGCCGAGCTGTAGCGCTCGTCCACCAGTGTCACCTCGACGCCGAAGCGGCCGTGCAACTGGTTGGCGAAGCGCCGGCAGCGCACGCTCATCTCGTGCTCGGCGCCGTCTGGATGCAGCGGCAGGCCGACCACGCAGCGTCGCGGTTGCCATTCGGCGATCAGCTTGCCGATGGCGGCGAACTTGCCGTCGTTGGTCGGCTCGCCGATCACGGCCAGCGGCTGCGCCTGCTTCAGGCCGGTATTGCCCACGGCCACACCGACGCGCTTCAAGCCGAAGTCGAAGGCCAGGATGGTGTCCAAGCGGTGCTTCCTCAGGCGCGTCCGGCGTCGCCGGACAGCATCACCGGATCGATGCCCAGGAGGGCCAGCGCCGCGGTGAATCGTTCTGCCACCGGCAGCTCGAAGATGATGGCCGGATCGGCCTTCACCGTCAGCCAGCCGTTGCGTCCCAGTTCGTCTTCCAGCTGGCCGGCGCTCCAGCCCGAGCAGCCCAGGCTGACCAGCACGCGTTCCGGGCCGTTGCCGTGCGCCACCGCTTCCAGCACGTCCTTGGAGGTGGTGAGAGCGACTTCATCGGTCACCTGCAGCGTCGAGGAAAACTTGTCCGAAGTCGAATGCAGCACGAAGCCGCGCTCCACCTGCACCGGGCCGCCGAACATCACCGGGCGGCGGTACACCTCGGGCATGGCGTCGGGCGTGTCCGGCTTGATTTCGAGCTTCAGGTTGATGCGGTCGAACAGCACGTCCATGGTCATGTCGGTGGGCTTGTTGATGACCACGCCGAGCGCGCCGTTATGGTTGTGTTCGCACAAATAGACCACGGTGCCGCCGAAAATCGGGTCTAGCATGGACGGCATGGCGATCAGGAAATGATTGGTCAGGTCCAGGTCCAGCGGCGCGCGGGTTTCTTCATCGGCGCCGGAGTCGGCGGCGTCGCCCTCCCCGGAATCGGAGGCGGCGGCGTTGCGGCGGGACGGGTTGGAACGGAAAGGATCGAAAGCGCCAAAGGATTCCACGGATTCGTCGAAATCCTCGGCTGACAGACTGAAGGGAGAATTACGTCTCTTGATCATCCCGCCATTCTAGCAGTTTTGGCCGCCTGCCCGCGCGGCCGGGCGGGGAAATGCGGGCGGCGCCGGCCTGCCCATCATGACAGAGTGTCAACTTTGCGCCAGCAGCCGCGCCACCGCCGCGCGCGCCTGGGCAGCCAGCTCCGCCAGATCGAGGCCAGGGATGGCGTCGTCGCGCACCACCGCGCGCCCGCCCACGAACAATGCCTTCAGGCAAGGCCGCCCGCCCGAGGCCACCGGACCGATGGCCGGATCATGCAGGCCGAAGTAGCGCGGATCGTCCAGCCGGTACAGCGCGATGTCGGCCTGCTGCCCGACCTGCAGGCCGTCCAGCGCACCCAGCCCGAGCACCCTGGCGCCGCCGCTGCTGCCCCAGCGCACCACATCTTCCACCGTGGCCTCGTCCGCCCCGCCTTCGTAGCCGCCGCCGCGGAAGGCAGGCGTAGCCTGCTGGCCGCGCCGGGCGCGCTGCATCAGCCAGGCGGCATGGGTTTCGGAAATCATGTCGGCCGCCTCGTTGGAAGCCGCGCCGTCCACGCCGATCGAAACCGCCACGCCGGCCGCCTCCAGCGCCCGGATCGGCGCAATGCCGCTGCCCAGCCGGCCGTTGCTCTGCGGGCAATGGGCGATGCCGGTGCCGGTCGCGCCCAAGAGGCGGATCTCGTCCTCGTCCAGCTTCACCAGATGCGCAAACCACACGTCCTCACCCAGCCAGCCGATGCGCTCGCAGAATTCCACCGGCGAGCAACCGTGCATGGCCTGGGCGCTGTCCTGGTAGCCGACCGTCTCCGACAGGTGGCTGTGCAGGCGCAGGCCCAGCGCGCGCCCGGCCCGGGCGATCTCGCGCATTTCTTCCGGCGCGGCGGAATACAGCGGCGTGGTCGGCGCCATTACCACGCGGCGCATCGACGCCGGCGCGGGATCGTGGAAGCGCCTGGCCAGCCGCGTCATGTCCTGCAGGAAGCCGTCCAGGGTTTCCGGCCGCAAGGCGCTGGGCAGCTCGGCTTCCAGCTGGCGCGTGCGGGTCGCCGTGCCGCGGCACAGG
This sequence comes from Herbaspirillum frisingense, assembly GCA_009914615.1. Lineage (GTDB taxonomy): Bacteria > Pseudomonadota > Gammaproteobacteria > Burkholderiales > Burkholderiaceae_D > Herbaspirillum > Herbaspirillum frisingense_B. The sequence goes on from WNDX01000184.1 coordinate 6,843, forward strand.
ACGAAACGCAGGCCTAACTTTTCCGCCTCCTCGAACAGGATCTCCGAGGTATCGAACGGCATGCCCGGGTAGTACAGGTAGTTGTGATCGGCGATGGTGCCGCAGCCCGAACGCATCAGCTCGACCATGCCGATGCGCGCGGCCAGGCGGAACAGTTCGGCGTCGAAGCTGGCGCGGTAACGGTACGGCGTGGCCGCCAGCCAGGGCGTGAGCGTGGCGTTGATGCCCAGCGGGTCGCCCTTGAGCAGCGACTGGAACAGGTGATGATGGGTGTTCACCCAGGCTGGATAAGCCACGCAATCGCCGGCGTCCAGCACTTGCTCGCCCGGCTGCGGCGCCAGCGCGCCGATGGCGGCGATGACGCCGTTGTCGATGCGGATGTCCGGCCCGGCGTGGCGCGCGGCGGCGCCGGGCAAGCCGGTCATGATGGCTTGCAGGTTCTTGATCAGGAAGGTGCTCATGGCTGCTTTGCTCCGTAACGATTCATGCTCATCCCATCTCGCTTTCATGCCAGCCTGCCAGCATGGCGCGCGACAAGGCGCTCATCATCCAGAACAGCAGGATACCGGTGAGCGTGATCAGGAACAGCGCCGCGAACAGGCGCGGGATGTTGAGCTGGAAGCCGGCCTGCAGGATCTGGTAGGCCAGCCCGGAACCGGTGCCGCCGGTGCCGGCCACGAATTCCGCCACCACCGCGCCGATCAGCGCCAGCCCGCTGGAGATGCGCAGACCGCCGAAGAAGTAAGGCAAGGCGCTGGGAATGCGCAGCCGCTTCAGGGTCTGCCAGCGGCTCGCCTTGTTCAGCCGGAACAGGTTGAGCAGGCCCGGATTGACGCTGCGCAGCCCCAGGGTGGTGTTGGAGATGATGGGGAACAGCGCCATGATGGTGGCGCACACCGTCAGCGCCGCCGTGGTGTCCTTGATCCAGATGATGATCAGCGGCGCGATGGCGACGATGGGCGTGACCTGCAGGATGATCGCGTAAGGGAAGAAGCTGACCTCGATGAAGCGGCTCTGCACGAACAGGAAGGCGATCGCCACGCCCAGCAGCACCGCGAACCCGAAGGCCAGGAAGGTGATCTTCAGCGTCACCAGCAGCGAATCGGCCAGCATGGCCCAGTCCGCCACCAGGGTCTTGGCGATCAGCGCGGGCGTGGGCACCAGGTAAGGCGGCACCTCCAACAGCGTGCACACGATCTGCCAGGCCAGCAGCAAGGCCACGCCGATGGACAGCGGCGCCGCCACGCGCCAGAAACCGGGTCGGTGCACCAGCGGCTTAGAGGCTGTTGCGAAATTATTTTAAAAGTTGTTTTAACCGGGTCCAGCAAATCAAGGCGCAAGCCAATGACAGGAAGGCTTCGTGGATATGAGCATAGCGTTCGTAACGAATCTTCAGGCGCCGAAACGAGTGCAGCC
>WNDX01000185.1 GCA_009914615.1 Herbaspirillum frisingense
GCGCGAGCACCGCGCCCTGTTGGAGCAATACGCTTTGATCGCCAGCATGAGTGCCAGAGGCAACTGCTACGACAACGCAGCAATGGAGAGTTGGAACCACAGTCTGAAGGTCGAGGCCATCCATGGTGAACACCTCGCCACACGGGAGCAGGCCAAGGCTCATGTGTTTGACTACATTGAGGTTGACTACAATCGGATCCGGCTGCACTCGACCCTGGGCTACCTCAGCCCAGAGCAGTACGAGCTGGCCAATGTCGCTTAGATAGGTGTCCGTCAATCAGGGGCAAGATCACATGCAACGAGACGGAGCCGCCGCCGGTGAGGACCAGCGTCGTTCAGATTTGGATCAGATCGCGACCATTTCGAAATCTTCCTTGCGGGCGCCGCATTCCGGGCAGGTCCAGTTGATTGGCACATCTTCCCAGCGCGTGCCCGGCGCGATCCCCTCGTCCGGCAGGCCTGCTTCTTCGTCGTAGATCCAACCACAGATCAGGCACATCCAGGTTTTGAATTCGGTTTGGCTATTGCTCACGGCTGACTATCCCTAAAATCAATTCAAGTAAAATGCTAAGCCAGATATCTTAATCTACTCGACGTGCAAAACCAAACTTCTCCTCTCATCCTGACCTTTGGCGCCGCCGACCCGGTCGGCGCCACCGGCATCCAGGCCGATCTCGCGACCTTTGCCGCCATGGGCTGCCATGGCCTGACGGTGGTGACCTCGCTGCTCATCGGCGACACGGCGCGCGTGGAAGACGCACAGATCATCGAAGTCGACTGGGTGGCCGACCAGGCCCGCGTGATCCTGGAAGACATGGCGGTGGCCGCTTTCAAGGTCGGCGCGGTGGGCAGCATCGAGAACATCTCCGCCATCGCCGAGATCGTGTCCGACTATCCGGACGTGCCGCTGATCCTCGACCCCTTCACTACTTCGTTGTCCAATCAGGAAGAGGAAGAAGACCGCCTGATTGCCATTCGCGAACTGCTGGTGCCGCAGACCACGCTGATGGTGGCTTCGGCGGTCGAACTGGCGCGGCTGGCCGAAACCTGGCGCGAACCGCTGCAGGGCGACACGCTGATGCTGGATGCCATGCGCATCATCGAAATGGGCTGCGAATACCTGTTCGTGACCAATACCCAGACCGACCTGCAGGAAATCGCCAATTCGCTGTTCGACGAATCCGGCCTGGTACGCCAGGACGCCTGGCAGCGCCTGCCGGGCTCCTTTACCGGCGCCGGCACCACGCTGTCGGGCGCCATGGCGGCGATGCTGGCCAATGGCCTGGAAGTGCCGGAAGCCGTGGCCGAAGCCCAGGAATTCACACTCGCCACGCTGGCCAACGCCCAGCGCTTCGGCATGGGCAAGCTGGTGCCGGACCGCTACTTCTGGGCGCGTGAATCCGAGGATCCGGCCAAGTCCGGCCCTCTCAATTGAATCCGTAGAATCCGTCCCTCCGCAAAGATATGACCAAGACCAACGAATCCCTGTTCGCCCGCGCGCAGCAAAGCACGCCAGGCGGCGTCAACTCTCCCGTACGCGCCTTCCGTTCCGTGGGCGGCACGCCGCGCTTCATCGAACGCGCCGACGGCCCCTACTTCTGGGATGCCGAGGGCAAGCGCTATATCGACTACATCGGCTCCTGGGGTCCGGCTATCGTCGGCCACGCCCATCCCGACGTCGTCAAGGCGGTGCAGGAAGCGGCTGCGCGCGGCCTGTCCTTCGGCGCGCCGACCGAGGCCGAGATCGTGATGGCCGAAGAAATCATCAAGCTGGTGCCGTCGATCGAGCAAATCCGCCTGGTGTCGTCCGGCACCGAAGCCACCATGAGCGCGCTGCGCCTGGCGCGCGGCGCCACCAAGCGCGACAAGATCATCAAGTTCGAGGGCTGCTACCACGGCCACGGCGACTCGTTGCTCGTGAAGGCCGGCAGCGGCCTGCTGACCTTCGGCAATCCGACCTCGGCCGGCGTGCCGGAAGATTTCGCCAAGCACACGCTGGTACTGGACTACAACAATGCTGCCCAGCTCGAGGAGGCCTTCAAGACGGCCGGCAACGAGATCGCCTGTGTCATCGTCGAACCGGTGGCCGGCAACATGAACCTGGTGCGCGCCAGCGATGAATTCCTGCAGACGATGCGCCGCCTGTGCACCGAATACGGCGCCATCCTGATCTTCGACGAAGTGATGTCCGGTTTCCGCGTGGCGCGCGGCGGCGCCCAGGAGTTGAACGGCATCACGCCCGACCTGACCGCGCTGGGCAAGGTGATCGGTGGCGGCTTGCCGGTCGCGGCGTTCGGCGGCCGCGCCGACATCATGAAGCACCTGGCGCCGCTGGGCGGCGTGTACCAGGCCGGCACCCTGTCGGGCAACCCGGTGACGGTGGCGGCCGGCATGGCGACGCTGAAGATCATCCAGCAGCCGGGCTTCTATGAACATCTGGGCAAGCAGACCAGGAAGCTGGCCGACGGCCTGGCGGCAGCCGCCGGGGCGGCGGGCGTGACCTTCGCCGCGGATGCCGTGGGCGGCATGTTCGGCCTGTATTTCGATGCCGCTGTGCCGGGAAGCTATGCCGAGGTGATGAAGGGCGACAAGGAACGCTTTAACCGCTTCTTCCACAAGATGCTGGACGCGGGTGTATATTTCGCGCCGTCGGCCTTCGAAGCCGGCTTCGTGTCGGCGCAGCATAGCGATGAAGTGATCGAGCAGACCATCGCGGCGGCCGCCAAGGCCTTTGCCGAACTGGGATAAGCGAACCGGACCGCACCGGGGCGATCAATGACGGCCGCATTCCGATCCGGCCATTGGCCACCCCAGCCACGCAGCAGACGAAAAAAAGACGCCGAAGCGTCCTTTTTCATTTGGATTGCGACTTTTCGTGCAGATCAGACCGAGAACGAGGAGCCGCAACCGCAGGTCGTGGTGGCGTTCGGGTTCTTGATCACGAATTGCGCACCTTCCAGATCGTCCTTGTAGTCGATCTCGGCGCCCACCAGATACTGGTAGCTCATCGAGTCGATCAACAGCTGCACGCCGTTCTTGGACATGGTGGTGTCATCTTCGTTGACGATTTCATCGAAGGTGAAACCATACTGGAAACCCGAGCAGCCGCCACCCTGCACGAATACGCGCAGTTTCAGGTCGGGGTTGCCTTCTTCTTCGATCAGTTGGGCCACCTTGGCGGCTGCGCTGTCGCTGAAGTTGATCGGGGACGGCATTTCGGTTTGTTGCAGTTCGGCTACGGCATTCATTTCGGGCTCCTGCTTGGCTTGAGGCGGATCAATACGACGGATCGATGGATCAATTATAAGCGCTTGCGGATTTTCATGCTTCCGACGATGCCGCCAGCTTCAGCAGCGGCGTTTCGCCGGCCTGGTCATGGCTGAGCTTGCCGGACACCAGCGCGCCGCCATGCATTTCCAGCGCCTTGTAAAAGACATTGCCAGTTATGCGGGCTTTGGGCTGCAATTCAAGCAGTTCCGTGGAGTGGACGTCGCCGGTGATCTCGCCGTTGACGATCAAGTGGGCGGCATGCACCTCGCCGACCACCTTGGCGTGCTCGGAAATGACCAGCACGCTGGGCTGACCGCTTTCGGCATTGATGTTGCCGTTGATCTGGCCATCGATGCGCAGGCCGCCCTTGAAGCCGACGTCGCCTTTGATGCTGGTGGACATGCCGATGAGGCTGTCGATAGTGCTTTTGGTCTTGCGTGTGAACATGGAATCACCTCACAGGTCTACCGACTGCTGGGCGCGCACCTGGCCGCGGTCGAGAACACGAACTGCAACCGCCTTGATGGTCGCTCCCTCCGGAACATTCAACAAACCTTCGACCCGCTGGTAATACTTGAATGCGAGCCGGTAACGCGCCTGGTCAGCGGAATTACTCTCCGGAAAATTAATAGTAGCACTCTTGCCCGCCTGCCAAACCGTGATACTGAGCTGTAAATTCCCCGCAAATTGCTGGGTGCCGGCGCCGCCCTGCATGACCAGAACGCGATAGCGCACCTGGTTGGGCGCAGCCAGCTCGGCCTTGAAGCGCTGGATGGTAATACCCGGCGCGCCGAGATTGGTCGGCAGCAGGCTGTCGAAGAAGGCCAGATCCTCCTTCTGACGATTGTTTTCCGCCTCCAGGTTCTTGACCTGCATCGCCAGTTGCGATTGCGCGGTCTGCGCGATCTTCAGTTCATTCTGCGACGCATTCGAGGCCGACAGCAGGCGCTGGTTCTCACTGCTGAGCTTCTTGACCTGCTCGCTCAGCGCTTCCACCTGTTCGCTGGCATCGCCCTGCAAACCTGGCAGGTTGCTGCGGCCGAGCTGGTAGGTCCACACTGCCACCGCCGCCCCCAGGCCGATGGCGACTGCCCACAGCAGGGTCAGCAGCGGCCACGGCAGGTGGCGCTTGATGGTCATCTTCGGCGCAGAAATCGTCATGCGCCGATGCCATAACCGGTACTTCACGGCAGGACCGGGACTTGCAGCAGACCGGTGGTCTCTTCCAGGCCGAACATCAGGTTCATGCACTGCACGGCTTGGCCGGAGGCGCCCTTGACCAGATTGTCCTGAACCACCAGCACGATCACGGTGTCGCCGTTGTCCGGACGATGCAGCGCCAGGCGCAGCATGTTGGACGCGCGCGTGGTGCGGGTCTCCGGGTGCGAGCCGAAGGGCAGCACGTCAACGAAGGGCTCGTTCTTGTAAGCCTCTTCGAACAGCGCCTGCAGCGCGGCGTTGTCGATATCCTTGGTCAGGCGCGCGTACAGCGTGGAGTGCATGCCGCGGATCATCGGCACCAGGTGCGGAGTGAACAGCAGGCCGACCTTGTCCTTGGTCAGCGTGGACAGGCGCTCGACGGTTTCCGGCGAGTGGCGATGGCCGGACACGCCGTAAGCCTTGAAGTTGTCGGACGCTTCCGAGAACAGCAGGTTCAGCTCGGCCTTGCGGCCGGCGCCGGAGACGCCCGACTTGCAATCGGCGATCAGGTGCGAGGCATCGATCACGCCGGCTTTCAGCAGCGGCGCGAAGCCCAGTTGCATGGTGGTCGGATAGCAGCCCGGATTGCCTACCACGCGCGCCTTGCGGATCGCCTCGCGGTTCAGTTCCGGCAAGCCGTAGACGGCTTCCTTCAACAGGTCGGTGCAGCTGTGCGGCAGCTTGTACCACTTCTCGAACGCGGCGACGTCCTGCAGGCGGAAGTCGGCGGCCAGGTCGATCACCTTGACGCCGGCGGCGACCAGCTCGGGCGCCTGGGCCATGGCCACGCCGTGCGGGGTGGCGAAGAACACCACGTCGCATTCGTTCAGATTGGCCTTGTCGGGCGAGGAGAAGGCGACGTCAACGCGGCCGCGCAGCGACGGATACATTTCCGCCACCGGCATGCCGTCTTCCTTGCGCGAAGTCACGGCCTGCACTTTGACTTCCGGGTGAGTCGCGAAAATACGCAGCAATTCGACGCCGGTGTAACCGGTTCCGCCAACGATACCTACCTTGATCATGTCTTGTCCTTGCGAAAAAAGGCGAACAAAAAGCTCCGCAGAGGCGAAGTTCCTGACGCGTGCCAGCAGCACGCTGGAAAACTTTTTATTCTAGCAGGAGAATATTTCCGACTGATTTCCCGTCTGGAAGTTATTTCGGGGCTCGCCTCGAAAAATCCTGATTTACGGGAACAGCCTCCGAGCGATGCGAACCAGCCCGGCAACCGGCGGCCGCCGGAAAAGCAAAAAGCCGCCGGCATGACTGCCGACGGCTTTCTGTAATGCAAGAGGCGATTAACGCTTCGAGAATTGCTTTGCGCGACGTGCCTTGCGCAGACCAACCTTCTTACGTTCGACTTCACGCGCGTCACGGGTGACGAAGCCTGCGTTCGACAGAGCCGACTTCAGGCCGGCATCGTAGTCGATCAGGGCGCGGGTGATGCCGTGGCGCACTGCGCCGGCCTGGCCGGATTCGCCGCCTCCGTGGACGTTCACCTTGATGTCGAAACGTTCGACGTTGCCGGTCAGTTCCAGCGGCTGACGGATCACCATCAGGCCGGTTTCGCGGGAGAAGTACTCAGCAGCGGGCTTGCCGTTGACGACGATCTGGCCCGAACCTGCCTTGATGAAAACGCGAGCCACTGCACTCTTGCGACGGCCGGTTCCGTAATTGTAGTTACCGATCATGTCTGTTCCTTAGAGCGCGAGAGGTTTCGGTTGCTGAGCGGAGTGCGGATGGTTGCCATCGGCGTACACCTTCAGCTTCTTGATCATTGCGTAGCCCAACGGACCCTTGGGCAGCATGCCCTTGACAGCCTTCTCCAGCGCACGGCCGGGGAAACGCTGTTGCATCTTCAGGAAGTTGGTTTCGTAGATGCCGCCCGGATAACCGCTGTGACGGAAGTAGGTCTTCTCGGTCGCCTTGGTGCCGGTCACGCGCAGCTTGCCTGCGTTGACGACGACGATGAAATCACCGGTATCGACGTGCGGAGTGAATTCGGGTTTGTGCTTGCCGCGCAGTCGGAGTGCCACTTCGCTGGCAACACGTCCGAGGACCAAGTCCGTCGCGTCAATCACGAACCACTCGCGCTGAACCTCATGGGCTTTAGCGGAAAAGGTCTTCATGTTTGACTTTCTCTATCAATAAATAAACGCTCAAAGTGGCGGTTCCGGTCATTCGCGGCGGCCTTGCTGCCTGCCGTCACGCTTCGCGGACTCATCCTTTTATCTTCCCGAGCGCATGGGAAAGCCTAGAATTATAGCCTTTTCAACGACTTAGCGTCAAAAGGTTTGAGGCGTATTGTGGTGTGGCGCGGCATTTTCACGCCATTTCGATGGCGTTCTGGCAATTTTGGGGAGATCCCCTGGCCGCCGGACGGAAAAAAAGGACAAAAAAAACCCGGACACAGTGGTTCCGGGTTTAATCCACACCAATGAGGAGGGTGGAGGAGACATCGTTACGTGCTGCAAAAACTTCCGTTGAATTCAATATAGCAAAGCGGTTTGTGCATTGCAATATGCATTTGAAGATTTTTTAAAATCGCGCTATCGAGCAGATGCTTGTTGGTTTCACGCCACTCAACCATGTGCAAAACCCGGTTATCGGCCGATAACCTCAGGACAATTTTTCTGCAGTGCAAAAATCACTGATTCCCCTTTTCTCGCAAGAGACGCCGGCGCGATGCCGCAGCGATATCGCGGATCAAAAGCTACAATATCCAGCTTCTCCCAACCTATTGGATGACTCAGATGGAATGCACAGTGCGCTGGACCGGCTTGTCCGGCATGACCTTTACGGCTGAAACGGGCTCGGGCCACCTGCTGACGATGGACGGCGCGCCCGACGGCGGCGGCCGCAACCTGGCGCCGCGCCCGATGGAAGTGGTGCTGGCCGGCACCGGCGGCTGCACTGCCTATGACGTGGTGGTGATCCTGCGCAAGAGCGGCCAGGATGTGCGCGGCTGCGACGTGACCCTGAAGTCGGAGCGCGCCGACAGCGATCCCAAGGTCTTCACCAAGATCCATTTCCACTTCACCGTGCGCGGCCGCAACCTCAAGCCCAACGTGGTGGAACGCGCCATCAAGCTGTCCCACGACAAGTATTGCTCGGCCTCGATCATGCTGGAAAAGACCGCCGAGATGAGCCACTCCTTCGAGATCATCGACGACCTGACCGACGTCTCGTCGGCCGCCGCCCAACAGCAGTAAGCACTTCCCACCCCTGCCGCATTCCGACAGCGGGCAAGGAAAAAGCGGCCAAGGCCGCTTTTTTTCATTCCGATCGGAGTGAAAATCCAGCGAAGGATTCGACTCGACATAACCGCACTTTTCAAAAGCTTACCTTGGTGAGCTTTTTTAATTGGCTCAAGCCGAATTGACCGGGATGTGACGGCCGTCGACAGTGGCCATAGGGGTTCCAACTTGGAAACTCTCGCGGATCCTGAACGGCGAAAAGCATCCGGTAAATCACCGTGACGGAAACCCAAACCAGCCAGGATTCATTCACATCCAATTTTCACTCATTAAAAATGGGATGTTTTTGCTTGGCACGCTTGTAATGACCCAGCGAAACCTGCTCACCTCAAGCAGCTAAAGCAAACGCCTCAGCTGGTGTCTTCATGCCCAGTGACCTGCTCCCCTAGATTAGTACGGCAATGATGTAGAGTCTGCCCCATACGGAGGCAGCATGAAGAAACGATTTACCGAAGAGCAAATTATTGGCGTACTCAAGGAAGCCGAAGCCGGTATGAAAG
>WNDX01000186.1 GCA_009914615.1 Herbaspirillum frisingense
CTTCGGAATTGAACCAATCCGTGAATTGATTCCATGTTTGCGGGTAGTCTTGGCCTGCGATTGGGCTATTCGGTGGCGTATCCATTACGCCATTATGGCGCTAGTGGAGCTAAGTGGATACCCCATACATATACACAGTATTTTTCATACAGTGGTTTTGGCGCGACGGCTCACTATACCTCAACCCGGCCGCCGTGCCACATCCGGCGGCCTGAGGCCCGCCGGAGGCGGCATTCACGCCACGGGGTGCTCCAGCCGGGCGCGCACGAAGCCGATATGCTCGCGCAGCACATAGAACTGGTCGGCAAAGGCCAACGGCATCTTCATGCGGTTCACCGCCGCTTCGATCTCGTCCAGGCGCTTGAGGATCTCGGCCTGGTCCTCCGGCGTCTCGCGCGAGATGCCGCGCTCCAGCGCGATCAGTTCGCCATACATGCGATAGATGCGCGAGCGGATGCGCCAGCCATACAGCATTGGCACCAGCCGGATGCCGGGAATGAGCAGCAGGATCACCGGCAGCACGATCACCACCGCGCGATCCAGCAGGCTGGCCAGCCAGAATGGCAGCGTGCGGTAGAAGAAGGTCTTGCCCGACTTGTAATAGCGCGCGGCATCGTCGCTGATGCGGTATTCGTGCTCCAGCGGCGCCGGGAACTCCCCTGCCTTCTGCATCACATTGGCCTTGCCGTGCACCTCGTGCGCCGCTTCGATCAGCAGGTCCGACAGCGCCGGATGCAGATCGTCGCGCGCCACCAGCTCGGCGGTCGGCGCGATCAATTGGGTGTCGCGCGCCGGCAGGTTGCGCGCCAGGTCGAACACGCCCATCGGCATCTTCAGGCTGTTCAGATAGCGGAAGCGCCGCACATAGGCATCGGCCTGCGAGAAATCCAGCAGCCGGATGCCCGGTGCGCGCAGCAGCTTGCCCATGGTCGCCAGCGATACCGAATCGCCCATCAGGAAGGCGGCGTCGATCTTGCCGCCGGTCAGCGCCTGGGCCGCGTCGTCGCCGCCGATATTGAGCAATTCGGTGCCGCCGCCCTGCTCCACGCCATTCGCCTTGAGCAGCGTCGCCGCCAGCACGCTGGAGCCGCTGCCCTCGCCGCCGATGGCGATGCGCTTGCCCGCCAGTTCCGACAGTTGGCGCAACGGTGGCGCCGGCTTGCCGTCCTCGCGCGGCGGCGGCGTGCGGTAATACACCGACACCGGCACATAGGAAATGCTGCCCAGCGACACCAGCGCGGATTGCGCATCGGCGCTCACCGCGCTGGCCAGGCCGCCCTGCACGAAACCGACGTCCACGTTCTGATCCTGGTCGGCCAGGCGCTTCAGGTTATCCAGCGAACCGCCGGTCTCCACGATGTTGAGCTTGATGCCATCGCGCGCCAGGATGTCCCGGTAGCGCTCGGCCACGCGCCAGAAGTTGCTGTCCTTGGGACCGGCGGCGATCGTGATGTTGGACGGCGGCGCCGGCCGGATCAGCCAGATCACCAGCCAGGCGCCGACCAGGATCAGCAGGATGAAGGGGCCGAAGCTGACCGCAAGGTCGCGCCAGGAGATGGCGACGAAGCGGGCCCGGATGCGGGTAGCCGAAGGCTTGTAGGCGGAGAGCTTTTTATCTTTGAGCATGCGCCCTATTTTAGAGCGTGTCGCGCCGGAATTGCGAGCCGCGCGCAGCGGCCCGCAACGCCGTCGCGGCTCAATAGGTCTTGTATGGCAGGAACTTGCCCGACAGCATCACATTGACGCGATCGCCATTGGGATCGGCCTGGCGCTGGATATCCATCTTGAAATCGATGGCGCTCATGATGCCGTCGCCGAACTCTTCGTGGATCAGCTCCTTGATGGTGCTGCCATAGACGCTGACGATCTCGTACCAGCGGTAGATCAGCGGATCGGTCGGCACCGCGGTCGGCAGCGAACCCTTGTACGGCACGATCTGCAGCCACAGCGTCTCTTCGTCGGTCAGCCCGAACAGCTCCTGCGTCGCCGCCGCCTGTCTGGCGGTCAGCGTCATCTGGCCGAGCATGGCGGCGGTGGTCCACTCCTTGCTCTGGCCGATGCGCTCGGCGATCTGGGCCCAGGTCATCTTGTTGCTGACCTTGGCGGTGATGATCTTTTGGGTGACTTGGTTGCGATCCATCTTGCTCTCCTTGTGAATGACTTGTGATTTGGATGAAAGTCAGGCGGCTGCCTGCGAAAAACCGGGGCCCTGCGCCTCATCGAGGCCGGGCGTGACCACGCGCGTGGCCGGCGCGGCGGCGCCGGCCGCCTGCTCCGCCTGGATCTGCCTGGAGCGGCGCACCAGGAAATCGACCAGGTGGTTGCGGATGCGGTAGAACTGCGGATCGTGATGCATGGATTCGCGCGTACGGGTCTTGGGCATGGTGTTGACCACCACCTCGGCGATGCTGGCGTGCGGGCCGTTGGACATCAGGAAGATCTTGTCGGCCAGCAGGATCGCCTCATCGACGTCGTGCGTGATCATGAACACGGTCTGGCGCGTGGCGGCGCATATCTTCAACAGCTCGTCCTGCACCACCCCACGCGTCAAGGCATCGAGCGCGCCGAAGGGCTCGTCCATCAGCAGCATCTTGGGTTCGATGGAAAATGCCCGGGCGATGCCCACGCGCTGCTTCATGCCGCCCGAGAGTTCGGACGGCTTTTTGTGCTCGGCCCCTTTCAGCCCCACCATCCCGATGAAGCGGCGTGCATGCTCCTCGGCCTTGGCGCGCGGCCAGTCCGGCCAGCGCGAACGCACCGCGAACACCACGTTGCCCAGCACCGAGAACCACGGCATCAGCGCATGGCTCTGGAACACCACGCCACGATCCAGGCTGGGGCCCTTGACCTCGCGCCCGTCCATGATCACCACGCCGCCGCTGGCCGCCTCCAGGCCGGCCAGCACGTTGAGGATGGTGGTCTTGCCGCAGCCCGAGTGGCCGATCACGCAGACGAACTCGCCGCGCTCGATGCCGAACGACACTTGCTCGAACACCGGTGGGCCATCGGCCGCGTAGCGTTTGCCGAGACCTTCGACGCTCAGGAAATGCTTGTCCATATGTCTTCGCCCTTCATTCCACGTAGGTGACCAGCTTCTGCAGACGCGCGAAGATCAAGTCGAGCACCATGCCGGTCGCGCCGATGACCAGGATCGCGAAGATCACGCTGGTCAGCGACAGGTTGTTCCATTCGTTCCAGACGAAGTAGCCGATGCCGGTGCCGCCCACCAGCATCTCGGCCGCCACGATCACCAGCCAGGCGATGCCCATGGAAATGCGCATGCCGGTCAGGATGGTCGGCGCCGCCGCCGGCAATATCACCATGAAGGCCTTGCGCAGCGGCGCCACCTCCAGCGTCTTGGCGACGTTGAGCCAGTCGCGCCGCACCGAGGCCACGCCGAAGGCGGTGTTCATCAGCATCGGCCAGACCGAGCAGATGAAAATCACGAACACGCCCGATACCGAGGAATCCTTGATGGTGTACAAGGCCAGCGGCATCCACGCCAGCGGCGAGATCGGCTTGAGGATCTGGATGAAAGGATCCAGGGCGCGCCGCATCAGCGGCGACATCCCGAGCAGGAATCCCAAGGGGATCGCCACCAGCGCCGCTATCGCAAAGCCCAGTCCGACCCGGCCCAGCGAGTAGCCCAGTTGGATGCCGATGCCCTTGTCGTTGGGGCCGTTGTCGTAAAAGGGATGGGCCAACTGCGTGCGAATGGTTTCCCCCATCTGCGCCAGGCCCGGAAAGCCCTCGCTCTTGGCCGCGCCGCTGCTCTTGCCCATCAGCTTGGCGTATTCGTCCTGCGCCGCGCTGGCCGCGCTCTCCTTGGGCAGCGTGGCAAGGTGCCACGCCAACAGCACGCAGCCCAGCAGCAGCAAGGAAATCAACGCGGCGCGCCAGCCGGTCTTGTTGGCCGTCATCACGCCGTCCTCTTGATGGCAAAGCTGTTCACATAGGCCTCGGCCTTGGCCGGGTCGAATTCCTTGCCCATGATGGTGTGCTTGCGATAGGCGCCATCCGGAACCGACTGCCCGAGCTCCTTCATGTACTTCTTGGCGTCAGTCAGCAGCAGCACCCTCTCGGCGATCGCCTTGTAGTCGACGTCACCCTTGATATAACCCCAGCGCTTCATCTGCGTCAGGATCCACACGCCCATCGAATCCCAGGGCACCGGATCGAAGTCGGCGCGGCCCGGTACGTTCTTGACATTGCCCAGGCCGTCGGCGAAGCGGCCGGTCAGCACCTGCTCCACCACCGTCTCCGGCTGGTTCAGATAGGCGGCCGGCGAGATCACCTTGGCCACCAGCGAACGGTTGGCCGGATCGCGCGCCATCGCGGCCGCGGTCAGCACCGAACGGAACAGCGCGGCAAAGGTATTGGGATTCTGCTTGACGAACTCTTCCGAGGCGCCGAAGGCGCAGCAAGGATGGCCGTCCCAGATTTCCTTGGAGAGGAGGTGGATGAAACCGACCTCGTCATACACCGCGCGCTGGTTGAAGGGATCGGGACCGAGGAAGCCATCGATGTTGCCGGCACGCAGGTTGGCCACCATCTCGGGCGGCGGCGTGACGCGGATCTGCACGTCGCGATCGGGATCGATACCGTTCTCGGCCAGGTAATAGCGCAGCAGGAAATTGTGCATCGAGTACTCGAACGGCACCGCGAACTTGAAGCCCTTCCACTGCCTGGGATCGCGCTTGTCCTTGTGCTTGGTGTGCAGCGTGATGGCCTGGCCGTTGATGTTCTGGATGGTGGCCACGCGCATCTGCACCGTATTGCTGCCCACGCCCATGGACATGGCGATGGGCATCGGCGACAGGAAATGCGAGGCGTCATGTTCCTTGTTGATCATCTTGTCGCGGATCAGCGCCCAGCCGGCCGTCTTGTTCAGCGACACGTTCAATCCCTGCTTGCGATAGAAACCCAGCGGATCGGCCATGATCAGCGGCGCCGCACAGGTGATGGCGATGAAGCCGATCTTGAGATCCTTTTTCTCCAGCGCGCCGTTCTTCTCCTGCGCCATCGCCTGCAGCGCGCCCAGCGGCAGCACGCTGGCGATGGCCGCGCGCGCGGTGTTCTTGCCCACGGCGCGCAAGAAGTCGCGACGCTCGGCCATGCGCGCAAACAACGCACGCATCAGCGACTCTTCCACCACGTCCTCGGTGAGCGCTTCGACGTCCAGCGCCCGCCTGGCGCGCAACGCTTCCTGTGTGACTTCCTCGTCGTCGTGCTGGCGCTGGCTGCCGTGGCGGCCGCACGAGCAGCCGGTCCCGGCGCGCTCGGCGTCATAGGTATGAAAGATGTTCTGTTCTGGTGCTTTCGGCATGATTCCCCCGTTTGGTGAGTTTGAGGTGGCTTGCTGCGATGCCATCCAAGGTGTGCAAGGGATTTGCCAGCGGGGGAAATAGCGTCATCCTGTGACGACGCCTTGTAGTGATTCAACTACAAGAACAAGAGGATCAGGAACAAGAGGATCAGGAAAAGGGAGCAACGGGGGGCTTGCCAGCCAATGCCCGTGTCCTGACCACAAGCAGCGAAGGCATTTGGCAACCAACGGCTGTCGTCCTGACGAAAGTCAGGACCCAGTGTCGTCAAGGCGCCAGGCGGCGGATGACGCCACTGGATCCCGGCCTGCCTCGGAGACGGGATGCTGCTGCCGCCTTCCGGAAGAACCCGCCACGAAGGCGCGGAAACCGCAATGGCGGCTACATCGGCATCAGTTGATGCCGCACCGCATACATCGCGATGCCCACATCATTGGAGGCTCCGGTCTTTTCCAGGATGCGCCCGCGATAAGTGCTCACCGTATTGGGGCTCAGTTCCAACTGGTCGGCGATCTCCTTGACGCTGCGCCCGGCGGTGATCAGTTGGAACACCTGGTATTCGCGGTGCGACAGGTTCTCGTGCGGCGGCCGTTCATGCGAGGACGCGCGCGCGCTCAGTTCGGAAGCCAGCGTCTCCGCCATCTGCGCACTGACATACACGCCGCCGCCGGCGGCCTTGCGGATCGCCGCCACCAGTTGCTCGGTATCGGCGCTCTTGTTCAGGTAGCCGGCCGCGCCCAGCTTGTAGCAGCGCGCCGCATACTGTTTCTCGGGATAGGTGGACAACATCAGCACCGGCAGCCGCGGCATCTCCTGCTTGATCTGGCGCAGCACGTCCAGGCCGTCCTGCTGCGGAATGGCGATGTCCAGCAGCACCAGGTCGATCGCCTCGACCCGCGCCTTGTGCATCACCTCCGGCCCGCTGGCACATTCGGCCGCCACCTCGATGTCGGGCGTATCGGCCAGGATCTGCTTCAAGCCCTCGCGCACGATGCGGTGGTCGTCGCACAGCAGGATACGGATGGAGTCGGTGGTCGCGTTCATCGTTGGATTCTTGTCTGTCTCGCAGGTCTTGCGACTCTGCCATCAAATGCGATTGGATAGCGGCAACCGCAGGCAGACCAGCGTGCCCGGGCCGCCTTGGGCGCCGCCATCTGGTGCAAAACGCGCACCAGCGATGCTCAGCGCGCCACCGAAGTGCAGCGCGCGCTCGCGCATGCCCATCACGCCATAGGAAGTCGATGCCTCCAGCGCATCGCGCGCGGCGCCCACGCCGTTGTCTTCCACCTCCATCACCAGCTCCGCCGGCGTAAGCCGCACCACGATGCGCACCTGGCTGGCCTGCGCGTGGCGCGCCACGTTGGACAGCATTTCCTGGAAGATACGGAACGCCGCGGTCGCCTTGGCGCCGTCGGGGACGAAGGCTTGCTCCGCGACATCGAACTCCACCTCGCAAGGAAGCTCGGTCGCTTCGGAGAATTCCTGCACCTGCCATTCCAGCGCCGCGATCAGGCCCTGATGGTCGAGGATGCTGGGGCGCAGATCGGTAATGATGCGGCCCACATTGTCCACCGCCGCCTCGATCAGCCGGTTCATCGCCTCGCACTTGCGCGCCACCGGCTCGCGGTCGGCCACGCGATTGGCCATCCAGTTCACATCCAGCTTGAGCGCCACCAGCAGGCTGCCCAGCTCGTCGTGGATCTCGCGCGCGATGCGGGTGCGCTCATCCTCGCGCACCGAATGCGCGTGCGCCGACAACTGGCGCACCTGCCTGAGCGCCGCCGACAGCTCGCGCGTGCGCTCGACCACGCGCAGCTCCAGCTCCGCCTTGGCGCGCTGCAACTGCTCCTCGGCCAAGCGCCGCTTGGAAATATCGCTGAACGTGATCACCGCCCCGCGCACCTGCCCGCCATCGACGATCTGGTAAGAGGAATACTCCACTGGAAAGAAGGTGCCATCGGCGCGCCAGAACACCTCCTGATCCACCCGGCACGACTCGCCCTTGCGGAAAGCCTTCAGGATCGGGCATTCCTCCTCGGGATAATGGCCGCCGTGCTCGTGGCTGTGATGCGCCAGGTCATGCATGTTCCGGCCCAGCACCTGTTCCACGCGGTAGCCCAGCATGTCGGCCCCGGCGCGATTGATGAAGGTGCAATGGCCTTCGAGGTCGATGCCGTAGATGCCTTCGCCGGTGGAGTCGAGAAGGAGCGTGAGCTTGTCCCGTAGCAAGTCGGAATCGCCATCCGCTCCGGGGACATCTGAAATGAGCGACATCATTGTGATCGGTGCGCCTGATATGAGACCATGTCGGCTCCTCGACCAGCAAAGGACATGCCAAGCTGATGATCTCCTCCCTCAGGAAGGAAACCAGCCAGGAACGAGGATCGGCTCTTGCATTCGGCTACCGGCATGCCGCTCACCACGAACAGCGCCCTGAAAAATGAGAAAAATAGCCTCCCTGTGCCTCCTCGCCCTGCCCCTGCTGCTCTCTGCCTGCGCCGGGACTCAGGTACACGAGGACGCAAGCGTCGCCGAATTAGGCAATAAATCGGTCGTCATCCTTTCCGTTTCGCACGACATTGAATCGGGCAATGGATCTGACCTGCCCCCGGAAGTTGGACAGTTTAGAACTAGAGAGGAGCTGCCTCTTTGGGTTTCACTGACCACTTTTGGACGAACTCACTTGGGGTCAGATGGCCAAGCGAGCCGTGGGGACGATGGTGG
>WNDX01000187.1 GCA_009914615.1 Herbaspirillum frisingense
GCCTACTTCGACCGGCTTGGGGTACCTCGGCTCTGTTGACCTCAACGACTCGAACCGCCCGGTGCGGACCCGCACGCCGGGTGGTGTGGGAGGGGATCGGCCAGGTTCTGGCCGCCCCTATCCCGATGGCGCGCCTGCTTTGTGGTCGCGGCATTCGCGGCGCTTGTCTTTGCAGGCCAGGATCGCCGACAATCACGGCTTTGAAGCGGCCTCGGGTGCATCCGAGATGCGTGCCGGAGGAAGCATGAGCAGTTCCAGACAATTCGATGTCGCCGTGATCGGCTCGGGCGCGGCGGGCATGATGTGCGCCGCCGTGGCGGGCCAGCGCGGACGCCGTGTGGTGTTGATCGACCATGCCTCGCGGCTGGCCGAGAAGATCCGCATCTCCGGCGGCGGCCGCTGCAATTTCACCAACGTCGGCGCCGGGCCGCAGAATTACCTGTCGCAGAATCCCCATTTCTGCCGCAGCGCCTTGTCGCGCTATACGCCGCAAGACTTCATCGGCCTGGTCAAGCGCCATCGCATCGGCTATCACGAAAAGCACAAGGGCCAATTGTTCTGCGATGACTCGGCCGAAGACATCATCGCCATGCTCAAGGCCGAGTGCGAGCTCGGCAATGTCAGCTGGCGCGCGCCTTGCGGCGTACAGGAGGTGGGCAAGAGCGGCGAGCTGTTCCGCATTGCCACCAGCGCCGGCGAGCTCCTGGCCTCCAGCCTGGTGATCGCCACCGGTGGCCTGTCGATTCCCAAGATCGGCGCCACCGATTTCGCCTACCGCATCGCCAGGCAATTCGATCTCGCGCTGATCGAGCCGCGCCCCGGCCTGGTGCCGCTGACCTTCGATGGCAAGGCTTGGCAGTCCTTGGTCGAACTGGCCGGCATCGCGCTGCAGGTGGAGGTGGAGACCGGCGCCAAGAAAGAACGCGGCTTCTTTCTGGAAGACCTGCTGTTTACCCACCGCGGGCTGTCCGGCCCGGCGATCCTGCAGATTTCCAGCTTCTGGCGTCCCGGGGCGCCGCTGACGCTGAACCTGTTGCCGGAAGTGGACGTGGCCGATGGGCTGATCGAAGGCAAGGGCACGATCAAGAAAAACCTCGGCAATATCCTGGCGCAATGGCTGCCCAACCGGCTGGCCGAGGGCTGGCTCAAGGTCAACGGTTTCGACGCCGGCGCGCGTATTGCCGACATGCCGGACAAGTCGCTGCGCAAGCTGGGCGATTCGCTCAACCGCTGGGTGATCGTGCCCAGCGGTTCGGAAGGCTACCGCAAGGCCGAGGTGACGCGGGGTGGCGTGGATACCCGCGAGTTGTCGCAGCAGACCATGATGGCCAACAAGGTGCCGGGCCTGCACTTCATCGGCGAAGCCATGGACGTCACCGGCTGGTTGGGCGGCTACAACTTCCAGTGGGCCTGGGCCTCGGGCGTGGCGGCGGGCTTGTCGGTCTAGCAAGATTGCGACACTGACTAGGCACAGTTCAGGCACTGCTTCAGCTTGCCCTTGATAAGTGATTGATTCTTATCCGGATTTTTGCCTGTCGGTGGAAAAAATGCCACGTTTGGCCTTCCAATCGGGTACCGCATCTGCTAGAATCATTTTCTTTGCTAATCCAGCCTAACCTTTTTGGTTTGAATTTACATGACCACTATTCGCGTTAAAGAAAACGAGCCGTTCGAAGTTGCAATGCGTCGCTTCAAGCGCACCATTGAAAAGACCGGTCTGCTGACCGAACTGCGCGCGCGCGAGTTTTACGAAAAGCCGACCGCTGAGCGCAAGCGCAAGCTGGCAGCTGCCGTGAAGCGTCACTACAAGCGCATCCGCAGCCAACAACTGCCGAAGAAGCTGTACTAAGAATTTCTCGCCGCGCGCTCGTGCGGCCGATGTGTAAACCCGCTCCGGTGTTGGTCCGCAGCGGGTTTTCGCATTTTTCGCCGAAATCGTTTTTCTGCTTTCCCGCCGGGCTGGTTTTATGCCGTCCGGGCCGCATATGAGGTCGGAAGGCGGTGTTTCGGACTGGCGATAAGCCCATCTATGTTCTACGATCTTAAGGATCGGCAACATCGGCATCCGCCCGAGCGTGCCTTGCCAGCCATCCGGCTGCCGCAGCGACGACCAGAACAGATCATCCACATCATCTCGGAGTACCTAATGGGTTTGAAAGAGCAAATCACGGAAGACATGAAAGCCGCCATGCGCGCCAAGGAAATGGGCAAGCTGGGCACCATCCGTCTGCTGACGGCCGCGATGAAGCAAAAGGAAGTCGATGAGCGCATCGAACTGACCGACACCCATGTGCTGGCCATCATCGACAAGATGGTCAAGCAGCGCAAGGATTCCATCTCCCAGTTCGAAGCCGGCGGCCGCCAGGATCTGGCCGATATCGAGAAAGCCGAGCTGGTCGTGTTGGAAACCTATATGCCGGCGGCACTCTCCGAAGCCGAGATCAAGGCCGAGGTGCAGGCCGCCGTGGCCGCTACCGGCGCCGCCGGCCCGCAAGACATGGGCAAGGTAATGGGCGTGCTCAAGCCCAAGCTGGCCGGTCGCGCCGACATGACCGCGGTGTCCGCGCTGGTCAAGGCAGCGTTGGCATCCTGATCCGTTTTTTGCTGCACGTACCCGTTCCGCCAAGGTGATTCCACAGTCGTTCATCCAGGATCTGCTCAACCGCGTCGATATCGTCGATGTGGTGGGACGCTACGTGCAGCTGAAAAAGGGCGGTGCCAACTTCATGGGCCTGTGCCCCTTCCATAACGAGAAATCCCCCAGCTTCACCGTCAGCCCGACCAAGCAGTTCTATCACTGCTTCGGCTGCGGCGCGCATGGCACGGCGATCAGTTTCCTGATCGAGTATTCGGGCATGGGGTTCGTGGAAGCGGTCAAGGATCTGGCCCAGAACGTGGGCATGGTGGTGCCCGAGCGCGAAGACAATATCCCGCTGGCCCAGCGCCAGGAGAAGCAAGCCAAGAGCATGGCGCTGTCCGACGTCATGTCGCGCGCCAATGATTTCTACCGCCAGCAGCTGCGCGCCGCGCAGCCGGCCATCGCCTACCTGAAGGGGCGCGGCCTGACCGGCGAGATCGCCGCGCGCTTCGGCCTGGGCTATTCGCCCGATGAATGGGACAGCCTGCGCCAGGTCTTCGGCGACTATGAGAACGAGGCCCTGGTCGAATCAGGCCTGGTGATCGACAAGAGCGCCGACGAGGGTGGCGGTCATCGCAAGCGCTACGACCGTTTCCGCGGACGCGTGATGTTCCCCATCCGCAATACCAAGGGCCAGGTCATCGGTTTCGGCGGCCGGGTGATGGATGGCGGCGAGCCCAAATACTTGAACTCGCCGGAAACGCCGTTATTTCAGAAGGGTAGCGAACTGTACGGGCTGTTCGAAGCCCGGCAGGCGATCCGCGAAGCTGGCTATGCGCTGGTGACCGAAGGCTATATGGATGTGGTGGCGCTGGCGCAGCTGGGCTTCCCGCAGGCGGTGGCCACGCTGGGCACGGCTTGCACGCCGATCCACGTGCAAAAGCTGTTGCGTCAGACCGATCAGGTGATCTTCAGCTTCGACGGCGACAACGCCGGCCGCCGCGCCGCGCGCCGCGCGCTGGAGGCTTGTCTGCCGCACGCGTCGGACAACAAGACCATCAAGTTCCTGTTCCTGCCGAAGGAGCACGATCCTGACAGTTACGTACGCGAGATGGGCGCGCCGGCGTTCGAAGAGCAGATCCGCGAAGCGATGCCGCTGTCGCAGTTTTTGCTCAAGGAAATCATCGGCGAAAACGATTTGCGGACGTCGGAAGGCCGCGCCCACGCGCAGTTTGCGGCCAAACCCATGCTGCAGGCGCTGCCGGCTTCGTCGCTGCGGCTGCAGATCGTGCGCAGCGTGGCGCAGGCGACGCAGTCAACCCCGGCGGAGCTTGAAGCATTATTCGAGCTGGAGAAGCCGGTGGCGCGCGTCAAGGCCGCGCCGCCGCGCGCCAAGCGCACCGCGCCGGCCGGGTTGGAGCGCCAGATCATGCGTCTGCTGGTGGCGCATCCGCAACTGGGCGCCGAGCTGGATGCCGAAGCGCTGCAGGCCGTCGCCAGTATTGCGCCCGACCGCGCCGAGATGCTGGCGCATCTGGTGGGTGTGGCGCAGAGCATGGGCGAGCAAGCCAATTTCGCCAGCCTGGTCGAGCATTTGCGCGAAGCCGGGCCGGAGTTCGACTCGATGATCGCCGAGATCGCGTCCGAGACCGAATCCGAATTCGACGCCGTGCGGGCCGAAATGCTCGGCGCCATACGGCAGAGCAAGATCCGCGCGATCGAGGAGGAAATGCAGGCCTTGGTGACCTCCAACCTGCGTACCGAAGATGAACGCAACCGCTACCGTGAGCTGATGCAGCACAAGGAAGTGCTCAAGCGCCAGACAGGCGTGGCGGTCGCAAGCTGAACAATGCGCCGCTCCCGGGGAGGCCGGCGCGCAAAGGAGGGCGGAACGGGCGGCTGCGGCTGGAATGCGGCCGCCCGTTCCGGGAGACGTGCAAAGGAAACCGGCAAGAACAGTAAAGCGAGGCAAATTGCCGTGATTTACCCGGCCGATAGGCGGTTTTCACGGCTTGATCGGGAAGAAAAGAGCCCCATCTGTGCTATACTGTAAGGCTTTAGTTCCGCCGGATGGCTCTTGCATCCTCACCCTGCGGCTTCATGCATCGGACTCTCGAAACACCGGGAGCGCGATGCCGGCATGCGGCGCAACCGCAGACCGGATACGGAATGGCGAAACTGCCCGCTTTCCGCGATCGATGGGCCGACAGACAAAAAAGAACGTTGCGCGTGCAGCCGGAGTCTACCGGGTAACCGGTGCCGGAGTTGCATCATTAGCATGATTTGATTGGCGCAATGAGTGAATTCTCAATTGGCAGTTGATTCTATGGCAAATGCAATGAAGAAACCTGCAAAAACTCCAGCAACGCCCGCAAAGAGCAGCAAAGCGGCAACGGCGGTAAAATCGACCGCTATTGCCAAGCCCCCCAAGACGGTGGCCGCCAAACCTGCAGTCAAGACGACTGCGGCCGCGGCCAATACCGTAAAACCGACGGCAAAGACTGCAGCAGCGACGCCGAAAAAAGCGGTAGCCCAAACAGCTCCCGCCAAGCCGGCCCGCGCCGCAGTGCCCAAGGCGACTGCAACGCCCGCCAAAAAGTTACCTCAAGCCGCCGAACAAGCGGTTTCTGTGAAATCGAAGACTTCCGTGACCACCAAGAAACCCGAAACCAAGACCGCCAAGCCGACCAACAAAGCAGCCGAGGCCGATGGCAAAGACGTCAGCGCGACTGCATCGTCGAGCGTAAGCCAAACCACTGATGCCGCTGCGCTGGCAGCCATCGACACGTCCGGCTATGTGCTGCCGAGCGTCAAGGTGCCGGGCCGCCGTGGCCGCAAGCCGAAGGAATTCCAGCCGGAGAGCGACGAAGTCGCCGCGCTCAATGCCGTCGAGCGCGCCGAACTGAAGGCCGTGGACAAGGCCAAGGCCAAGGACCGCAAGGCCAAGGAAAAGGCCCTGCTGAAGGACGCCTTCTCGTCCGACACCGAAGCCAGCGAAGAAGAACTGGAACGCCGTCGCCAGAAGCTCAAGACCCTGATCAAGCTGGGCAAGGAACGTGGTTTCCTGACGTTCTCGGAAATCAACGACCACCTGCCGGAAAACATCGTCGATCCGGAAGCGATCGAAGGCATCATCGGCACCTTCAGCGACATGGGCATCTCGGTCTACGAGCACGCTCCCGACGCCGAAACCCTGCTGCTGTCGGACAACGTGGCCAACGTGGCCAGCGACGATGACGCGGAAGCCGCGGCCGAAGCGGCGCTGTCCACCGTGGATTCCGATTTCGGCCGCACCACCGACCCGGTCCGCATGTACATGCGCGAAATGGGCTCGGTCGAACTGCTGACCCGCGAAGGCGAAATTGAAATCGCCAAGCGTATCGAAGACGGCCTGAAGGACATGATCCAGGCGATCTCCGCCTGCCCGACCACGATCGCCGAGATCCTGGTCGCGGCCGATCGCATCTCCAAGGATGAGATCAAGGTCGATGAAATCGTCGATGGCCTGGTTGATCCCAATGAAAGCGAACAGCAGGTCGAAGCTGCTTCCGACTCCGATGAAGAGGACGACGAGGAAGAAGACGACGAGGAGGAAGACGAAGAAGAGGAAGGCGAGAGCAGCAGCGGCGGTGCAGCCGGCTTCTCCGCCGAGCAGCTGGAGCAGCTGAAGCGCGATGCGCTGTCCAAGTTCGGCGTCATCGGCCAGCAATTCGAAAACATGCGCAAGGCCTTCGAAAAGGAAGGCTACAACTCCAAGCCTTACGTCAAGGCGCAGGAAATCATTTCCAACGAGTTGCTGGGCATCCGCTTCACCGCCAAGATCGTCGAGAAGCTGTGCGACACGCTGCGCGCGCAAGTGGAAGAAGTGCGCTCGGTCGAGCGCCAGATCCTGGACGTCGCGGTCAACAAGTGCAACATGCCGCGCACCCACTTCATCAAGGTCTTCCCCGGCAATGAAGTGAACCTGGACTGGGTGGACGGCGAAGTCGCCGCCAACCACGACTACAGCACCGTGCTCAGCCGTAACGTGCCCGCCATCAAGGAACTGCAGCAGAAGCTGATCGACCTGCAGGCGCGCGTCGTGCTGCCGCTGCAAGACCTGCGCGCCATCAACAAGAAGATGGGCGCCGGCGAGAAGAAGGCGCGCATGGCCAAGCGCGAAATGACCGAGGCCAACCTGCGTCTGGTGATCTCCATCGCGAAGAAGTACACCAACCGCGGCCTGCAATTCCTGGACCTGATCCAGGAAGGCAACATCGGTCTGATGAAGGCCGTGGACAAGTTCGAATACCGTCGCGGCTACAAGTTCTCGACCTACGCGACCTGGTGGATCCGTCAGGCGATCACCCGCTCCATCGCCGACCAGGCGCGCACCATCCGTATTCCGGTGCACATGATCGAAACCATCAACAAGATGAACCGCATCTCGCGCCAGATCCTGCAGGAAACCGGCGCCGAGCCGGATCCGGCAACGCTGGCGATCAAGATGGAAATGCCGGAAGACAAGATCCGCAAGATCATGAAGATCGCCAAGGAACCGATCTCCATGGAAACCCCGATCGGCGACGACGACGATTCGCACCTGGGCGACTTCATCGAAGACAACAACACGTTGGCTCCGGCCGACGCGGCGCTGCACGCTTCGATGCGTGGTGTGGTCAAGGATATCCTGGACTCGCTCACCCCGCGTGAAGCCAAGGTGCTGCGCATGCGCTTCGGCATCGAAATGTCCACCGACCACACGCTGGAAGAAGTCGGCAAGCAGTTCGACGTCACCCGCGAGCGTATCCGCCAGATCGAAGCCAAGGCACTGCGCAAACTGCGCCATCCTTCGCGCTCCGACAAGCTGAAGAGTTTCCTGGAAGGGAATTGATTCAAAGGGTGTCACGATCAGCCGGCGATGTTAAAATCGCCGGCTGATTTTTTGGCCCCCTAGCTCATGCTTGGTTAGAGCAGCGGACTCATAATCCGTTGGTGCCGTGTTCGACTCACGGGGGGGCCACCAGTACCAGAAAGGGATTCCGAGAGATCGGAATCCCTTTTTTATTTAGGATTCAGCCCAAGGTCAACGCGCATCTCGGCATGTCATTCGAAAACTGCGTCCTTGATATAGTGAGTTTCATCGTGGCTAAGAGTGTGACGGGATCGCCTGGTGCCGATGTGGCCGACTTGGACTGGTAATCGCAGGTACCACCCGGCAGATCGATCCTTTGGCATCCTCGTCGGATGGAGCAGGCTTGGGGCCGCTGACGATCGATGAATTCTCGTTGTTGCTGACGAGTCGCCGCCGTGGCGTTTTTTAAAGGAGTGATCTTGCCCCTGATTTACGGACACCTATCTAAGCGACATTGGCCAGCTCGTACTGCTCTGGGCTGAGGTAGCCCAGGGTCGAGTGCAGCCGGATCCGATTGTAGTCAACCTCAATGTAGTCAAAC
>WNDX01000188.1 GCA_009914615.1 Herbaspirillum frisingense
TTTGACTACATTGAGGTTGACTACAATCGGATCCGGCTGCACTCGACCCTGGGCTACCTCAGCCCAGAGCAGTACGAGCTGGCCAATGTCGCTTAGATAGGTGTCCGTAAATCAGGGGCAAGATCAATGCAGCTTGTCGGCGATCGCGCGGCGCAGCGCCGGCGTGCCGGTGGCCGCGGTGTAGCGCGTGTGGCCGGCGGCCAGCGCGGCGGCGCCGGCTTCGACGATGTGCGCCGGCGTGGCGAAATCGGGCTCGCCGATGGTGAAATCGACGATGCTGCGGCCTTCGGCGCGCAGGCCGTCGACGCGGGCCTTGGCGGCCATGCTGGGCGAAGGCTTGACGCTGTCAAGCCGATGGGCAAGTCGGGAATCCAATGCTAACTCCGGTGGGATGAAAACTCGGGCGCGGCGAGAACGGCTTACAAGCCGAAGGGCGTGAGCACGCGCGCCAGCCATTCCTGCTCGACGCGGCCGTTGGCGATCTCGGCCTTGATGCCGTCTTCGTAGGCCTGGGTCTTGCGGGCTGCTGCGATCAGCGCATCGGCCTGGGCTTGCGGGAAGCACACCAGGCCGTCTTCGTCGCCCACCACCAGGTCGCCCGGATGCACCACCTGGCCACCGATGGTGACCGGCACGTTGATGTGGCCGGGACCGTTCTTGTACGGGCCGCGGTGTGACACGGCGCGCGCGTAGCAAGGGAAATCGGCCTCGTGGAAGGCGGCCGTGTCGCGCACCGCGGAATCCAGCACGAAGCCGGCGCAGCCGCGCTGCTGGGCGTACAGCATGATCAGCTCGCCGACCAGGGCGTTGCTGGTCTCGCCGCCGCCGTCGACCACCAGCACGTGGCCAGGCTGCATCATCATCAGCGCCTTGTAGATCAGCAGGTTGTCGCCGGGACGGGTCTTGACCGTGACGGCGGTGCCGACCAGTTTCTTGCCGCGATGGATGCGTTGCAGCCCGCCCATGCCGCACAGGCGTTGCAGGTTATCGGAGAGATGCGACACCACGATCTCCTGCAGGGCGGCGATGATCGCGGCCGGTGCCGGGGCGGGTGCGGGATTGATCTGGAAGGGCGAAACGGAAACGGAGGCAGCAGCCGCCATGTTGATCTCCTCGATGCGTTTTTGTTGGAACTCATTTCATCGATAGACGTGAAATGAGTTCTGGTGAATGGCCGCATCATAGGAGCGATGAAAAGGTAAAAAAAGCGATATTTAATGATGAGAAATGATCGCTTTTACGCATCTGTTGTTGCTCCGTCATCGAATTAAATGGTGCATGCGCGGGCGCTCCCGCCTGCCGGGAGCGACTTCCCACGGCATGCATCGGCAGGGAGGAAAAAAAGGGGAAAGGGAAAGGAGGCGCGCGCCTCAGCGACGGCGATGGAAGCTGATTTTCTGTTCCAGCGGCGGCTGGGCATCGCCCGCATCGCCGCAACCGTCGCAGGCGCCGCCACCGCAGCCGCCGGAAGCGACCGGCGGCAACAGGCGCCGTCCCAGCGCCTGCCAGCGCCACGTCGCCGCCGGCGCCAGCTTGCGCACCATGTACAGCACGCTGGCCGCGACCAGCACGGCGACGATCGCGTATTGCCACCACAGCGCGCTCATGCCAGCCACTCCGCAATGCGATAGGTGACGAACGACGCCGCATACGCCAGCACGAACATGTAGCCGAACGACAGCGCCACCATGCGCCAGGACTGCGTCTCGCGGCGGATGATGGCCAGCGTGGACATGCACTGCGGCGCGAAGGCGAACCACACCATCAGCGACAGCGCGCTGGCCAGCGAGATATGCGCGGCCAGCGCCTGTTGCAGCGCCGCGCCTTCATCGCCGCCCACCGCATAGACCGTCGCCAGCGTGGCGACCGCGGTCTCGCGCGCGGCGAACGCGGGAATCAGCGACAGGCTGATCTGCCAGTTGAAGCCCAGCGGCGCGAACAGGTATTGCAGCGTGTGACCAATATGGCCGGCCAGCGAATAATCGATGGCCGCCTCGGTGGCGCCGGCCGGCGGCGCCGGGAAGGTGCAGATGGCCCACATCAGCACGGTCAGCGCCAGCATCACGCCGGTCAGGCGCTTGAGGAAAATGGCGCCGCGCTCCCACAGACCGATGCCGACATCGCGCCATTTCGGCAGGCGATATGCCGGCAATTCCATCAGCAGCGCGCGCTCCTGGCTGGAACGGCGGATGCGCTTGGCGATCCAGGCCACGAACATGGCAGCGCCGATGCCGGCCACGTACAGGCAAAACAGCGCCATGCCTTGCAGGTTGAAGATGCCCAGCACCGGGCGATGCGGAATGAAAGCACCGATCAGCAGCGCATACACCGGCAGGCGCGCCGAGCAGGTCATCAGCGGCGCCACCAGGATGGTGGCCAGGCGGTCGCGCGGATCGGTGATGCTGCGCGTGCCCATGATGCCGGGAATGGCGCAGGCAAAGCTGGACAACAGCGGAATGAAGGAGCGCCCGGAGAGGCCCACCGACACCATCAGCCGGTCCAGCAGGAAGGCGGCGCGCGGCAGGTAGCCGGACTCTTCCAGCACCAGGATGAAGAAGAACAGCACCAGGATCTGCGGCAGGAAACCCAGCACCGTGCCCAGGCCGGACAGCAAGCCATCCGACACCAGGCCGCGCAGCGGCCCTTCCGGCAACCATTCGCCGGCCATGCCGGCCAGCGCGCTGAAACCGTCGGCAATGGCGTCGGTCATCGGCTTGCCGATCGCATACACTGCCTGGAACACCAGGAACATCACCAGCGCCAGCAGGATCACGCCGAACACCGGATGCAGCGCGACACGGTCGATCGCGTCGTCGCGGCGGTCGGTCGGCGCGGGCATGACCACGGTGTCGGCCAGGATGGCGCGCACTTCCGCGTGCAGGTCCTCCACGGCGGATGCGGCCACCGCCGCCGGCGGTTGCGCCGAATCGATCGCAGTCACCAGCGCCCGCGCGCCGCCGCGCTTCACGGCCACGGTTTCGATCACGGGCATGCCCAGGCGCTTGGCCAGGGCCTGCACGTCGATGATGATGCCGCGGCGGGCGGCGGCATCCATCATGTTCAATGCCAGCACCATCGGGCGGCCGATGCGCCGCACTTCCAGCACGAAGCGCAGGTGCAGGCGCAGGTTGGTGGCGTCGGCCACGCAGACGATCAGATCCGGCACCGCCTCGCCGGGGTAGCGGCCTTGCAGCACGGCTTGCGTGACGCGCTCATCGGGGCTGACCGACTGCAGGCTATAGGTTCCGGGCAGATCGACCACGCGGATGGCACGGCCGGAAGGCGCGGTGAAGCTGCCGGATTTGCGCTCGACGGTGACGCCGGCATAGTTGGCGACCTTCTGGCGCGCGCCGGTCAACTGGTTGAACAGCGCGGTCTTGCCGCAATTGGGATTACCCACCAGGGCGATGTTGAGCCCGCCCGCCATCATGCGGCTCCGGCGCGCAAGCGCACGCGATCGGCTTCGGCGCGGCGCAGCGCGAAGCGGGTGGAACCGATCTGCACCAGGATGGGGTCGGCGCCCCAGGGCGCGGTTGCCACCACGCGCACCGGCTCGCCGCTGACGAAGCCGAGATCGCGCAAGCGGCCGGCGACGGCATCGGCGACATGACTATCGGCAACGTGGTCAACAATGGCGGAGACGCCCCTGGCTAGTTCTGTCAATCGCATGGCTTGGAAATGGGAAAAGAGAATCGATAAGCATTCTCATTATATAAGGCGCGCGATCCCCGCGCCGGGAGAGCGGCAATATGACGCAGCGCGGGAAGGGATTGCACGCCGATGCGCGCCGGCGCGATGCGGCGGCGGCCAGGCCTTGCTCTACAATGCGCCCATCGGCGCCGGCCTCAGCGCGGCCCATCAGGAAAGCCCATGTTCTCGTTCAAGCAACTCGAAGCCCTCTACTGGATCGCCACCCTGGGCGGTTTCGCGCCGGCGGCGCGCAAGCTCAACACCACGCAATCGGCGGTCTCCAAGCGCATCAAGGAGCTCGAAGCCAGCTTCGACACTCCGCTGTTCGACCGCGAGCAGCGCCAGGCGCGCCTGACCGAAAAGGGGGAGGAAATGCTGCTGATCGCGCGCCGCCTGCTGGAACAGCGCGACATCGCCATCGAACAGTTCAGCAAACCCGAGGTGATCGAACGGCGCCTGCGCATCGGCGTGACCGAACTCACTGCCATGACCTGGCTGCCGCGCCTGGTGAGGCGCATCCATCAGCACTACCCGCGCGTGGTGATCGAACCCGACGTGGACTTGAGCGTGAACCTGCGCGACAAGCTGCTCAACGACGAGATGGACGCCATCATCGTCCCCGACGCCTTCGCCGAACCCGGCCTCTCGGCGCTGCCGCTGGCGGCGGTGAAAAGCGTCTGGCTGGCGCGCCCGGGCCTGATCGGCGAGCGCAAGCAGCCGCTGCGCATGCACGAGCTGGCCTCGTACACCATCCTCACCCAGGGCAATAAATCGGGTACCGGCATCATCTATGACCGCTGGATCAAGTCGCAGTCGATCTTCCCCGGCCATTCGCTCTCCTGCAGCAGCGTGGTGGCGCTGATCGGGCTGACGGTATCCGGCATGGGCGTGAGCTACCTGCCCTACAAGCCGCTGCGCCCGCTGATCGAAGGCGGCACGCTGGAAATCGTCGAGACCACGCCCAAGCTGCCCGACGTCCCCTACGTCGCCCTGTACCGCAGCGAACGCAAGAGCAGTTTCATCTCCTCGATCCTGATGCTGGCGCAGGAATGTTGCGAATTTTCAGACATGTTCCAAATCGAGGAACTGGCGATGGATAAAAACAGGGGAAAAAAGCGCAACAATGCGCTTTTCTTTTGATATTTAGACAATAATCACGGCCATCTTTGTGGCTTCTGCGTTGAACCGCCCAAAATTTTCATGCGTAAATTTTTGCACCGCACTATACTTCGATTTATTTCCTTGTGGAAATTATTATCGAATGCCGAGAAATCGCTGTCGCCGGCTGGGAGGCCGGACCGGTCTGCATGGACGGCGGCGTTCGGGGGGCGGCGAGAAAAGCGTACGGGAACGGTCTCGCCGGCACGATTGCTTCAACCAGGCTGCGCGGGCGCTGCCCGAACCGCAACCTGAGCAACAAGAAGAATATGAATCCAACTCCAGCGGGTTCCGCCGAATCTGACATGCCGCAGCAACTGCGCCTGCGCACGCTGATCGATGAGATCAGCGCGCTGACGCTGCATGTACAGGAATTGAGCCGCATGGCCGAAGAAGCCAGCGGCCTGATCGAAAGCGGCCGGATGCCGGCGCCGGTCGATCCGCAGGAACTGATTGACGACGTGCACGCCTTCCGCGTCCAGCTGGAAGACGCCATCGTCCGCATCTTCGAAGAAGTCTTCGGTCCGCGCACCGACACCCTGGAACGCCACATGAGCATGCGCCTGATCTCCGAGATCGGTCCCGCGGCCTTCGTGCAAAAGGTGCTGTGGGGCGAAGAGATCAGCGACATCGCGCTGACCATCGCGCTGGAACGCATGATTCCCGCGCTGGAAAGGCTGGTGGAGGAATACCCCACGGCCTTCCTGGAACAGGCCAACTCGGTGCTGGATCAGTTCAAGACCCGCTGAACCGCGCCTGCGGGGCTGCCGTCCGGCGCCCCACTCTCCCCTACTCTTTATTGTCAGCCGCCGTCCCGGCGCGCTTGAGCGTGCGTTGCAGATGGGTGGCAAAGCGCGAGGCGGCGATCGATTGCCGATGATAGGCCAGCGACAATTGCGCACGCGGCGCCGGTTCGCGGATCTCGATGTAGCGCACCTGCGCCAGCTGCACCTGTTCGATCGCCTCGGGCACGATCGAGATGCCCAGGCCGGCCGCCACCAGATTGATCGCCGAAGTCAGTTGCGGCGCCAGCTGGATCACCTGCGGATCGAAGCCGGCCGCCTGGCAGGCATTGAAGATACCGTCATACAGGGCCGAGCCCTTGCCGCGCGGGACCATGATGAATTTCTCCGCCGCCAGGTCTTCCAGCCGCAGCGACTTGCGCCGCGCCAGCGGATGCGAACGCGGCAACGCCACCTTCAGTTTCTCGGCCGGCAGTTCCACCACGCCCAGTTCATCCGAGGGGATGGTGACGATACGCACGAAGGCCGCGTCCAATTGCGAGCCGGCGATATCGGCCAGCAATTGTTCGGTGATGCCTTCGCTCAATGAGATTTCCAGGCGAGGGTGGCGCTCGCGGAATTGCTGCAGCGAATGCGATACCAGCGGATGAAACACCGCCGACGACGTGAAACCCATGCGCAGCAATCCCACCTCGCCGCTGGCCGCCTGCTGCGCCGCGCGCAGCGCCTGCTCGGCGTCAGCCACGGCCTTCTGCGCATGCGGCAGGAACACCCGCCCGACTTCCGACAATTCCACGCCATGCGAGGTGCGCAAGAACAGCGCGCCGCCGACCTCCTCTTCCAGCGCCTTGATCTGCATCGACAGCGGCGGCTGGCCGATGCCGACCTTTTCGGCGGCACGCGTGAAGCTGAGCTGTTCGGCGACGGCGAGGAAATAACGAAGATGACGGAGTTCCATGGTGGTATCTGTTTTATAGATGGAGTCAGGATGTTCTATATATTGGACAATATAGCCGATTTCTCCCAGACTGGCGGTATACCTCACGAAGACGGCGCGCCCTCCTCCAGCGCGCCGCAAAAAGGAAGCCCGTCATGCAGTCCCTCTCCGAATCCGCCAAGGCGGCGCAGCGCTCCACCGCTGCCGCCGCCAAACCCCAGACCGCGCAAGGCGCGGTGCGCGGCTCGGCCGCCTATCGCCGCATCACGCTGGCGCTGTTCTGCTCGGGCTTCGCCACGTTCTCGCTGCTGTACTGCGTGCAGCCGCTGCTGGCCGGCATCGCCTCGGAACGCTACGGCCGCAAGGAGCTGATGTTCGCCTCCATGGCCGTGGCCGCCTGCTGCAACCTGCTGGCGGCGGTGGCGCCGACCTGGCACATGATCCTGGCGGCGCGCGCGCTGGAAGGTTTCGCGCTGGGCGGCGTGCCGGCGGTGGCGATGGCTTACCTGTCGGAAGAAATCGACCACGCCGGCCTGGGCTTTTCGATGGGCCTGTACGTCAGCGGCAATGCCTTCGGCGGCATGATGGGCCGGGTGGCGATGAGCATGATGGCCGAGTCCTTCGGCTGGCGCAGCGCCATGCTGGCCATCGGCGTACTGGATCTGCTGCTGGCGATCGCCTTCGTGCTGCTGCTGCCGAAGTCGCGCAACTTCGTGCGCAATGGCGCGATGAAAATGGGCGATCACCTCGCACTGTGGAAAAGCCATTTCTCCCACGGCCGCCTGCCACTGGTGTTCGGCATCGGCGCGCTGGCCATGGGCATCTTCGCCACCTCGTACAACTACGCCGGCTTTCGCCTGATGAGCCCGCCCTTCTCGCTGTCGGCGACCGCCACCGGCCTGATCTTCAGCGCCTATATCTTCGGCATCGTCTCGTCGTCCTGGGCCGGCGCGCTGGCCGACCGCTTCGGCCGCGCGCCGCTGGTGGCGGCCGGCATCGCGATCTCTTGCCTCGGATTGTTCCTCACGTGCACGCCATCGCTCACGCTGGTGATCACGGGCATCGTGTGCCTGACCATCGGCTTCTTCACCACGCAC
The DNA here is from genome assembly GCA_009914615.1 of Herbaspirillum frisingense. Lineage (GTDB taxonomy): Bacteria > Pseudomonadota > Gammaproteobacteria > Burkholderiales > Burkholderiaceae_D > Herbaspirillum > Herbaspirillum frisingense_B. The sequence goes on from WNDX01000188.1 coordinate 7,626, forward strand.
TCGGCAGCAAGCAGCTGGGTCGGTCGCATGGCGGCCAGCGGCAAGGGCCACGCGGCCTCGCTGTATCTGCTGGCTTACTACCTGGGCGGCAGCATCCTGGGTTCGGTGGGCGGCTGGTTCTGGGAGCATTCGGGATGGAATGCGGTGGCGGGATTCATGCTGCTGCAAGTGCTGGCGGCGGGCTGGCTGGCGCGCAAGCTAGGGCGCCAGGGCCGCAACTGAGGAAGGCGCGTGAAATCGGGATAGGGGCGGCCAGAACCTGGCCGATCCCCTCCCACACCACCCGGCGTGCGGGTCCGCACCGGGCGGTTCGAGTCGTTGAGGTCAACAGAGCCGAGGTACCCCAAGCCGGTCGAAGTAGGC
>WNDX01000189.1 GCA_009914615.1 Herbaspirillum frisingense
GGCTGCACTCGTTTCGGCGCCTGAAGATTCGTTACGAACGCTATGCTCATATCCACGAAGCCTTCCTGTCATTGGCTTGCGCCTTGATTTGCTGGACCCGGTTAAAACAACTTTTAAAATAATTTCGCAACAGCCTCTTAGTCTTTATGGTTGCCGCCGCCGGTTTGGCTCCGGCTTATATTTCGCTTCAGATGCGCTTCAGATGCGCTTGTTGCGCATGATGGCGCGCATGATGCTTTCCTGGCTGGCTTCTTCGCGCTGGAACTGGCCGACGAACTGGCCTTCGTTCATCACGTAGATGCGGTCGCACATGCCCAGCAGCTCCGGCATTTCCGACGAGATCATGATGATGCACTTGCCCTCGGCAGCCAGCTTGCTGATGATGTTGTAGATCTCGAACTTGGCGCCGACGTCGATGCCGCGGGTCGGCTCGTCCAGGATCAGCACTTCCGGCTGCGAGAACAGCCACTTGGAAAGCACCACCTTCTGCTGGTTGCCGCCGGACAGGTTGACCACCTTCTGCAGCACGCTGGAACAGCGGATACGCATCTGGCTCTTGAAGTCGGCCGCGACCTTGTATTCTTGCGCCTCGTCGATCACGGTGCGCTCGGACACGCCGCCCAGGTTGGCCAGCGAGATATTCTTCTTGATGTCTTCTTCCAGCACCAGGCCATCGCCCTTGCGGTCTTCGGTCACGTAAGCGATGCCGTGCGAGATCGCCTTCTGGATGGTGGACAGATCGACTTCCTTGCCATGCAGGAAAGCCTGACCGGTGATCTTCTTGCCGTAGGCGCGACCGAAGATGCTCTTGGCCAGCTCGGTGCGGCCGGCGCCCATCAGGCCCGCGATGCCGACGATCTCGCCGGCGCGCACGCTCATGTTGACGTCCTTGATCGCCAGGCGGTCGGTATGCAGGGAATGATGCACGCGCCAGTCGCGCACTTCGAAGATGATGTCGCCGATTTTGGGATCGCGCTGCGGATAGCGATCCGCCATCTCGCGGCCCACCATGTGCTGGATGATGCGGTCTTCGCTGATCGGTTCGGCGCGGCAGTCGAAGGTATCGACCGTGGAGCCGTCACGCAGCACCGTGATGGAATCGGCGACCTTGGAAATTTCGTTGAGCTTGTGCGAGATCAGGATGGAGGAAATGCCCTGGGTCTTCAGTTCCAGCAGCAATTCCAGCAAGGCGTCGCTGTCGCTTTCATTCAGGCTGGCGGTGGGTTCGTCCAGGATCAGCAGCTTCACTTCCTTGGAGAGCGCCTTGGCGATCTCGATCAGTTGCTGCTTGCCCACGCCGAGGTCGCCCACTTGCGTCAGCGGCGACTCTTTCAGGCCCACCTTGCTCAGCAGTTCCTTGGCGCGGCCGTAGGACTGCTCCCAATCGATCACGCCGCCGCGCGCCTGCTCGTTGCCGAGGAAAAGGTTTTCCATCACCGACAGCAGCGGCACCAAGGCCAGCTCCTGGTGGATGATGATGATGCCCAGGTGTTCGCTGTCGCGGATGTCCTTGAAGGAACGCACGTCGCCCTTGTAGACGATATCGCCGGAATAGGAACCATGGGGATAGACGCCGGAGAGGACCTTCATCAGCGTCGATTTGCCGGCGCCGTTCTCGCCGACAATGGCGTGGATCTCGCCTTCGCGCACCGCCAGGTTGACGTTGTTCAACGCCTTCACACCCGGGAAACTCTTCTCGATGCCGCGCATTTCCAGAATGTTGCTCATGATGCTGACCTCTTTTCTGCCGGCGCCCTGTGGTGGCGGGACGGCCGGGTTTGCTGTCCACTTGCGCCGCGGCGCCGGGCCGGGATGGCGGCTCGCGTCAAGCTGGCGCAACTTCCTGAATGTAATAGTCCCGCACAGGGCGGGACCATGCTGTTCTTATGAGTGATCGTCTTGCGGAAAATTCAGCGGGCGGCGCTTGTTTTTTACTGTCATCGCCGCCCGCCCCAGTGCTTACTTGACCTGGGCTTCGGTGTAGTAGCCGCTGTCGATCAGGATCGGCTTCCAGTTGGACTTGTCCACCACGACCGGCTTGAGCAGGAAGGACGGCACCACCTTCACGCCGTTGTTGTAGGTCTTGGTGTCGTTGATCTGGGGCTGCTTGCCGCCCAGCACCGCATCCACCATGCCCACGGTGACCTTGGCCAGTTCGCGGGTGTCCTTGAAGATGGTCGAATACTGCTCGCCGCGGATGATGGACTTGACTGACGGCACTTCAGCATCCTGGCCCGACACGTACGGGAACGGCTGTTGCGGCGTACCGTAGCCCACGCCGCGCAGCGACGACAGGATACCGATCGACAGGCCGTCATACGGCGACAGCACCGCGTTCACCTTGGCGTTGGTGTAGAAGGCCGACAGCAGGTTGTCCATGCGGGCCTGGGCGGTAGCCGGATCCCAGCGCAGGGTCGCGACCTTGTCCATGCCCATCTGCTTGGAGCGCACCACCAGCTTGCCGCTGTCGATGTAGGGCTTGAGCACCGACATGGCGCCGTTGTAGAAGAAGAAGGCGTTGTTGTCGTCCGAGGAACCACCGAACAGTTCGATGTTGAACGGCCCCTTGCCTTCCTTCAGGCCCAGGGCCTTTTCCAGCGATTGCGCTTGCAGCACGCCGACCTGGAAGTTGTCGAAGGTCGCGTAGTAGTCAACGTTCTTGGAGCCGCGGATCAGGCGGTCATACGCGATGACCTTGACGCCCTTGTCGGCTGCCTTCTGCAGCACGTCGGTCAGGGTGGTGCCGTCGATGGCGGCGATCACCAGCACCTTGGCGCCCTTGGTCAGCATGTTCTCGATCTGGGACAGCTGGTTGGGAATATCGTCTTCCGCGTATTGCAGGTCGGTGTTATAGCCCTTTTCCTTCAGGACCTTCACCATGTTGTTGCCGTCGGCGATCCAGCGGGCTGAGGATTTGGTGGGCATGGCCACGCCGACCAGCGACTTGCTCTGCGCACTGACTTGCGCGCTGACGGACATCAGGGTTACGCCGAGGCCGAGCGCCAGGCCGGTCAATACCGATTTGATTTTCATGCTGTATGTCTCCAGTTTTATAAATGGCGTGTTGTTATTTTCAGAACAGCGCCGTGACGTCTTCGTGCACTACATGCAGGGGTACTGTTTTGCGGCCTCTATATTAATGACTTTACCAATACATTTCTAATGATTTTTTGAACGTAATGAATATGTTTTTCGGTATAACTCCCTCTATGTAAAGTTATCTAAACTTATCTGAAGAAATCTGCGTCAAGCTCCGGCCGGCGCGGCTTTCGCCGATGGCACGGACTTGGCGCGCAGCGCCCCCAGCGAAATCACGCGCTGCGCGACGCAGAACACGAACAGCAGCGCGCCGATGAAGATCTTGGTCCACCAGGAACTGAGCGTGCCGTCGAAGGCGATCAGGGTCTGGATCACGCCCAGGATCAGCACGCCGGTCAATGTGCCGGCCACGTAACCGTAGCCGCCGGTGAGCAGCGTGCCGCCGATCACCACGGCGGCGATCGCGTCCAGCTCTGCGCCCTGCGCATGCAAGCCATACCCGGACAACATGTAAAAGGAGAACAGCACGCCGCCCAGCGCCGCGCAGAATCCGCTAAATGCGTAGATCAGCACCTTGGTGCGCCCGACCGGCAAGCCCATCAGCATGGCCGACTGCTCGTTGTCGCCGATGGCATACACCGCGCGGCCGAAGCGCGTGCAATGCGCGATCCAGATCGCCAACGCCAGCATCGCCAGCGCGATCACCACGCTGGGCGAGATGAACAGTTCGCCGAACTCCAGCCGCGTCTGCGACATGGCGGTGAACAGCGGTTCGTCGATGGTGATGGAATTGATGCTGATCAGGTAGCACAGCCCGCGCGCCAGGAACATGCCGGCCAGCGTGACGATGAAGGCCTGCAGCTTGAAGTAATGGATCAGCGCCCCCATTGCCGCGCCGAAAGCCGCGCCCAGCGCCAGCACCGTGGCGATCACCAGCAGCGGATGCCAGTGCCAGCTTTGCAGCAGCCAGGCCGAGACCATGGTGGTCAGCGCCAGCACCGAGCCCACCGAGAGATCGATGCCGCCGGACAGGATCACGAAGGTCATGCCGATGGCCACCACCAGCAGGAAGGCGTTATCGATCAGCAGGTTCAGCATCACCTGCGGCGAAAGAAAACCGTCATAGCCGGCCGCGCCCGCCAGCAGCATGATGATCAGCAGCGCCACTGTCACCAGCGAGGTGAACCAGGGCGCGTTGGAGGCGCGGCGCAGGGAAAGGATCACGTTCATGATTTGACCGATTTAAAGATGCGACGGAATTCCGGCGACTGCGACAGGCAGACCAGGAACACCACGATGGACTTGACCACCATGTTCACCTCGGGCGGCACGCCCAGCGAATAGATGGTGTAGGTCAGGGTCTGGATGATCAGCGCGCCGATCACGCTGCCCACCAGGCTGAACTTGCCGCCGGCCAGCGAGGTGCCGCCCAGCGTCACCGCCAGGATGGCGTCCAGCTCCAGCAGCAGGCCGGCGTTGTTGGCGTCGGCGCTCTTGATGTTGGAGGCGATCATCAGCCCGGCCAGGCCGGCGCAGGCGCTGCAGAACATATAGACGAAGAAGATCAGCGCCGCGGTGCGGATGCCGGCGAGCCGCGAGGCCACCGGATTGATGCCGACCGACTGGATGAACAGGCCCAAGGCGGTCTTCTTCATCAGCAGCGCCAGCAGCAGGAACATCGCCCCGGCAATGTAGAGGGAGAACGGCAGGCCGAACAGGTAGCCGCCGCCGAGGAAGAAGAACGGCTTGTAATAGACCGTGACGATCTGGCCATCGGTGAGCAGCTGGGCCAACCCGCGTCCGGCCACCATCAGGATCAGCGTGGCGATGATGGGCTGCAGGCCCAGGCCGGCCACCAGCAGGCCGTTCCAGGCGCCGCAGATCAATGCCGCCCCCATGGCCGCGCACAGCGCCCAGATCATCGGCACATTGCTGACGTACTGCGGCGTGCCATCGACCACCACCATCTTGCCGCCGATCAGGATCGCCGCCACCGCCCCGGAAATGGCCACCACCGCGCCCACCGAGATATCGACGCCGCGCGTGGCGATCACCAGCGTCATCCCCAGTGCCGCCAGCATCAGCGGCGCGGCGCGGTTGACGATATCGATCAGCGCACCGTACAGGTGGCCGTCCTTGATCTCCAGCCGGAAGAATCCCGGCACCAGGAAGAAGTCGATCAGCAGCAGCGCCGCCAGCGCGGCCAGCGGACGCACCAGCGGATGACGCATGAGCCCGACCAAGGCGGGTTCGCCGCCCTGGCCGGCGGTATCGGGTATCAGTTTGGAATCCATGGAGGCACTCATGCGGCGTCTCCCGCGATCACCTGCAGCACCGACTGCTCGTCGAGCTCGCCGCGCCGGTACTGGCCGCAGGCGCGACGGTCGCGCAGCACCAGCATGCGATCACTGCAGCGCAGGACTTCCGGGATCTCGGAAGAAATGAACAAGATGGCCATGCCCTTGCGGCACATCGCGATGACGAAATCCATGATCTCCTGCTTGGCGCGCACATCGATGCCGCGCGTGGGTTCATCCAGGATCAGCATGCCCGGATCGGTGGCCAGCCAGCGCGCCAGCAAGGCCTTCTGCTGGTTGCCGCCGGAGAGCGAGCCGATCGGCGTCTCCAGGTCGGCGGTCTTGATACCCAGCCATTTCACGTAATCGGCGGCGATCTGGTTCTGGCGTTTCTTCGGCAGCACGCGGAACAGGCCCTGGCGCGCCTGCAAGGCCAGGATGATGTTTTCGCGTACCGACAATTCCAGGATCGCACCTTCCTTCTTGCGGTCTTCCGAACAGAAGCCGATGCCGGCCGCGATCGCATCGCGCGGCACGTTCAGCTTCACGCTCCTGCCATCGACCTTGAGCTCGCCGCTGTCGGCGCGGTCGGCGCCGAACAGCAGGCGCGCCATCTCGGTACGGCCCGAGCCGAGCAGGCCGCACAGGCCGAACACCTCACCGCGCCGGATCTCCAGATCCTGCGGCGACAGCATGCCCTTGCGCCCGAAGCCCTGCGCACTGAGGAAGACCTCGCCCTTGTCCCTCTCATCGGCGGACAGCTCGCTTGCCAGCGCCTCGGCGCCGGCTTCCACCTTGCGGTGATCGACGGCGGGCTCGCCCACCATCTTGTTGACCAGTTCCAACCGCGACAGGTCGGCGACCGCATATTCCCCCTCGCGCACGCCGTTGCGCAGCACGGTGATGCGGTCGGAAATCTCATAGGTCTGATCCAGGAAGTGGGTGACGAAGAGAATCGCCATGCCCTGCTCGCGCAGGCGGCGCAGCACCTTGAACAATTGCTGCACTTCGGCTTCGTCCAGGCTGGAAGTCGGCTCGTCGAGGATCAGCACCTTGGCCGATACCGACAGCGCGCGCGAGATCGCCACCATCTGCTGGATCGCCAGCGGGTAGGACGACAATGGCGCGGTGACGTCGATCTCGATCTGCAACTGCTGCAGCAGACGACGCGACTCGGCATGCACCGCTTTCCAGTCGATGCGGCCGAAGCGGCGCGGATAGCGACCGACGAAGATGTTCTCGGCCACCGACAGGTTCGGGCACAGATTGACTTCCTGATAGACCGTGCTGATGCCCAGCGCCTGCGCCTGCAGGGTGGACGACGGGGATATTTCCTGGCCGTTGAGCGCAATGCGTCCGCTATCGGGCTCATAAACGCCGGTGAGGACCTTGATCAGGGTGGATTTGCCCGCGCCGTTCTGCCCCATCAGGGTATGCACTTCCCCCGGGTACAAGCGCAAGCCGACGTCAGCCAGCGCTTTCACGCCGGCGAACGCCTTGTGGATACCGCTCAGTTCCAGCATGGGACGCGCCTGCGCCCCGACAGCCATGGTCATCGCATCTCCTGCGAGGAGGGCTCACGCGCACGCCGCCAAACCATGCAGCGGCCATGTCAACCACTACCTGTTTGCATCGCCATCGCCCGCCGTCCTGACCGAAGTCAGGCCCCGGCATCGTTCAGCAGCCGTCAGGCCACAGCGAACGACGCGGGATCCCGGCCTTCGCCGGGATGACGGGAAATGGGAACCACGGCATCAACACGCCATGCCGCTCGAGTTTCAATACTTGCGGTTGGGGAATTCCTTGGCCGCGACTTCGGCCGGGAACACGCCTTCTTCGGTGGTAATGCGCTTGGGCACTTCCTTGCCGGCCTTCACATCCTTGGCGATCTGCATCAACTGCGGACCCAGCAGCGGGCTGCACTCGACGGTGACGTTGAGCTTGCCGGCCATCATGGCCTCGAACGCGCCCTTCACGCCGTCGATGGAAATGATCAGGATATCCTTGCCCGGCTTCATGCCGGCTTCCTCGATCGCCTGGATGGCGCCGATGGCCATGTCGTCGTTATGCGCGTAGACCACGTTGATCTTCTTGGCGTCGGCCTTGAGGAAGGCTTCCATCACTTCCTTGCCCTTGGCGCGGGTGAAATCACCGGTCTGCGAGCGGATGATCTTGAAGCGCGGGTCGGTCTTGACGATTTCCTCGAAGCCGGCCTTGCGGTCGATCGCCGGCGCCGAGCCGACGGTGCCTTGCAGTTCGACGATGTTGATGTCGCCGGCGGGCAGGGTCTTGGCCTTCTCTTGCAGCCAGCGGCCGGCGCGGCGGCCTTCTTCCACGAAGTCCGAACCGATGAAGGTGACGTACAGCGACTTGTCGGAAACATTGACGGCGCGGTCGGTCAGGATCACCGGGATCTTGGCGGCCTTGGCTTCACGCAGCACGGTTTCCCAGCCGGATTCGACCACCGGCGAGAAGGCGATCACATCGACTGATCTTGCCCCCGTTTCACGGACACCCCTATAAGCGATTAACTATCGCAATAGGAGGTGGACGATGACCAAGAGCAAGGCAGGCAGAAAGGGGCAGGAGTTCAGCCTGGAGTTCAGGCAGCAGGCA
>WNDX01000019.1 GCA_009914615.1 Herbaspirillum frisingense
CGTTTGAGCCGTGCATGTTCGGCCAACTCCAAGCGTTGTGCCTGATCGTCCTGGTCGTGCCGCCGCGCCTGGGCGCGCCAACTGTACAGCTGGGCAGGCTGCAACCCCAGATCACGAGCCACCGTGGTTACCCCTTCTGTGGCCGCTCGCAACAGTGCCTGCTGCCTGAACTCCAGGCTGAACTCCTGCCCCTTTCTGCCTGCCTTGCTCTTGGTCATCGTCCACCTCCTATTGCGATAGTTAATCGCTTATAGGGGTGTCCGTGAAACGGGGGCAAGATCATAACTGCCTCAACCGCCGGAGACCACGATGTCGTACCAACATATCCAAGTGCCAGCCGAAGGCCGGAAGATCACCGCCAACGCCGACTACACCCTGGACGTCCCCAACAACCCGATCATCCCCTACATCGAAGGCGACGGCATTGGCGTGGACGTCACGCCAGTGATGCTCAAAGTCGTCAATGCCGCGGTGGAAAAGGCCTACGGCGGTGCGCGCAAGATCCACTGGATGGAAATCTACGCCGGCGAAAAGGCGAACAAGCTGTACGGCGCCAACGTCTGGATGCCGGAAGAAACGCTGGAAGTCGTGAAGGATTACCTGGTCTCGATCAAGGGCCCGCTGACCACGCCGGTGGGCGGCGGCATCCGTTCGCTCAACGTCACGCTGCGCCAGCACCTGGACCTGTACGTCTGCCTGCGCCCGGTGCGCTACTTCAAGGGGGTGCCGTCGCCGCTGCGCGAGCCGGAGAAGACCGACATGGTGGTCTTCCGCGAAAACTCGGAAGATATCTACGCCGGCATCGAATGGCAGGCCGGCTCGCCCGAGGTGAAGAAGGTCATCGACTTCCTGACCCAGGAGATGGGCGTGAAGAAGCTGCGCTTCCCGGAAACCGCGGCGCTGGGTATCAAGCCGGTCTCGCGCGACGGTACCGAGCGCCTGGTGCGCAAGGCGATCCAGTATGCGATCGACCATGACAAGCCGTCGGTGACATTGGTGCACAAAGGCAACATCATGAAATTCACCGAAGGCGCCTTCCGCGACTGGGGTTATGCCCTGGCGGCACGCGAATTCGGCGCCGAGCTGATCGATGATGGCCCGTGGATGCGCCTGAAGAATCCCAAGACCGGTCGCGATATCATGATCAAGGACGCCATCACCGACGCCTTCTTCCTGCAAATGCTGATGCGTCCGGCCGAGTACAGCGTGATCGCCACGCTGAACCTGAACGGCGACTACATCTCCGACGCGGTGGCGGCGCAGGTCGGCGGCATCGGCATCGCGCCGGGCGCGAACATGTCCGATTCAGTGGCGATGTTCGAAGCCACGCACGGTACGGCGCCCAAGTATGCGGGCAAGGATTACGTCAACCCGGGCTCGATCATCCTGTCGGCGGAAATGATGCTGCGTCACATGGGCTGGATCGAGGCCGCCGACATGATCATCGCCGCGATGCAGAAGTCGGTGTCGTCCAAGCGCGTCACTTATGACTTCGCACGCTTGCTCGAAGGGGCGATCCAGGTGTCGTGCTCGGGATTCGGCGACGTGCTGATCGAAAATATGTAAGCAGTGCGGAAATAATGCGAGTTGCTCCATCCAGGATGGAGTGAAAGAGCCGGGCGACCCCCGGCTTTTTTCTTGGCGCTTCGTTATCCCGGCGGCACCGCACAAGGCCGGCGATGGCAAGCGGGAAGTGATCCTGCAATCCCGCCAAGAAGGGGATTCAATGGACGGCAAGAATGAAAAAAGCCTCGCATTGCGAGGCTTTTCAGTCAGCGTCCGAGGATTAGTTCGGTTGCTGGATGTTCGAAGCTTGCTTGCCCTTCGGGCCTTGCGTGACGTCAAACTGAACTTTCTGACCTTCTTTGAGGGTCTTGAAGCCGTTCATCTGGATTGCGGAGAAGTGAGCAAACAGATCCTCACCACCGTCGTCCGGAGTGATAAAGCCAAAGCCTTTGGAGTCGTTGAACCACTTAACAGTACCTGTTGCCATAAAAGCATCTTTCAAATTTAAACTATCACACGAGCCGTTAAAGCAAGAAGCATCGCGCGTCACGCAGCCCCCCTTAAACCGTGCCCCCTTCGCATCGACAAGCAGTAACTACCAATCAATGAAATCCCATTGTTCTCGGTAGAAAGTCAAAAGTCAAGCAGTTTTCAACTTAAAGTTTGGGTGCTTGTTTCGCAGATGGGGGCGGAGGCTCTTGATTTAGGATAAATCATCGTCATCTGCGCAACATCGGGAAAACGCGTAATATCTCCCTCATCTAGATGTTACGTGATCATTGTGCGTTGCACAGCTTTTTGATGGTCCAATAAACGCATGGCAACCAAGCACGAAAATGATGGCGGTACTGTCCTGGAGCGGCAGGAGTCGAAACTTAAGCCGCCCCCTATGTACCAAGTTCTGTTGTTGAACGATGACTACACGCCGATGGAATTTGTCGTCGCCGTCATTCAGGAGTACTTCAACAAGGACCGTGAAACCGCGACGCAGATCATGCTCAAGGTTCACCGCGATGGGAAGGGAATGTGTGGTGTGTATCCGAAGGATATCGCATCCACAAAAGTGGAACTCGTTTTAACCCACGCTCGAAAGGCAGGGCACCCCCTGCAATGCGTGATGGAGGAAGCATGATTGCGCAGGAACTCGAAGTCAGTTTGCATATGGCCTTTGTCGAAGCCAGACAATCGCGTCATGAATTCATTACCGTGGAGCACTTGCTGCTCGCGCTGCTGGACAACCCGTCCGCAGCTGAAGTGCTGCGCGCCTGCTCGGTGAACATTGACGATTTGCGCAAGACGCTGACCAATTTCATCACCGACAATACCCCCACGGTGCCCGGCACCAATGAAGTGGACACTCAGCCCACGCTGGGCTTCCAGCGCGTGATCCAGCGCGCGATCATGCACGTGCAGTCGGCGTCCAACGGCAAGAAGGAAGTCACCGGCGCCAACGTGCTGGTGGCCATCTTCGGCGAAAAGGATTCGCACGCGGTGTACTACCTGCACCAGCAGGGCGTGACCCGCCTGGACGTGGTCAACTTCATCTCGCACGGCGTGCGCAAGGATCAGCAGGCCGATCCGCAGAAGGCCCCGGAAGGCGCCGAGGACGTGCAGGCCGAAGGACAGCAGAAGGAAAGCCCGCTGGATCAGTTCACCCAGAACCTGAACAAGGCTGCCGCCGAAGGCAAGATCGATCCGCTGATCGGCCGCGATTCCGAAGTCGAGCGCGTCATCCAGACCCTGTGCCGCCGCCGCAAGAACAATCCGCTGCTGGTCGGCGAAGCCGGCGTGGGCAAGACCGCCATCGCCGAAGGCTTGGCATGGCGCGTGACCCAGGGCGACGTACCCGAAATCCTGAAGAACGCGGTGGTCTATTCGCTGGACATGGGCGCGCTGCTGGCCGGCACCAAGTACCGCGGTGACTTCGAGCAGCGCCTGAAGGCCGTGCTCAAGCAGCTCAAGGACAGCCCCAACGGCATCCTGTTCATCGACGAGATCCACACCATCATCGGCGCCGGCTCGGCGTCGGGCGGCACGCTGGACGCATCCAATCTGCTCAAGCCGGCGCTCTCCAGCGGCCAGCTCAAGTGCATCGGCGCGACCACCTACACCGAGTTCCGCGGCGTGTTCGAAAAGGATCATGCGCTGTCGCGTCGCTTCCAGAAGATCGACGTCAACGAGCCGACCGTCGAGCAGACCGTGCAGATCCTGCGTGGCCTGAAGTCCAAGTTCGAAGAGCATCATGGCGTGAAGTACTCCGCCTCGGCACTGACCTCGGCGGCCGAACTGGCGGCCCGCTTCATCAACGACCGTCATCTGCCTGACAAGGCGATCGACGTCATCGACGAAGCCGGTGCGGCTCAGCGCATCCTGCCGAAGTCCAAGCAGAAGAAGACCATCGGCAAGCCGGAAATCGAGGAAATCATTTCCAAGATCGCGCGCATCCCGCCGCAATCGGTCAATCAGGACGACCGCGCCAAGCTGCAGACCATCGACCGCGATCTGAAGAACGTGGTGTTCGGCCAGGATCCGGCGATCGAAGCCTTGTCGTCGGCCATCAAGATGGCGCGCGCCGGCCTGGGCAAGACCGACAAGCCGATCGGCTCCTTCCTGTTCTCCGGCCCGACCGGCGTCGGCAAGACTGAAGTGGCGAAGCAACTGGCCTTCATCCTGGGTATCGAGCTGGTGCGTTTCGATATGTCCGAATACATGGAGCGCCATGCGGTGAGCCGCCTGATCGGCGCGCCGCCGGGCTACGTCGGTTTCGACCAGGGCGGCCTGCTGACCGAGGCCGTCAACAAGAAGCCGCACGCCGTGCTGCTGCTGGACGAAATCGAAAAGGCTCACCCCGACATCTTCAACATCCTGTTGCAGGTGATGGATCATGGCACGCTGACCGACAACAACGGCCGCAAGACCGACTTCCGTAACGTGATCATCATCATGACCACCAATGCGGGCGCCGAGAGCCTGCAGAAGCGCACCATCGGCTTCACCGAGAAGAAGGAAGCCGGCGACGAAATGGCGGACATCAAGCGCATGTTCACGCCTGAGTTCCGCAACCGGCTGGATGCGATCATCAGCTTCCGCCCGCTGGACGAGGAAATCATCCTGCGCGTGGTGGACAAGTTCCTGATGCAGCTGGAAGAACAGCTGCACGAGAAGAAGGTGGAAGCCGTCTTCTCGGAAAGCCTGCGCAAGTTCCTGGGCAAGAAGGGCTTCGATCCGCTGATGGGCGCGCGCCCGATGTCGCGCCTGATCCAGGATCTGATCCGCAAGGCGCTGGCCGACGAGCTGCTGTTCGGCAGGCTGGTCAGCGGCGGTCACGTGACCGTGGAGATGGACGACAAGGACCTGGTCAAGCTGGAATTTCCGGAAGGCGACGACTCTTCCCCGCCGGAAGAGCCGCAGGAAAAGCTGGAAGTGGAATAAGCTTCAAGCTGAAGAAAAAAGCCGGAACATCGTTCCGGCTTTTTTCATTCTGGAGGCGTAGCGGGTTCGACGTCGCCACGTCGGCATCAACGCCAGCGAACGGATATCTTTCATCTCCGTCGCCCTGACGAAGGTCAGGACCCAACGACGTTTTTGTCCGGGGTGAACGCGACAACCGCCACTGGATCCCGGCCCGCGCCGGGATGACGGCCTTGCTTGATACGTATTTCGACCAGAATCGTCCGCGTTTGATCGAATCAATAGGCGGCGCCTCATTCATCTCCGTCGCCCTGACGAAGGTCAGGTTCCAGCGACGTTTTTATCCCGCATGAACGGCGACAAACATCACGGGATTCCAGCCCGCGCCGGGATGACGGCGTTGCTTGATACGTATTTCGACAAGAATCGTCCGCGTTTGATCGAATCAATAAGCGGCGCTTCCTCCATCTCCGTCGTCCTGACGAAGGTCAGGATCCAGCGACGTTTTTCTGTCCGGAGCACATGCGATAACGTCATCGCATCCCGGCCCATATCAGGGTGACCGCATTGCATCCCCGTTAGCCTCATCGCCTGTCGCGCAACCTTCTTCAGCGTCGCGGGCCTGAGCGACGAAGGCAAAAAAAAGCGCGGAAGAAATCCTTCCGCGCCGTTTGACTGCCAGCAACCAGGGGTCAGGGCACCAGCGGCTTGCCAGCTTCCTGCTTGGCTTTCACGATCTGCGTCACCTTGTCGATCATCGACAGGCGATAGGTCGTGGATGGATGCAGCGCCGTGTAGCCGTTGGGCACGCTGGACGGATACTGGTCCGCCAGGCGCTTCCAGAACGCCGGCACGTTGTCGATGCCATAGCCGGCGCGCGCCAGCAGGTAGAGCGACAGCGTGTCGGCCGCGGCGTCCAGATCCTGTGGATAGACCCGGATGCCAGCAGTGCCCGCAGTGGTGGTCGGATCAGGATGCGGCAGCAGCAGGTTGTCGATCACTTCGGCGATGGTCGAGACCATGCGCTGACGGATGGCGTGACCGAGGATGTTGTGCGCCATGTCCTTGGCGATCAGGTAAGCCAGTTCCTCGTCGGTCTGAGCGAACTTCAGCATGCCGCGGGTGATCAGCACGCGACGGCCGTCAGCGTAAGTGTTGACGTTGTCCGCGTTGCCCAGCTCGATGCTGAAGGCGCAGGCGAAGGTCAGCGGTACGTTGAGCACGCGGGTCTGGCCATTGCGCAGCACGCCCAGGCTGATCGGTGCTTTCTTGACCACCAGCGGGCTCAGCAGCACGGCGGCCTGGCGCTCGGCGTCGGTGCCTTGCGGCATCGGCTTGCCGGCCACCGACATCAGCACGTCGCCGCGCTGGATGCCGGCCTGCTCGGCGCCGCTGCCCGGCAGCACGCCGGTCACCTGCAGGCGCTCGTCATAGCCCAGGCTGCGGGCGGTGTCGGCATATTCGATCGGGAAGGAATACTTGTTCTTGGCGGTGAAGCCCAGCAGATTGTGGGCATTGCCGCGGCACAGTTGCGCATTGGTGGTCAGCAGCGGGGCCGCCACGCGGTACAGCCGATCCTGTTGCCCGATCAGTTCGCGCAATTCTTTCTGCTGCGGGGTTTCCACCGGCTTGGGCGCCTGCACGGCGACCGGCAGCGGGGTCTTGCTGGGGGCCGGGGGGGCGCCGGTTTCCTGGGTCGCGCAAGCGGCCAGGATGGTCAGCGGCGCCAGCACCGCAATACTTTTTATCTTCTGCCAAGCAGGCATGGTGGTTGCGAACATTCGTTTCTCCGTCAGTGTTTGCCAGTGCTGCCGAAACCGCCGGCGCCGCGCTCGCTGCTGTCGAATTCTTCCACCACGTTGAAGCCGACCTGCAGCACCGGGACGATCACCAGCTGGGCCAGGCGTTCCATCGGATTTAGGACAAACTCGGCAGTGCCGCGGTTCCATGTCGAGACCATCAATTGACCCTGATAGTCGGAATCGATCAGCCCGACCAGATTGCCCAGCACGATGCCGTGCTTGTGGCCCATGCCGCTGCGCGGCAGGATCACCGCCGCATAGCCGGGATCGGCCAGGTGGATGGCCAGGCCGGTGGGGATCAGGTGGGTCGAACCCGGCGCGAGCGTCAGCGGCGCATCAATGCAGGCGCGCAGGTCGAGGCCGGCGCTGCCCGGCGTGGCGTAGGCCGGGAGCTGGTCTTTCATGCGCGGGTCGAGGATCTTGATATCGATAGTCTTCATGGATGCCGTAATGGGTAAAAAGACGCGGCCCGCAATGCGCGAGCCACGGTGGGTTCAGGACGCCATGCGGCGCGCGATCTCGCGCACCAGCTGGCGCGCCAGGGTTTGCTTGTCCGCGCGCGGCAGGCTGGTGTGACCTTGCTCGTCGAACAGCATCAATGCATTGTCGTCGCGGCCGAAGGTCTGGTGGCCGATATTGCCCACCAGCAGCGGGATGTTCTTCCTGACCCGCTTGGCGGCGCCGTATTGTTCCAGGTTCTCGGATTCCGCCGCGAAGCCCACGCAATAGGGGCGATGCGGCAGGGCGGCGACGCCGGCCAGGATATCGGGGTTCTGTGCGAATTCCAGGTGCGGCACATCGTTCTCGCCGTTCTTCTTGAGCTTCTGCGTGCTGGCATTGGCCACGCGCCAATCGGCCACCGCCGCCACCGCCACGAACAGATCCTGCCCGGCGACGTTGGCCATCACCGCATCATGCATCTGTTGCGCGGTCTGCACGTCGATCCGGCGCACGCCATAAGGCGCATCCAGCGCGGTCGGGCCGGAGACCAGCGTGACCTCGGCGCCGGCTTCGCGCGCGGCGCGCGCCACGGCATAGCCCATCTTGCCGGAGGACAGATTGGTGATGCCGCGCACCGGATCGATCGGCTCGAAGGTCGGCCCGGCGGTGAGCAGCACGCGGCGGCCGGCCAGCAGCTTGGGCTGGAAGGCAGCGACGATTTCTTCCAGCAATTGCGCCGGCTCCAGCATACGGCCTTCGCCCATCTCGCCGCAGGCTTGCGCGCCGGCATCGGGGCCGAGCAGCACGATGCCATCTTCGCGCAGCTGGCGCACATTGCGCTGGGTGGCCGGGTTCTGCCACATCTCCACGTTCATGGCCGGCGCCACCATCAGCGGCACGTGCGCGGGGCGCGCCACGCACAGCGTGGACAGCAGGTCGTCGCAGGCGCCGTGGGCCAGCTTGGAAATGAAATCGGTGGAGCAGGGCACGATCACGACGGCATCGGCGTCGCGCGTGAGATTGATGTGCGGCATGTTGTTCTCCATGCGCGCATCCCATTGATCGGTATAGACGGTGTTGCCGGTCAGCGCCTGCATGGTGACCGCGGTGATGAACTGCGTGGCCGCCTGCGTCATCACCACTTGCACCGAGGCGCCGGCGCGGCCCAGGTCGCGCGACAGCATGGCGGCCTTGTAGCAGGCCACGCCGCCGGTCAGGCCGAGTACGATTTTCTTGCCTGCGAGATCCATGTCTTGCTCCCGGAATGAAGCGAAGCGCAGCGCGGGCTTCGCGAGACCAACCAGCGCCGGTCTTTATTTCTTGGAAACCCGGCGCAGTTCGTCCACGACGAACAATACCGCACCTACGCAAATCGCACTATCGGCCAGGTTGAAGGCCGGCCAGTGCCAGTTGCCGACGAACACGTCGAGGAAGTCGATCACGTGGCCATAGGCGACGCGGTCGATCACGTTGCCGATGGCGCCGCCCAGGATCAGCGACAGCGCCCAGCAGAACATGCGCTGGCCGGGATGCCTGCGCAGCAGGTGGAGGATGAACACCGCCGCGCCGATGCCGATGGCGGTGAACAGGTAACGCTGCCAGCCGCCGCTGGCGGCCAGGAAGCTGAACGCCGCGCCCTTGTTATACACCAGCACCAGGTTGAAGAAGCCGGTGATGGGCAGGGCCTCGCCATAGTGGAACAGCTTGAGGATGGTGATCTTGCTGAGCTGATCCAGCAGCAGCACGATGGTGGCGATGCCCACCCAGGGCAGCAAGCCCTGGGTGGTTGCGGTGGAGCCGGAAGAAGAGGAGCGCTTTTTGGTTGCCATGGGTGTTGTTGTTTGAGTTTGCCTTTTCCTGCCGCTCCCCACGCATCAGGCGCGGAAAGCGGCTTGCCGGCGATCCCGGGAGACTCAGGCGAAGCGACGCTTTTCGCCCTGGCCGAACAGATTGGCGAAGCAGCGGCCGCACAGGCCCGGATGCTCGGCATGAGACCCGACATCGGCGCGATAGTGCCAGCAGCGTTCGCATTTCTGGTGGGCCGAGGGGGTGACGACCACGGTTTCCTCTTCCGCCGTGGCGACCCTGGTCACCTTGGCGTCGGACGTGATCAGCACGAACTTCAGGTCCTCGCCCAGGCTTTCCAGCAGCGCGGCCTTGTCGCCGGACACCTTCAGTTCCACTTCGGCCTGCAGCGAGGAACCGATGCTGCCGGCGATACGGACTTCTTCCAACTGCTTGGTCACCGCCGCGCGCACCTCGTGCAGCACCGCGAACTTGGCCAGCAGCGCCTCAGCATCGGCCACTTCCGGCAGGGCGTAATAGGTCTGCGAGAAGATGGTTTCGCTGCTTTGCTCGAAGGCGTCCTTGCCGGCGAAGAAGCTCCAGGCCTCTTCGGCCGTGAACGACAGGATCGGCGCCATCAGGCGCAGCAGCGACTGGGTGATGTGCCACACCGCGGTCTGCGCCGAGCGGCGCGCGGCCGATTCGACGCCGCTGGTGTACAGGCGATCCTTCAGGATGTCGAGGTAGAAGCCGCCCAGGTCTTCCGAGCAGTACATCTGCAGCTTGGCCACCACCGGGTGGAATTCGTAGGTCTCGAAATGCTTGAGCACCTCGGCCTGCAGGCGCGCCATGTTGGCGATCGCGTAACGGTCGATTTCCAGCATCTCGGCCACCGGCACGGCGTGCACGGCCGGGTCGAAATCCGAGGTGTTGGCCAGCAGGAAGCGCAGCGTGTTGCGGATGCGGCGATAGGCCTCGGTGACGCGCTTGAGGATTTCATCGGAGATCGAGATCTCGCCGGAGTAGTCGCTGGAAGCGACCCACAGGCGCAGGATTTCCGCGCCCAGCGAGTCGGCGACTTTCTGCGGCTCCACGCCGTTCTTGAGCGACTTCGACATCTTGCGGCCTTCGCCGTCCACCACGAAGCCGTGCGTGAGCAGCGCCTTGTAGGGCGCGCGGCCGTTGAGCATCGACGAGGTCAGCAGCGAGGAGTGGAACCAGCCGCGGTGCTGGTCCGAGCCTTCCAGGTAGAGATCGGCCGGGAACTGCAACTCTTGCTTGTGCGAGCCGCGCAGCACGGTCTGGTGGGTCGAGCCGGAGTCGAACCAGACGTCCAGCGTGTCCTTGTTCTTCAGGTACTGGTCGGCCTCGTCGCCCAGCAATTCCTTGGGATCCAGCGCCTGCCAGGCTTCGATGCCGCCCTGCTCGATGCGCTGGGCGATCTGTTCCAGCAGCTCGGGCGTGCGCGGATGCAGTTCGCCGGTTTCCTTGTGCACGAAGAAGGCCATCGGCACCCCCCACTGGCGCTGGCGCGACAGCGTCCAGTCCGGACGGTTGGCGATCATGCCGTGCAGGCGCGCCTTGCCCCAGGAAGGGAAGAAGGCGGTGTCCTCGATGCCTTGCAGCGCGGTCTGGCGCAGGCTGGGGCCGCCGTCCTTGGGCGGGTTGTCCATGCTGGCGAACCATTGCGACGTGGCGCGATAGACGATCGGCGTCTTGTGGCGCCAGCAGTGCATGTAGCTGTGGTCGAACATGACCAGCTTGAACAGCGAGCCGGTTTCTTCCAGCTTGGCGCAGATCGGCTTGGAGGCTTCCCAGATGGTCAGGCCGGCAAACAGCGGCAGCCACGACGCATAGCGGCCGTCGCCCATGACCGGGTTGAGGATGTCGTCATCCTTCATGCCGTGCGCCTTGCACGAGATGAAGTCTTCGATACCGTAGGCCGGCGCCGAGTGCACGATGCCGGTGCCGCTGTCGGCGGTCACGTAGTCGCCCAGGTAGATCGGCGAGAGGCGGTCGTAGCCGGCGTCCGCCTTGGCCAGCGGATGGTGGAAGCGGATCAGCGACAGTTTCTCGCCGACGGTGGTGGCGATCACCTTGCCTTCCAGGCCGAAGCGCTGCAGGCAGGCTTCGACCAGGTCCTTGGCCAGGATCAGCAGCAGCGGCTCGCCGTTGCGGGTGGTTTCCACCAACGCGTACTCGAATTCGGGATGCACGTTCAGCGCCTGGTTGGACGGGATGGTCCAGGGCGTGGTGGTCCAGATGACGATGTAACCGTTGCGGGTCGGCAGCTCGGTCAGACCGAAGGCGGTGGCCAGCTTGTCGTGCTCGGCGAAGGGGAAGCCGACGTCGATCGCCGGGTCGCGCTTGTCCTGGTACTCCACTTCCGCCTCGGCCAGCGCCGAGCCGCAGTCGAAGCACCAGTTCACCGGTTTCAGACCGCGATAGACGTAACCTTTCTGCAGGATCGTGCCGAGCGCGCGCAGCTCGTCGGCCTCGTTGGAGAAGTTCATGGTCTTGTACGGATTGCTCCATTCGCCCAGGACGCCCAGGCGGATGAAATCCTTCTTCTGCAATTCGATCTGCTCATTGGCGTAGGCGCGCGCCTTGGCCTGCACTTCGGCCACCGGCAGGTTCTTGCCGTACTTCTTTTCGATCTGGATCTCGATGGGCATGCCGTGGCAATCCCAGCCCGGCACGTATTGCGCGTCGAAGCCGGCCATGTTGCGGGCCTTGACGATCATGTCTTTGAGGATCTTGTTGACGGCGTGGCCCAGATGGATCTCGCCGTTGGCATACGGCGGGCCGTCGTGCAGGATGAATTTCGGGCGGCCGGCGGAAGCCTTGCGGATGCGCTCATAGACCTGCTTTTCCTGCCATTGCTTGACCCATTGCGGCTCGCGCTTGGCCAGGTCGCCGCGCATCGGGAACGCGGTCTCGGTCATGTTGACCGGATACTTGGACGGCGCCTTGCCTGATTTTTCCTGCTTGCCCGGCTTGGCGGACGATTCGTTGTTCGACATGACAAATTTCTCGGTTGGATGCGGGTTGATTCTGGATGCGCCGCACGTGGCGCGGCGCGCAAGACGGAGGGCTGGACGGCGGCGACAGCAAGGCTGCGGCGCCGGCCAGCGTCAAATTCGGTCGGTCGCCGAAACGGCGAAGCTGGCGTTCTCGCGGAACCAAGCGCGCGCCTGCTCGGCATCGCGCGCGATGGCGGCGGTCAGCGTGGGCAGGTCGACATACTTTTCTTCGTCGCGCAGCTTCTTCAGGAATTCCACGCGCAGCAGCTTGCCGTAGCAATCGCCCTGGAAATCCAGCAGGTGGGTTTCCAGCAGCACGCGGCCGCTGTCGTCCACCGTCGGGCGCACGCCCAGGCTGGCCACGGCCGGCAGCGGCTGTTCCGCGATGCCATGCACCTGCACCACGAAGATGCCCGACAGCGCCGGCCGCTTGTGGCCCACGCGCATGTTCAAGGTCGGGAAACCGATGGTGCGGCCCAGCTTCTTGCCATGCACCACGCGGCCGCTGATGGCGTAGGAATGGCCCAGCAATTGGCGCGACAGATCGAAATCGCCGTCGGCCAGCGCGGCGCGCACGGCCGAAGAAGAGATGCGCACGCCGGCGTTGGTCACGGTGGGCATGGAATGCACTTCAAAACCGTAGCGCTTGCCGGCTTCGATCAAGGTGTCCAGATTGCCGGCGCGGCGCGCGCCGAAGCAGAAATCGTCGCCCACCATCAGCCAGCGCACATGCAGGCCCTGCACCAGGATCTTTTCGATGAAATCCTGCGGCGAGAGCGCGGCGAAATGGCTACCGAAATGCTCCACCACCACGCGCGAGATGCCCGAATCGGCCAGCGACTGCAGCTTGTCGCGCAGGTTGGCGATGCGCGCCGGGGCGCGTTCGGGCGTGCCGGCCAGCTGGGCGAAGAATTCGCGCGGATGCGGTTCGAAGGTCATCACCGCGGCGTCCAGCCCCATGCTGCCGGCGGCCTCGCGCACGCGCGAGAGCAGGGCCTGGTGGCCTAGGTGCATGCCGTCGAAGTTACCGATGGTCAGCGCGCAGGGCGCGCGCGATTCGGCGTTGGGAAGTCCGCGAAATACCTTCATTGAGCCGCTGATTGAAATGCTGGAAAGATGCGCTGTTGCAAAAGCCTTCCATTATAAATGTTTTCGGAGGCTTTCCCTGATTTGGTGGCGGGAAGGGCGCAATCAAGCGGTCAGCGGCTGGTTTCCTTCGGGAAAGTTGTTGTTGTGCCAATGCGGGCTTCAGCGCTGCGCCTGGGCCGGTTCCGGTTCCTGCTCCTGGCGCGCCTCGGCCAGCATCCAGATGGTGATCTTGCGCACCTCCAGCTTGCTTTGCGTGATATGGGCGCGCAGCAGGATCTGCGCCTCGGTGGCGCGGCGCTTGGCGACCAACTGCAGGATCTTGGCGTGCTCTTCGTAGGTGGCTTCGATGCGTTTCTTCTTCAGAAAGTCCAGGCGGCGCACGATGCGGATCTTCTCGGTGACTTCGGTATGCACCCGGGTCATTTCCTCGTTGCCGGCGGCGGCCACCAGGTTGGTGTGGAAGGCTTCGTCGAACTCGGCCACCTTGACCGCGTCGCTCTCGCGCGCCCGCGGCTCGACCAGCCAGATGGCGTTGAGCTGCTCCAGTCCGGCCGAGGGATCCTGTTGCTGGCAAAGTTTCTCCAGCGCCGCCATCTCCAGCACGATGCGCAGGTCGTACAGGTTGTCCAGGCGGTCGAAGTCGATCGGGCGCACCTTCCAGCCGCGCCGGAAACCCACCTCCAGATAGCCTTCGCGTTGCAGCCGGAACAAGGCGTCGCGCAGCGGCGTGCGCGAGACGCCATGGCGCTGGGCCATCTCGGTCTCGGTGAAATTGTCGCCCGGCAGCAGGCGGAAATTGAAGATGTCGTCCTTGAGCCGGTTATACACCTGTTCGGCGAGCGGATTGGCGACGGTGACGGTCATGGCAGGCTTGGGCTGGTCTCGATAGGATGGCGCATGGATATCAGGCCATCAGGCTGACGTGGGCGGTGACGATGCGCCAGCCCTCATCCATGCGCACCCAGGTTTGCATCTGGCGGCCGATGCGGTCCGAGGTATGGTCGGTGAATTCGGTCGACACCGTAGCATAGTCGGTGCCGAAGGTCGTGACAACGGTGCGCTGCAGCTTGCGCGAGGACGGCACCGGGGCGCAGGTCTTGCGGTACTGGCGGATCGCCTCGCCGCCCAGCAGCACCTCGGCCACGCCGTAGCGCACGGTTTGCGGGGCGTACCAGAACCAGCGATCCAGCGCGGGAATATCGTTGATCAGCAGTGCGTATTCATAGTCGGCGAAGGCTTGCTCGACTTCGGCGACCACCTGCGGCAGGTTGACTTGTTTCATGTGGTTTCTCCGGTGGGCGCGGCCAGCGCCCGTTGCAAGGCCGATAGCGGCGCCTGCCAGCCGACAATGCCGCCCTGGGCCGTCAGCATGGCCAGGGTGGCCTGATGGAAGGCGGGGAAATAGCTGGCGCAGGCGTCTTCCACGATCAGGCATTCATAGCCGCGGTCGTTGGCTTCGCGCATCGAGGTCTGCACGCAGACTTCGGTGGTGACGCCGGCCAGCAGCAGATGAGTGACGCCGCGCGCCTGCAATTGCGCGTGCAGGTCGGTGGCATAAAAGGCGCCCTTGCCGGGCTTGTCGATCACGATCTCGCCTGGCAGGGGCGCCAGCTGCGGCAGGATCTGATTGCCCGGCTCGCCGCGTACCAGGATGCGGCCCATGGGGCCGGCGTCGCCGATGGCCAGTGCCGGATTGCCGCGCCGCCGCTTGGCCGGCGGGCAGTCCGACAGGTCCGGCAGGTGCGATTCGCGCGTGTGCGCCACCGCCATGCCCGCGTCGCGCGCGCCGGCCAGCAGCGCCGCCACCGTCGGCACGATCGCGGCCAGCGGCCCCACGTCGTTGCCGAGCGCGCTGCCGAAACCGCCTTCCTCGATGAAGTCGCGCTGCATGTCGATCACCACCAGCGCGGTCGTGCGCGGATCGAAACGATAAGGATAGGGAAAAGCATCGACGCTGATCATGCGGCCTCCGGTTGTGGCGCTGCGGCGTGATGGCCGGCCATGTGACGCCCCAGCGCGGCGCGATCGGCCCCCTGCGTGGCGACGTCGTCGACGGCATGCACGATACGGCCTTCGGTCATCACCAGGATGCGATCGGACAGTTCCAGCAGTTCGTCCAGATCTTCGCTCACCAGCAGCACCGCGGCGCCGCGGGCGCGCGCCTGCAGCAGTCGGGCGTGGATGTCGGCCACCGACGCGAAGTCCAGGCCGAACACCGGGTTGGCGACGATCAGCACATTCGCCGCGCCTTCATCGGCATCGCCCAGCTCGCGCGCCAGCACCGCGCGCTGCACGTTGCCGCCGGAGAGCGTGCCGATGGGCCGCTCGGGCAGCGGCGGCCTGACGTTGAAGGCGGCGATGAGGGCCTGCGCGCGGCGCCGCATGGCGCCGCGATCGATGCGCCAGCCGCCGCGCTTGAACGGCGCGGCGTCGAAGCTGCGCAGCGCCATGTTTTCGGCCACGCTCAGGGTAGGGATGCAGGCGTTGCGCAAGGGTTCCTCGGGCAGCGCGAAGACCCGCAGCCGGCGCATCTCGGCGCGGGTCGCGCCGTAAGCGGCGCCGTCCACCTCGATGCGGCCGGACAGCGCGTGGCGCTGGCCCAGCATGGCTTCCACCAGTTCCTTCTGGCCGTTGCCCGAGATGCCGGCCAGTCCGACGATCTCGCCGCGCCGCACTTGCAGCGACAGGGCGCGCACCGCCGCCACGCCGCGGTCGTTGTTGACGGTGAGCGCGCTCACTTCCAGCCCCGGCGGCGCGTTCGCGGGCACCGGCGCGCGCGCTGCAACGGCCTGTTCTTCGCGCGCCCGTCCCATCATCCAGTGCGCCAGCTCGGCCGGGCTGGTGTCGGCGACCCGGGCGCTGCCCACGCATTGCCCCTTGCGCAGCACGGTGACATCGTCGGCATAGGCCGTTACCTCATGGAACTTGTGCGTGATCATCAGCACCGTCAGTTCCTGCCTGCGCGTGAGCGCGTGCATCAGGCCCAGCACCTCGTCGGCCTCCTGCGGCGTCAGCACCGAGGTCGGCTCGTCGAGGATCAGCAGGCGCCGGCGCAGATAGAGTTGCTTGAGTATTTCCAGCTTCTGCTTTTCGCCGGCCGAGAGCGCGCTCACGGGGCGCTCCAGCGCCAGCCTGAACGGCATGGCCGCCATGAATTCGCGCAGCGCGGCGCGCTCCGCCGGCCAGCGGATGCGCCACGGCAGGTCGCCGCGCGACAGCAGCAGGTTCTCCGCCACCGACAGGCTCGGCGCCAGCGTGAAATGCTGGTACACCATGCCGATGCCGAGCTGGTTGGGCACACGCGGGCCGCGGATCTCGACCTCGCGCCGGTCCACCTGGATGCTGCCCTGGTCGAGCGGGCTGTAGCCCACCAGCCCCTTCACCAGGGTGCTCTTGCCGGCGCCGTTCTCTCCCAGTAGCGCATGGATGGTGCCGGCGCGTATCTTCATCGACACCGCGTCCAGCGCGCGGAAGCCGCCGAAGGACTTGCCGGCGCCGATGATTTCCAGTTCGAGCGCGTGCATGGCCATTTCCTTATTGCCCGATGACGTCGATCAAGGCCGACGAATCCGACACCGCGCCGAACACCCCGCCCTGCATCTTGATCATCGACAGCGCCGCCAGGTGGTTGCCGTGATCGGTGGCGCCGCAGCAGTCGGCCAGCATCACGCATTCGAAGCCGCGGTCGTTGGCTTCGCGCATGGTGGTGTGCACGCAGACGTCGGTGGTGATGCCGGTCAGCACCAGGTTGCGGATGCCGCGCGTATGCAGCACCAGTTCCAGATCGGTGGCGCAGAACGAGCCCTTGCCGGGCTTGTCGATGATGATCTCGCCGGTGGCCGGCGCCAGTTCGGGAATGATCTCCCAGCCCGGTTCGCCGCGCACCAGGATCTTGCCGCAGGGGCCGGCGTCGCCGATGCCGATGCCATTGCTGCCGATCCGGCGCGAGCGCCAGCGCTTGTTGGCGGGCAGGTCGGAGAGATCGGGGCGGTGGCCTTCCCGGGTGTGGATGATGGTGTAGCCGCCGGCGCGCATGGCGGCCAGCACCCGGCCGATCGGTTCGATCGGCGCGCGCGTGAGCGACAGGTCGTAGCCCATCTTGTCCACATAGCCGCCGATGCCGCAGAAATCGATCTGCATGTCGATCACGATGAGCGCGGTGTTGGCCGGCGTCAGCGCGCCGTCGTAGGGCCAGGCGTAAGGTTCGGCCTTGATGAAGCGTTCGGGCATGCGATTCTCCTCGGTGGATTTATCGGGTCAGGCTGAGTTCGCCCGGCGCGCTGGAGAGCGTGCGGTCGGGACGGCAGGTCAGGATCATGATCAGCAGTGTCAGCGCGTAGGGCGCGGCGTTGAACAGGTAGTAGCCGGAGGTCACGCCCACGGCTTGCAGCGCCGGGCCCAGCGCGCCGGCGGCGCCGAACAGCAGCGCCGCCAGCAGGCAGCGCCACGGCTGCCAGCGCGCGAAGATCACCAGCGCCACTGCCATCAGGCCCTGGCCGCTGGAGAGACCTTCGTTCCAGCTGCCGGGGTAGTACAGCGACAGGTAGGCGCCGCCCACCGCCGCCAGGAAGCCGCCGGCAGCGGTGGTCGCGATGCGCGTGGCGTTGAGGCGATAGCCGAGTGCGCGGGCGCTCTCGGCATGGTCGCCCACCAGCCGTAGCGCCAAGCCCCAGCGCGTGGCCGACAGGCTCCATTGCAACAGCAGCGCCAGCGCCACGCCGACGAAGAACAGCGCATTGATCTGCAGCGCATGGTGCAAGCGCTCGTTGCTGCTCCAGGCGCCCAGGTCGATCGAGGGCAGCATCGCCGCCTGCGGCTGGATGAAGGGTTTGCCGAGGAAGAAGGCCAGGCCGGTGCCCAGCAGCATCAGGGCGATGCCGAAGGCAATGTCGTTGACCCGCGGCAGCGAGCACACCAGCCCGTGCAGCGCGCCCAGCAACAGGCCCGAGCCGCCGGCCGCCAATACGCCCAGCCAGGCCGAACCGGAAAAAGAGGACACCGCGTAGCCGGTCATGGCGCCGCACACCAGGATGCCTTCCAGGCCGAGGTTCACGCGCCCGCCCTTTTCGGTCAGGCATTCGCCCAGGCTGACGAAAAGAAAGGGCGTGCCGACCCGGATCGCGCCGGCGAACAGGGCCAGCAGCAGGGTGGCGTAATCGAGCTCATGCATGGCCGGACTCCTTGGCGGGGGCGGAGCGGCCCTGTTGCTGCCAGCGCAGCTTCAGCGCGGCCAGGCGGCCGGTGATGGCTTCCCACGCCAGCAGATTGCAAAACAGCAGCCCCTGCAGCACCAGCGTGGTGGCGTCGGGCAGGTCGAGGCGGCGCTGCAGCAGGCTGCCGCTGGCTTCCACGCCGCCGATCAGCACTGCGCAGATGATGATGGCCAGGGGATTCTGGCGCGCCGCGAAGGCCACCAGGATGCCGGAGAAACCGTAGCCGGCCAGCAGCGCGCTGGTGGCGCTGCCCTGCACGGCGGCCACTTCGAACATGCCCGCCAGGCCGGCCGCGGCGCCGCCCAGGGCGCACGCCGCCAGCACCAGCCGGTTCACCGGCAAGCTCACCAGGCGCGCGGCGCGCACGTTGCCGCCGACCACCCCCATGGCGAAGCCGGCCACGCTGTGGCGCAGGAACACCCAGGCCGCGATGCAGGCAAGGGCTCCCCAGGCCAGGCCCCAGTGCACGTCCATCCACGGCATGGCGCCCACCAGGTAGGGATCGGGCAGCGGCAGGGTGGAGGGTTTGTTGAGGCTGGCCGGGTCGCGCAGCGGACCTTCCACCAGGTGCTTGAACAGCGCCACCGCGAGATAGGACAGCAGCAGGCTGGAAATCGTCTCGTTGACGCCGCGCCATTGGCGTAGGCCGCCGCACAGCGCGATCCACAGGCCGCCGGCCAGCATCGCCGCGACCGCCATCAACCCCAGCATCGCCGGCGATGGCAGGCCGGGCGCCAGTTGCGGGATCACTGCCGCTGCCAGGCCGCCCAGGGCCAAGGCGCCTTCGCCGCCGATGACGATCAGCCCGACCCGGGCCGGCAGCGCCACGCAGAGCGCGGTCAGCAGCAAGGGCGCGGCGCGCTGCAAGGTGTTCTGCCAGGCAAACAGGGAGCCGAAGGCGCCTTGGAAGATCACCAGGCAGGCTTCGCCCGCCGGCCGTCCTTGCAGCAGCAGGAACACCACGAACAGCAGCAGCGTGCCGGCCAGCGCGCACGCCGTGGGCAGCACGGGTGCGGCGGCATTGAGCAAGGCCGCGCGCAACCTGGCAGGCGGCGGGGCGGCCGGCGCCGGCGGCGCGGCGCTGCCGGCAGGCTCGGAGAGCGGGGCGGGTACGGAAGTCATGGCGATATCCCGTGCAGGAAGGGGGGACGGCGCGTCAAACCTGGCCGACGACGCCGGCCACCAGATAGTTCATCTTCTCCAGCGCCACGTCGGTCTGAACCTGGGTGGTGCCGGCCGCGATCACGGTATTGCCCTTGTTGTCCTTGATCGGGCCCTTGAAGATCTGGAACTTGCCCGCCAGCATCTGAGCCTTGATGTCATCGGCTTTTTTCTTCGCCGCGGCCGTGACCGGGGCGCCGTAGGGCGACATCTTCACGAAATTGTCTTTCAGGCCGCCGCGCAGGAAGTTGATCATCGGCTTGCCTTCCAGCGTGGCCTTGACGATCTCGGTGTAGGGCGTGGACCAGTTCCACTCGGCGCCGGTGAGGTAACCCTTGGGCGCCAGCGCGGCCTGGCTGGCGTGGTAGCCGGTGGTCATGATGCCGCGCTTCTCGGCGGTCTCGACGATGACCTTGGGGCCATCGACGTGGCAGGTGATGACGTCGCATCCCTGGTCGATCAGGCTGTTGGCGGCTTCGGCTTCCTTCACCGGCAGCGACCAGTCGCCGGTGAAGATGACGTGGGTGGTGATGGCCGGATCCACCGACTGCGCCCCCAGCGTGAAGGCGTTGATGTTGCGCAGCACCTGCGGAATCGGCTTGGCGGCGATGAAGGCCAGCTTCTTGCTCTTGCTCATATGGCCGGCGACTACCCCGGAGAGGTATTCGCACTCCTCGATGTAGCCGAAGAAGCTGCCCACGTTCATCGGATGCTTGCCGGCGGTCCACAGGCCGCCGCAGTGGGCGATGCGTACCTTGGGATATTTTTCGGCGATCTTCAGCACATGCGGGTCGAAGTAGCCGAAGGAAGTCGGGAAGATCAACTGCGCCCCGTCCTGCTGAATCATCGCCTCCATGGTCTTTTGCACGGCCACGGTCTCGGGCACCTTTTCTTCCTCGATCACTTTGACGCCTGGCATCTTCTTGATGATGGCGGCGGCCTGCGCATGCGACTGGTTGTAGCCGAAGTCATCGCGCGCGCCGACGTAGATGAAGCCGACCGTCAGCGGGCCGGCGGCCAGCAGATCCAGCGGCAGGGCGGCGCCCAATGCGGCGGCTCCGGACAGTTTCAGAAAATCGCGGCGGTTTTTCATGTTGTTGCGCTCCTGGTCGTGGCGTTCGTGGTGGGTGGGGTGGGTGCAGGTTCAGGTTCAGGTTCAGGACAGCGCCAGCTTGCCCGGCGCCTGCATGCGGGCCGGCTTGCGCACTTCGCGCTGGAAGATTTCCATCGACTGCTTCTTGGCCGCGATGAAGCCGGGCTGCGACAGCGTCTCCACCGTGCGCGGGCGGGCGTCGTCGTAGCGCAGGATGTCGGCCACGGCGGTAGGGCGCTTGGTCAGCAGCAGGATCTCATCGGCCAGGTAGACCGCTTCTTCCAGATCGTGCGAGACCAGCACCATGGTGGTGCCGGTCTGCATGAAGACTTCCTGCAGCTTTTCGCGGATGAACAGCGTCATCTCGAAATCCAGCGCCGAGAACGGCTCGTCGAGGAACAGTACCTCCGGCCCCGGCGCCAGCGCGCGCATGATGGAGGCGGTCTGCTGCTGGCCGCCGGAGAGTTCGTAGGGATAGCGCATCAGGTCGAACTTGACGTCGAAGGAGGCGACCAGCTCATCGACGCGGTGCTTGATCTCGGCCTTGGACTTGCCCTCCAGCTTGAGCGGATAGGCGATGTTGTCGATGGTGCGCAGCCACGGGAACATGGCGTCGCGGTAGTTCTGGAACACGTAGCCGATCTTGGTGTCCGCCAGCGACTTGCCGTCGAACAGGATCTGGCCGGCATCGATCGGCGTGAGGCCGGCGATCATGTTGATCAGCGTGGACTTGCCGCAGCCGTTGGGGCCGAAGACCGAGACGATCTTGTGCTTGGGGATGTCGAGGTCGAAGTCCTCATACAGCGGCCAGCCGGCGAAATGCTTGGTGAGGCCGCGGATGGTGATGTGGGTGCCCGGCGGCCCCGGCACGAACGGGGTTTCCGGGGGGAGTTCGACTTTGGGACTGATCACGACGCTCATCTTCCGCTCCAGTGGACGATACGTTTTTCGATGACGATGAAGAGCACGTTGAGCACGTAGCCCAACGCCCCGGCCGACAGGATGGCGGCGTACATCTCGCGCACGTTGAGCACCTGCTGGGCGTCGATGATGCGGTGGCCCAGGCCGTTCTCGGAGCCGATGAACATCTCCGCCACGATCACGATCACCAGCGCCATCGAGATCGCGCTGCGCAGGCCGACGAAGGTGGCTTGCAGGCTTTCCCACAGCAGCACGTCGCAGAAGATGCGCCAGCGCGAGGCGCCCATCACCTTGGCCGCCATCACGCGCTGCTTGCGCGCGTTGAGCACGCCGTAGGCGCTGTTGAACAGCACGATCAGCAGCGCGCCGAAGGCGGCGATGGCCACCTTGTTGATGTCGGACACGCCGAAGATCAGCAGGAACAGCGGGATCAGCGCCGACGACGGCGTGGAGCGGAAGAAATCGATCAGGAACTCGACGCTGCGGTAGGCGCGCTCGTTGCTGCCCAGCAGCACGCCCAGCGGCACACCCAGCACGGCGGCGATGGCGAAGGCTTCCAGCGTGCGCACCAGCGTCACCGTGAAGTCGGTCAGCAGCGCGCCGCCGGCCAGGCCGTTGACCATGGCGATCAGGGTCACGCCGGGCGGCGGCAGCAGGATGGCCTTGATCCAGCCCGCGCGCACCACCAGATCCCACACCACGAACAGCGCGATGGGGCCGATGAAGGGCAGCAGCGCGCGCAGCGAAGGCGGCTTGCGTTTCGCTTTGGGCGGGGCGGCAGGGGTGGCGTTTTCCCGGGCCGGGCCGGTCTCGCGGGCGGTGATGGCGGAATCGCTCATGATGGTCTCAGCCCTTGTAGAGCAGGTTGTCCACGACGATGCGTTGCGAGAACACGCCCTTGTCCACGAACAGGTCATAGAACTTCTGGAAGTAGGCGATATCGCTGGGCTTGAATTCGTTGTAGAGCATGTAGGCGGCCAGCGGCACCTCGTTGGTCAGCGAGCCTTCGATGGCGGTGTAGCCCTTCAGATAGGTGCGCGCCTTGTCGGGATTGGTGCGCACCAGTTCGATGCCGCGTGCGTACGCGGCGATGTATTTCTTCGCTTCGGCCGGATGCTTCTTGATGAAGTCGCTGGTGAGCGCGGCCGCGCCGCCGTGCCAGGGCGCCATCGGGTCGCCCAGGATGTACCTGGCGATCACGCCGGTCTCCAGCACCCGGGTACTGTTGCTCATGCGGCCGACGGTACCGGTCGGTTCCAGGGTATAGGCGGCGTCCACCTGGCCCGCGGCCAGCGAGGCGACGTGCTGCCCGATCGGCAGTTCCACCACCGTGGCGCCGGCGGCGCCGGCGCGTTCCAGCACGGTCTTGGCCAGCGTCACGTTCTGGATGCCGGGGCCGGAAGCGACCTTCTTGCCCTTGAGTTCGGCGATCGATTTGATCGGGCTGTCCTTGGGCACCAGGAATTCATCCAGCACGTACTTGGCATTGCTGGGATTGGTGGCGAAGATCTTGAACAGGCCCGGCTGGGCGATTTCGCCGATGGCCAGGTTGCCGGCGCCGGTGCCGTTGGCCGAGCCGTCGGCACGGCCGGAGAGCATGGCCTCCATGACCTGCTGGGCGCCGGCGAATTTCAGGGCCTGCACCTCCAGCCCGGCTTCCTTGAAATAGCCGGCCTCGACCGCGGCATAGAAAGGCAGGCCGGCCGCCACCGGCCAGTAGCCGATACGGATGGGCACGCTCTGCGCGCGCAGGATGGCCGGTGCGCCGGCGACGGCCGCGGTGGCGGCAAGCGCGCCGGTCTTGGCGATGAAGCGGCGGCGTGACGGGTTGGCGGCGTTGGAAATCTTTTTCATGGCGGGCTCCGTGGTGAGGTTCAGATGCGATGCAAAAAAAGGGCCGGGTCGCTCAGACCGGTGCGTTCGCCGGCGCCAGCGCGGCCAGGTAGGCGGCCCAGCCGCCGTGATGGGTAATGTCGGCGGCGCCGGCGATGCCGGCCGGTTCGCAGATGAAACCCTTGACCATGCTGCCGTCGGCCAGCTCCACCGTGCCGATGCCCAGCGGCGCGGGGATCGCGGCGACGAAGCCGCCGAACTGGCGCAGCGGCATTTCCCATAGTTCCACCGCAATGGCGGCGCCGTCGCCGGCGCCGGTGCGCGCCAGTCCCGGCTTGGGCGGAGTGGTGCCGGCCAGGGCATAGAGGCGATAGGTGGCGGCGGTGCTGGTGACGGCGACGCGGCGCGCACCGGCTTCCAGCAGTTGCCAGTTCAGCGGCTGGCCCGAGAGATGGGCGCCGACCACGCATACCTTGACCGAGGGTTCATTGAACGGCAGCGGCGCGGTGGCGATGGCGTCGGCCTGCGTGGCGCCGCCCAGCAAGCGCTGGAATTGCGCGCCGGCTTCGGCCAGCAGGTGGTCGGAACCGGCCGGTCCGATCAGCGTGACGCCGGCCGGCAGGCCGTCGCTGCGCCAGTCGCCGGGGATGGCGAGTGCCGCCATGTCCATCAGGTTGACGAAGTTGGTGTAATAGCCGAGCTGCGAATTGCGCGCCACCGGATCGGCCTCGACCTCGGCGATGGTGGGGAAGGTGGTCGTGGTGGGCACCAGCAACAGATCGCTGCCGTCGAGCAGCGTTTCCGCTTCGCGCCGCAGGTCGGCCAGGCGGTACTGGGCATGGAAGGTATCGACGGC
This sequence comes from Herbaspirillum frisingense, assembly GCA_009914615.1. Lineage (GTDB taxonomy): Bacteria > Pseudomonadota > Gammaproteobacteria > Burkholderiales > Burkholderiaceae_D > Herbaspirillum > Herbaspirillum frisingense_B. The sequence goes on from WNDX01000019.1 coordinate 24,135, forward strand.
GTCATAGTTGTCTGCCTGGGCGGTGATCTGGCGTACCACCGGGTGCACCGCGGCGTTGTGCTCGACGAAGAAGTCGCCCAGCGCGGCACGGCGTTCGCCGACCCACGGGCCGTGATACAGCAACTGGGCGGCGTCGCTGAAGACGTCGAAGGGGATTGAGGTCAGCGTCACGCCGGGCATGGCGGCGATGCGCGCCAGCGTGCGCTGGTAGGCGTCCCGGGCCAGGGCGTCGCCATAGAATTCCGGCTGTTCGGGAACGGCGATGCGGTAGCCGCGGCGCTTCACGCCCAGCATGGCTGGCTTGCGCGAATAGGCGTCCTGGTGGTCGTTGCCGGCCGCGCTGTGCAGCACGCGCCAGGCGTCGGCCACGTCGTGCGCGAAGATGGAGATGCAATCCAGCGTGCGGCAGGCCGGCAGCAGGCCTTGCGCGCTGATCAGGCCACGGGTCGGCTTCAGGCCCACCAGGTGATTGAAGGCCGCCGGCACACGGCCCGAGCCGGCGGTGTCGGTGCCCAGCGAGAACAGCACCTGGCCCAGCGCCACGGCCACGGCAGAACCCGAGCTGGAGCCGCCGGAGACGTATTCCGGCTTGATCGCATTGCGCACCGCGCCGTAGGGCGAGCGCACGCCGACCAGGCCGGTGGCGAACTGGTCGAGGTTGGTTTTGCCCACCAGCAGCGCGCCGGCTGCCTGCAGCCGCTGCACCACGGTGGCGCTGGCGCTGGCCGGGCGGCTGAACTCGGGGCAGGCGCCGGTGGTGGCCATCTCGGCCACGTCGATATTGTCCTTGACCGCGAACGGGATGCCGAACAGCGGCATGGCCTCGAAGACCGTCTCGCCCTTGATCTGCAGCATCAGATCCAGCGCGGCGGCCTGTTGCTTCAACTGCTTGGCGGACACGCGGCTGATCCAGACCTCGTCGCGGCCGGAGGCCTCGATGCGCGCCAGCAGGTCGGCGATCATCTTGCCGGGCGTGGCGGCGCCGCTGCGGTAGGCTTGCAGCAGGGCGGAGATGGTGAGGCGATCGGTGGCCGTCGCGGCGGGCTGGTGAAGCAGGGGAGAGGTGGCAGGCATGGTTATATTCAATCTTGAATACAAGAATGAATATCTTTAAGCAGAAGGCGTGCCAGGGGGGTGCTGATCCTTGTGTCGTGACGTGAATCCAGGTGGGATAAGGGTTTGTAGGGAGAATTGCTGGGCGGAAAGTGAGGCGCCGCTGAGACCGGCGAGACAAAATGGGGAGGCGTGCGCCCTTTTTGCTCGCGCGGGCCGACGTGGATGCACGGCAAACGACACTGGGTCCTGACTTTCGTCAGGACGACGGAGCATGTGGTTCGGGACGCCGGAGGTGCGAATCCATGCCACTCTGATAAGCTTGCCGCGCCATGCGGGCCGTTGATCAGGCAAGCGGCAAGAGTCCGAGCCGGCGCAACGCTGCTTGTCGATCAAAGCAAAGGGAAATTAGCTGAGCAGCCCGCTGGTCTGCAAATCACCTGTCGTCCCCGCGCAGGCCGGATCCAGCGGCGTCTGCGGCGTTTGCGGCGCCGCGACGCTTGTCGAGCAAAGCGAAGGGAAAATACCTGAGCAGCCCTCAGGCTTGCAAACCACCGGTCGTCCCGACGAAGGCCGGATCCAGCGGCGTCTGCGGCCTTTGCGGCGCCGCGACACTTGTCGAGCAAAGCGAAGGGAAAATACCTGAGCAGCCCTCAGGCTTGCACACCACCGGTCGTCCCGACGAAGGCCGGGATCCAGTGACGTAGGTCATGCCCCGGAGAAATCCCCGGAACGCGCAATGTGCGGCGCCTGATTGACGGATCACGGCAGAATCTTGCCTTACATCTCCCCCCAGATGGCATTGAGCGCCGCCATGGCCGCCATGCCGGCGGTCTCGGTGCGCAGCACGCGCGGTCCCATGGTCAGCATCAATGCGCCCTGGGCGCAGGCCAGTTGTTCTTCTTCTTGGCTGAAGCCGCCTTCGGGGCCGATCATCAGGGTGACCGCCTGCGGCGGCTGGTGGCGCGCCCAGCCCGACAGCGGTTCTTCGCCGCGCGGCGACAGCAGGATGCGGCGGTGCAGGTCGCTCTGGGTGATCCAGCGGCGGAAGTCGGCCAGTTCGCCCAGGTGTGGCAGGCGGTTGCGTCCGCATTGCTCGGCGGCGGCGTGGATGATGCCTTGCCAGTGCGCCTGTTTCTTGTCGGCGCGTTCGCCCGAGAGCCGCACCACGCAACGCTGCGAGGCCAGCGGCTGGATCGCGGTGGCGCCCAGCTCGACCGCCTTTTCCACGATCCAGTCCATCTTGGACCCCTCGGGCAACGCCTGGGCCAGCGTCAGCGCATAGGGCAGCTCCGCTTCATGCGGCGAGAAGGTCTTGATCTCGGCATGGGCGCGCTTCTTCTCGATGGCGGTCAGGGTGGCGGTGTATTGGCCGCCTTCGCCGTTGAACAGCGTGACATGGTCGCCCGGCTGCAGGCGCAGCACCTGCACGTGATGGGCGATGTGTTCGGGCAGGGCCAGGGCCGATCCTACGCTCAGGGCTTGCGGACAGAAGAAACGGGGCATGGGAGGTTCCTGGAGGCGATGCGGTATGTCGCGTGAGTATACGTTGGCAAGCGCGCCGGGGCGGCGGCCCTGAATTTTAATCCCGCGGCGCTCTCTGGTAAAATACGGCCCCGCGCAACCCCGACTATCCGAGGCGTGCGTTTGACCGGATGACGGCCCGCGGGCGATCCGATCGGCAGCACCGGAGCCGGCTGCACCGTGCATTGGCTCCCGAACCAGGTTTATGCGCCTACCGGCGCCTCCAGCAACTCTCTGACATCGACATGATTTCCACTCTCCCCACCGACAAGATGGCCAACGCGATTCGCGCGCTGGCGATGGACGCCGTTCAAAAAGCCAATTCCGGACACCCGGGCATGCCGATGGGGATGGCGGAAATCGCGGTGGCCCTGTGGGCCAAGCACTATCGCCACAACCCGGCCAATCCGCAGTGGGCCAACCGCGACCGCTTCGTGCTGTCCAACGGCCACGGCTCGATGCTGCAATACGCGCTGCTGCACCTGACCGGTTACGACCTGCCGATGGAAGAGATCAAGAACTTCCGCCAGCTGCATTCCAAGACCGCCGGCCACCCCGAAGTGCACATCACCCCGGGCGTGGAAACCACCACCGGCCCGCTGGGCCAAGGCATCACCAACGCGGTCGGCATGGCGCTGGCCGAGAAACTCCTGGCCGCTGAATTCAACAAGCCCGAGCTGGCCGTGGTCGATCACTACACCTACGCCTTCGTCGGCGACGGCTGCCTGATGGAAGGCATCTCGCACGAAGCCTGCTCGCTGGCCGGCGTGCTGAACCTGTCCAAGCTGATCGTGCTGTACGACGACAACGGCATTTCCATCGACGGCCACGTCGAAGGCTGGTTCAAGGACGACACCCCGAAGCGCTTCGAAACCTACGGCTGGAACGTGATCCCGGGCGTGGACGGCCATAACGTGGAAGCGGTCAGCGCCGCCATCCACCAGGCCAAGCTGGCCGACAAGCCGACCCTGATCTGCTGCCGCACCGTGATCGGCAAGGGCTCGCCCAACCTGGCGGGCACCGACAAGGTGCACGGCGCCGCGCTGGGCGACAAGGAAATCGCCGCCGTGCGCGAAGCGCTGGGCTGGACTTCCGCTCCCTTCGAGATCCCGGCCGACGTCTATTCCGCCTGGGATGCCAAGGCCACCGGCGCCGATTTCGAAGCCAAGTGGAATCAGACCTTCAACGCCTACGCCGCCAAGTACCCGGCAGAAGCCGCGGAACTGCTGCGCCGCCTGAAGGGTGAGCTGCCGGCGGCGTTTGAATCGACCGTGGCCGCTTACATCAATTCGACGCTGGAAAAGAAGGAAAACATCGCCACCCGCAAGGCCAGCCAGAACGCCATCCAGGCCTATGCGCAGGCGCTGCCGGAATTCCTGGGCGGCTCGGCCGACCTGACCGGCTCCAACCTGACCAACTGGAAGGAATCGGTGCCGGTGCGCGCCGACCAGGCAGGCAACCACATCAACTACGGCGTGCGCGAATTCGGCATGAGCGCCGTGATGAACGGCATCGCCCTGCACGGTGGCTACCTGCCGTTCGGCGCCACCTTCCTGACCTTCTCCGACTACAGCCGCAATGCGCTGCGCATGGCTGCGCTGATGAAGGCGCGCGCCCTGTTCGTGTTCACCCACGACTCCATCGGCCTGGGCGAAGACGGCCCGACCCACCAGTCGGTCGAACACGTGTCCAGCCTGCGCCTGATCCCGAACCTGGATAACTGGCGTCCGTGCGACACCACCGAAACCGCGGTGGCCTGGGCTGAATCGATCAAGCGCAAGGACGGTCCGAGCACCCTGATCTTCTCGCGTCAGAACCTGCCGTTCCAGGAACGCAGCGACGCCCAGATCAAGGACATCGCCCGCGGCGGCTACGTGCTGCGCGACGCGCCCGGCGCCAAGGTGATTCTGATCGCCACCGGTTCGGAAATCGAACTGGCCACCAAGGCCGCCGACGCGCTGACCGCCGAAGGCATTGCCGTGCGCGTGGTGTCGATGCCCTCGACCGACGTGTTCGACCGCCAGGACGCCGCCTACAAGGCCTCGGTGCTGACCCGCGGCGTGCCGCGCGTGGCCATCGAAGCCGGCGTGACCTCGTTCTGGTACAAGTACGTGGGCCTGGAAGGCGCCGTGGTCGGGATCGACACCTTCGGCGAATCGGCCCCGGCCGGCGTGCTGTTCAAGCACTTCGGCTTCACCGTCGAGAACGTCGTGGCCAAGGCCAAGACCGTTCTGGCCTGAGCGGACGACATGCAACAGATGAATGAGGCGGGCAAGCCGGCGTTGACGGACGAGATCGTGGTGCGCCGCGCCCGTCCCGGCGACGCCGCCTCGATCGCCGGCGTGCGTATCGATGCCTGGCGCGCCAGCTATCGCGGCCTGGTGCCGGATAGCTACCTCGACCACCTGAAGCCCGAAGAGAGCGTCAAGATGTGGGAGCAGGTGCTGGGCGCATCGTCGGATGCCGCCTGTACCTTCGTGGCGGAATCCGGCGGCGAGATCATCGGTTTCGCTTCCGGCATGACGCTGGCCGACGGCCGCTTCGGCTGCGACGCGGAACTGACCGCGATCTGCGTGCTGCCCGACGAGCAGCGCCGCGGCCTGGGCAAGCGCCTGCTGGCCAATGTCGCGGCTACGCTGATCAGCGCCGGCGCCACCGGCCTGATGGCCTGGGTGCTGACCAAGAACGAAGGCGCAGGGGAATTTTTCAGAGCGCTGGGAGCCGAACAGTTGTTCGAGCAGACCTTCACCTGGGACGACGGCAGCGAGCTGGATGAAACCGGCTTCGTCTGGCGCAAGCTGAAAGCCTGAGCGCGCGGCGCGACGGCATGCAAGGACGGCAAGAATAAAATATCAAGAAGGCCGGAAAAGACGGACAAATGGCCGGGGCGGATCCGGCGCACCGTGTAGCCTGCAAGACAGGCCGGTTTTCCGGCAAGACCGATTTGCATTGATTTTTTTGATACCTTAAGGAGAAGAGCATGGCAATTCGCGTTGCAATCAACGGTTATGGCCGCATCGGCCGCAACATCCTGCGCGCCCACTACGAAGGCGGCAAGAAGCACGACATCGAAATCGTGGCGATCAACGACCTGGGCGACCCGAAGACCAATGCCCACCTGACCCAGTACGACACCGCGCACGGCAAGTTCCCGGGCACCGTGACGGTGGACGGCGACGCCATCGTGGTCAACGGCGACCGCATCAAGGTGCTGGCGCAGCGCAACCCGGCCGAACTGCCGTGGGGCGAGCTGGGCGTGGACGTGGTGCTGGAATGCACCGGATTCTTCACCACCAAGGAAAAGGCCAGCGCCCACATCAAGGGCGGCGCCAAGAAGGTGATCATCTCGGCGCCGGGCGGCAAGGACGTGGATGCGACCGTCGTGTACGGCGTCAACCACGGCGTGCTGAAGGCATCCGACACCGTGATCTCCAACGCATCGTGCACCACCAACTGCCTGGCGCCGCTGGTGCAGCCGCTCAATGACAAGATCGGCCTGCTGAACGGCCTGATGACCACCATCCACGCCTACACCAACGACCAGGTGCTGACCGACGTCTATCACGAAGACCTGCGTCGCGCCCGTTCGGCCACCCAGTCGATGATCCCGACCAAGACCGGCGCCGCTGCCGCGGTCGGCCTGGTGCTGCCGGAACTGAACGGCAAGCTGGACGGCTACGCCATCCGCGTGCCGACGATCAACGTCTCCATCGTTGACCTGTCCTTCGTGGCCGCGCGCGACACCTCGGTGGATGAAGTCAATGCCATCCTGAAGGCCGCTTCGGAAGCCGGTCCGCTGAAGGGCATCCTGACCTACAACACCGATCCGCTGGTGTCCGTGGACTTCAACCACAACCCGGCATCGTCCAACTTCGACGCCACCCTGACCAAGGTCTCCGGCCGTCTGGTCAAGGTTTCGTCCTGGTACGACAACGAGTGGGGCTTCTCCAACCGCATGCTGGACACCACGGTCGCCCTGGCTAGCGCCAAGTAAGACCCGGATACCGGTTTCGGAGTGTTCCCGAAGCCGGTATCGGCAAAATTGGGGCTGATTCGGCTTCTTTTCCTCGGATGCAAGCTTGCTTGGGCCGGTGAAAATATGTCATCAGCCTGCAAAAGATCGAGAGGCTGTTGCAAACTCCGGTTTGCAATGGCCTTTTGTCCTTATGCGGCATTGCATTTCGAGCAACCTACAAGAGCAACCGACTCCACAAGAGGGACGTAATGTCAGCAACGTCATCCCAGGCCCGCCGCCTGTTCGCCAACCTGGCCCTGATCGCCGGCGTCACCCTGTCGCTGTCCGCCTGCGACTACATCAGCAGCTTTTCCAAGCCCAAGCAGACTCCCGAAGAGGCCAAGGCCGAAGGCATTGCGCTGGGCGCGGGTTGCCGCCAGGCCGGCCAGACGCTGGAAGATTGCTACCAGCGCAACCCCGACGCCCTGAAGGCCGGCATCTTCACCGGCTGGAAGGACATGCACGAATACATGGCAGCCAAGGGCATCCAGACCGTCACGCCGCCAACGCCGCCGGCCGCCGACGCTGCCAAGGATGACGGCAAGGGCAAGGACTCGAAGGATGCAAAGGACGCCAAGGATTCCGCCAGCGACCGCAGCAGCCGTTCGCGCGACCGCGATACGAACCGCGACAGCAGCCGCTCGCGCGATCGCGAGAGCTCCTCGTCCTCCAAGGACAGCGGCAGCAGCAGCGACCGCCGCGCCAGCCGCGACGAGAAGCAGCCGCCCAAGTATTGATGGCAAGCCGCCGGCGCTTCGGCTGCCGGCCTGCGCGGATAAAAAAACGGGATGCGTCATGACGACGCATCCCGTTTTTCATTGAACGCCCGCTCCGGCGGGCAGCGCGCTCAGCCGAACACCTGTTGCCACAGGCGGATCACGCAGGCGCGTTCGTGCTCTACCCGCACCGCGTCGATGTGGGCGCGTTCCGAGCCTTGCAGGCGGATCTGGTGCTGCAGTTTGCGGAAGATGCGATAAGCGTTGGCCGCCTCGTCGGCCAGCAGCGCGTCGATCAGGCCCAGTTTGGCGGCCAGCTTGAGCAGGGCGATGTTGCCGATGTCGCCGGTCAGTTGCGGATGATCCGGGGCGTGACGCAGCACCAGGTACTGCACCATGAACTCGATATCGATCATGCCGCCCTCGTCGTGCTTGAGGTCGAACAGCGTGGTGCGGTTGGGATGGGCGTCGCGCATGCGGCGGCGCATGGACAGCACTTCCTCTTCCAGCTTGGCGTGGTCACGCGGCTGGCGCAGCACGCGCTCGCGCAGCGCCTCGAAGCGTTCGCCGATGCCGGCGTCGCCGGCGCAGAAGCGGGCGCGCGTGAGGGCCTGGTGTTCCCAGATCCAGGCGGCGTTGAGCTGGTACTTCTCGAACGCGGACAGCGGCGACACCAGCAGGCCGCTGGCGCCGTCGGGGCGCAGCGCGATATCGATGTCGAACAGCGTGCCGGCCGGGGTATGGCTGGTCATCCAGGTGATGAAGCGCTGCGCCAGCTTGGCGTACAGCGCCGGTGCCTCCTGGTCGTCATCGTCGTAGAGGAAGACCACATCGAGATCGGACACGTACCCCAGTTCCTTGCCGCCCAGCTTGCCGTAGGCGATCACCGCGAACTGCGGCACCTCGCGGTGGCGCTGGGTGATGGTCTGCCAGACCGCCTTGATGGTGGCGTCCACCAGGATGTCGGCCAGCGCCGACAGTTCGTCGGCCAGCTTTTCCACCGACAGGTCGCCCTCCAGATCCTGGGCCAGCAGGCGGAACAGCTCGGCGTGATGCAGCTCGCGTAGGATGTCCATCTGGCGCTCGGTGTCGCCCGGCGCGGTGTCCAACTGGCGCTGGCAATTTTCGGCGAAGGCGCTCCAGTCGGAAGCGGTCTTCAGATTGCGGTCGTCCAGCAGTTCGTCCAGCAGGATGGGGTGCTGGGTCAGGTAGGTGGCGGCCCAGCCGCTGGCGCCGATCATGCGGATCAGGCGCGCCAGCGCATGCGGATACTCGGTCAGCAGCGCCAGGTAGGCCGCGCGGCGGGCGATGGCTTCGAGGAAGTCGAGCAGGCGGCCCAGCGCCGGCAATTGGTCGTAGTGCAGCGCGGCCAGCAATGGCAGGCAGGCGTTGATGACGGTATTGAGACGGTTGCGGCTGGCTTCCGGCAGGCTTTGCATGCGCGGCGATTGCCAGGTCAGGTGCAGGCGCTTGGCGCCGGCCTCGATGTCAGCCTCCGGGAAGCCGACCAGCTTGAGCGCGTCGGCCAGGCCTTCCAGGCCGTCGGTATCGCTCACGCCAGGCGTCTCGTTGTCGGATTCGCCGGACTGCTTGTCGTTGAAGATGGCGTCGAACTGCGCGGCAACGATGCGGCGGTGCCGCTCCAGTTCGTGCAGCAGCGCCTCGGTGCGCTCGTAGCCCATCATCTGCGCCACCAGCAGCAGGTCGTCCGGATTGACCGGCAGGGTGTGGGTTTGCGCGTCTTCCAGGTATTGCAGGCGGTGCTCCAGGTCGCGCAGGAAGGTATAGGCGGCCAGCAATTGCTCGACCACTTCCGGCGCCAGCAGGTTCTTGGCGGCCAACGTGCGCAGCGTGACGCGGGTGGAGCGGTCGCGCAGTTCGGGATCGCGACCGCCGCGGATCAGCTGGAACACCTGGCTGGCGAATTCGATTTCGCGGATGCCGCCGCGGCCCAGCTTGACGTTATTGCTGCGGTCCGGGTGCAGCGCCTCCTGGCGCTTGACCTCGGCGCGGATCTGGCCGTGCATGGAGCGCAGCGCATCGATCGAGCCGTAATCCAGGTAGCGGCGGAAGATGAAGGGCCGGCTGATGCCTTCCAGCGCGGCGATGTCCTCGGCCTCGCCGGTCAGGGCGCGCGCCTTGGTCCAGGCGTAGCGCTCCCATTCGCGGCCCTGGCGCACCAGGTATTCCTCGACCATGTTGAAGCTGGCCACCAGCGGGCCGGAATTGCCGTTGGGGCGTAGCGCCATGTCCACCCGGAAGGTAAAGCCGTCCTCGGTGATCTCGGCCAGGGCGCCGATCAGCTTCTTGCCCAGGCGCACGAAGAATTCATGGTTGGAGAGCGATTTCTGTCCGGCGTCGGCGCGGGTGTCGCCGTCTTCGGGATAGACGAAGATCAGGTCGATATCGGAGGAGACGTTGAGTTCGCCGCCGCCCAGCTTGCCCATGCCCAGCACGATCATCTGCTGCGAGCGTCCGGATTCCTCGCCGATGGGCGTGCCGTAGAGCGCGGTCTGTTCGTCCATCAGGGCGGTCAGATGGCCTTGCACGGCGAAGTCGGCGAACTCGGTCATGGTCGCCACCACCTCGGCCAGGTCGGCCCGGCCGGCCAGGTCGCGCTCGATCAGGGTGCAGATCACCAGGTTGCGCAGGCGCCGCATGGCGGCGTTGAGCGTCGCGCCGGCATCCAGGTCGGCGCGCAGGCGGCGTTCGAAGAAGGCGCGGTCCATCGGCGCGGCGGCCGCTTCGGCCACCAGCGCCGGGCGCGCGGGATCGGCCTGGGTCCAGCGCTGGTAGTAACGGGAGGCGCTGGCATCGACAAGGGAGCGGATCGGATCTGGCATAAGCATCAACTATGGGCGAGGGGCCGGAAGTTTCCGGGGCAGGTGTAAAAGAAGGAAAACAGGCCGGAAACAGCTTCAGAACACCGCTTCCGGCGTCGAAAACAGGGCATGCCTGACGCTGCCCTGACGAATTGGCCTCCGAAGGGCGATTCTATCGCCTGTTTTTAAACTTATCGCCGCTTTTGGCGCTCTTAGCAGCTCCCGGCGGATGGTAAGGGCCGGTTTTCCATGCGATCATGTCATCCGCGCGAATTATTCCATACTGAGCAGCCATTGCATCCTGATGTCCCAAGAACAACATAACGCCGCACCCAAGCCTGGCCGTTGGGCGCTGTGCTGGCGGATTGCGCGGGGCACCTATTTTCGCCTGAACCGGGCCAGCCACCATGCGCTCGGCTTCACCCTGAAGCTGCTGCTGGCGGCTTATTTCATCTTTTGCGCGCTGTTCCTGGTGCTGCGCTATGCGGTGCTGCCGGAAATCGGCCATTACAAGCCCCAAATCGAGCGCATCGTTTCCAAGCAGATCGGCCGCGCGGTGTCCATCGATGCCATCGACGCCTCCTGGAGCGGGCTGCGCCCGCAGCTGGCGCTGACCAACATCACCGTGCACGACGAAGCCGGCCAGCCGGCGCTGACGCTGCCGCGCGTATCGACCACCCTGTCCTGGAGCAGCGTGCTGGTGGCCGGGCTGCGCCTGGAAAACCTGACCATCGAGCAGGCCGACCTGGCGATCCGGCGCGATGCCGCCGGCAAGCTCTACGTGGCCGGCATCCCGGCCCCCACCGGCGGCGACGGCAGCACGCTGGACTGGCTGCTGTCGCAGCGCGAGATCGTGATCCGCGCCAGCAAGCTGCGCTGGAACGATGAGCTGCGCCACGCGCCCGAGCTGGCCCTGGACGACGTCAGCCTGGTGCTGCACAACCGCTGGCTGCGTCATCGCCTGGCGCTGCATGCGATCCCGCCGGTGGCGTATGCGGCGCCGCTGGATGTGCGGGCCGATTTCAGCCATCCGGCCTTCGGCCGCATCTCCGACGTCACGCGCTGGAAGGGCACGCTGTACGCCGATCTGCGGCGCACCGACCTGTCGGTCTGGCGCGTCTATTTCGATTATCCCATCCCGATCTCCAGCGGCACCGGTTCGGTGCGCGCCTGGCTGGCGCTGGACCATGCCAAGGTGGCCAACTTCACCGCGGATCTGGGTTTGTCCGACTTTACGGCGCAATTGTCCAAACAACTGGAGCCGCTCAGCCTGAAGCGCGTCAACGGCCGCATTTCCGCCAGCGAAAGCCTGGGCGCCACGCCGGAGGACGGCGTCCCCACCTTTGGCGCCAACGGCCACCAGGTGACGCTGACCGATTTCTCGATCGAGATGCCCGACGGCTTCGTGCTGCCGCCGACTTCGATCACCGAGAGTTATGAACCGGCCACGCCGCTCAAGCCCGAGCGCACCAGCGTCAAGGCCACCCGCCTGAACCTGGAAACCCTGTCGCAACTGGCCGCGCGGCTGCCGTTGGCGCCGTCCCAGCGCAAGCTGCTGGACGATCTGTCGCCGCGCGGCGAGCTGCAGGATTTCACGGTGCAATGGCAGGGCACGTATCCGGAACTGACTTCGTACCGCGTGCAGGGCCGCTTCGCCGGTCTCGGCCTGAAGGCGCAGGCGTCGCACGTCGAGCAGCGCAAGACGGCGCTGCAGCAGGCGCCGGCGCAGTGGGCCGGCTTCCCGGGCTTCCAGAATCTGTCCGGCGAGATCGACGCCAACGAGAAGGGCGGTTCGGTGCGCCTGGATGCGCAGAAGATGGCCGTGGAGCTGCCCGCCAATCTGTTCTCCGAACCCAGCATGCCTTTCGATAGCCTGAAACTGCAGGCACGCTGGCAATACCAGAAAGACCAGACCCTGCTGTTCGAGCTGGATGACATGCAATTCACCCAGCCCGGCGTGGCCGGCAGCCTGCACGGCAAGCACGTGCTGCCGCTGCAGGGCAAGTCCTCGGGCACGGTCGATCTGGCGGGCGAGATCTCGACCTTCGACGTCAAGGCCATCCGCCGCTACCTGCCGCAGTACCTGAGCGAGCCGCTGCGGCGCTGGCTCACCGAAGGCCTGGTGGACGGCACCATGAGCGACGTGCATCTGAGCGTGAAGGGCGCGCTGGCCGATTTCCCCTTCCATAATCCCAAACCGGGCGAGAAGCCCAAGGGCCAGTTCCTGGTTAGCGGCGAGTTCGACGGCCTCAAGCTCAATTACACGCCGGGCCACGTGAACAAGGAAGGCAAGGAGCCCGAATGGCCCTTGCTGGAAGAGGGCCGCGGCAAGTTCAGTTTCGACCGCGCCAGGCTGGAAGTGAAGGCCGACAGCGCCAGGACGCTGGGCGCCAGGCTGGGGCCGGTGAGCGCGCGCATCGCTGACCTTGAATCGCATGAGGCCGTCCTGGAGATCGATGGCGTTGCCACCGGCCCGATGCCGGCCTTCCTGCAATACGTCAACCAGAGCCCGGTGGCGCGCTGGACCGGCAACGTGATGGAGCAGGCCAGCGCCAGCGGCGACGCCAGGCTGGAACTGAAATTCCAGATGCCGCTGCATCACGCCATCGAAACCAAGGCGCAGGGCGCATTCGTCTTCGCCAACAATGATGTCGATCTGATGCCGACCTTGCCGGCGCTGTATCGCACCGCCGGCAAGGTCGAATTCAATGAACGCGGCTTCACCCTCAACGGCGTGCGCGGCCAGTTCCTGGGCGATGCCGTAGCCATTACCGGCGGCACCCAGCGCGACGGCAGCAGCCAGGTGCGGCTGGATGGCGCGATCAATATCGAGGCGCTGCGCAAGTTGTACCCGGAAGCTTCACTGCAGCGCCTGCTGGCCCGCCTGTCGGGCGGCACGCGCTACAGCGCCTCGGTGCTGGTGCGCCAGCACCAGCCGGAAGTGATCGTCGAATCCAGCCTGGCCGGGCTGGGCTCGGACCTGCCGGCGCCGCTGCGCAAGTCGCAGCAGGACGCATTGCCGCTGCGCTTCGAACTGATGCCCGCGGCCTCGGCCGATCCGCTGATCGAGCGCGAAGACATCAAGGTCTCGCTGGGCCAGAATATCGCGTCGCGCTACCTGCGCGAGCGCGTCGCGGGCAAGGCCGGCGACTGGCGCGTGGTCAATGGCGGCATCGCCTTCAACCAGCCGGTGCCGGCGCCGTCGTCGGGCCTGAAGCTGGCGCTGGCGGCGGACGCCTTCGATCTGGATGCGTGGATGGCCTTCAAGAGCGAAATCGTCGGCAAGGACAGCGCCGGCGCCGCGCCGCAGAGCAAGCTGGGCAGCAGCGAGATCACGCAATACCTGGAGCCGGATGTCGTCTCGGCGCGCGTGGGCGAACTGACCCTGACCGGCAAGAAGCTCAACAAGCTGGTGCTGGACGCCACGCACCGCAAGAACAGCTGGCAGATGAACATCGATTCGCAGCAGGCGGCCGGCACCGTCACCTGGGATGAGCCGGGCGGCAGCCGCGGTCCGGGCAAGGTGACCGCGCGCCTGTCGTCGCTGATCATCCCCAAGGGCAGCGGCAATGCCGATGCGGCGCAGGCGACCGGCGCCCAGAACGCGGCCGCCGACAACAATGCCCAGATGCCGGCGCTCGACATCCGCGCCGAGCAGTTTGAGTTGGCCGGCAAGAAGCTGGGCCGCCTGGAGATGGATGCCAACAACGTGGTGACCTCGGTGGGCCGCGAATGGCGCATCAGCCGCCTGGTGCTGGCCAACGAGGATGCGCAGTTCCGCGCCGCGGGCAACTGGATGGCCTTCGGCAATAGCAACACCTCCAACATCACCTACGCGCTGGACATCAACGATGCCGGCAAGCTGCTGGAGCGCTTCGGCTATCCGGGCACGATACGCGGCGGCAAGGGCAAGCTGGACGGCGACCTGAGCTGGAAGGGCTTGCCGTATGCGCTGGACGTGGCGAGTCTGTCGGGGCAGCTGCATGTGGACGTGCATTCGGGGCAATTCCTCAAGGTCGATCCGGGCGCGGCCAAGCTGCTGGGCGTGCTCAACCTGCAGGCGTTACCGCGCCGGCTGACGCTGGACTTCCGCGACGTCTTCTCGGAAGGCTTCGCGTTCGACAACGTGGTCGGCACGGCCGCGATCAACAAGGGCATCGCCAGCACCGACAACCTGAAGATGACCGGTGTGACCGCCTCCGTGCTGATGAACGGTTCGGCCGACATCGCCAAGGAAACCCAGGACCTGCATGTGGTGGTGATCCCGGAAATCAATCTCGGCACCGCCTCGGTGGTGGCGATGGCAGTCAACCCGGTGGTCGGCGTGGGCACCCTGCTGGCGCAACTGTTCCTGCGCAATCCGGTGATGAAATCGCTGACCTTCGAGTACAAGGTAACCGGCCCCTGGAGCGAACCCATCGTGGTCAAGCAGGGACAGGTATCGCCGGTGGATTCTGAGCGCGCCAGGGAGATGCTGGAGCACGGCCAGGGCGCGCCGGGCACGCCGGCGGTGCCGGCGGCACCGGCCTCGCCTGCAGCGCCGGCGACTGCGCCGCGCCGTCCGAACCAGGACGTGGGGCCGGCCATCAACTCCGGCGCATGAAGCGCAGCGCAAACTGCCGCAGGTGTCGCCTGCACGGCGGCTTGCGCGCGCCTGGCGGTTCTGTGCGATACTTGACGCATCCGGAACATTTTTCACGAGGCTCAACATGACGCAGGCATTCAAGGCGGCGGCGATCCAGATGGTATCGACGCCCGACGTGGAGCAGAACTTCGCCAGCGCCGCGCGTTTGGTGGCGCAGGCGGCGGAGCAGGGCGCCGGCCTGGTGCTGCTCCCCGAATACTGGCCCATCATGGGCATGCACGAGCGCGACAAGCTCGGCCACGCCGAAACCGACGAAGCCGGCCGCATCCAGGATTTCATGGCGGCATTGGCGCGCCGGCACAAGCTATGGCTGGTCGGCGGCACGCTGCCGATGGCGGCGGCCAGCGACAACAAGGTGCTCAATACCTCGCTCGTGTATGACCCGCAAGGGCAGCGCGTGGCGCGCTACGACAAGATCCACCTGTTCAACTTCGTCAAAGGCGAGGAAAACTACGATGAGGCGCGCACCATCGAGTTCGGCACCGAGGTCAAGACCTTCGAGGCGCCGTTCGGCCGGGTCGGCCTGTCGGTGTGCTATGACCTGCGCTTCCCCGAGCTGTACCGCGCCATGGGCGATTGCACGCTGATCGTGATGCCGGCCGCCTTTACTTACACCACCGGCAATGCCCACTGGGAAACCCTGTTGCGCGCCCGCGCCATCGAGAACCAGTGCTATGTGCTGGCGTCGGCGCAGGGCGGCAAGCATGTCAACGGCCGCCGTACCTGGGGCCACAGCATGCTGGTCGATCCGTGGGGGGAAATTGTTTCCGTGTTGCCCGAGGGCGAAGGCCTTGTGATCGGCGACATCGACCCCCATCGTCTACAATATGTGAGAGAGAGCTTGCCGGCCTTGCGCCACCGCAAGCTTTGAGGGCGGCTTCCACGCTCCGTAATTTTTGCCTTCCGACAAGAACTTATGAAATTATTTGAACCGAATATGGGCGCGTTGCAAGTCGCGCGCGACGTGCTACTGACTCCCTTCGGCCTGGACGAGTCCAAGCTGATCAAGGCCCTGGGCAGCATGTTCACCCATAAGGTCGATTACGCCGACCTGTACTTCCAGTTCACCAAGAGCGAGGGCTGGAGCCTGGAAGAGGGCATCGTCAAGACCGGCAGCTTCTCGATCGACCAGGGCGTCGGCGTGCGCGCGGTGTCGGGCGACAAGACGGCGTTTTCCTATTCCGACGAGATTTCCGAGAGCGCCCTGCTGGACGCCGCGGCCGCCACGCGCACCATCGCGCGCCAGGGCGCGGGCAAGGTCAAGGTCGCCGGTTCCATGATCCCGGCCGGTGGCCGCGCGCTGTATCTGCCGCATGATCCGCTGACGTCGCTGGACGCCACCGCCAAGGTGCAGCTGCTGGAGCGCGTCGAGCGCATCGCGCGTGCCAAGGATCCGCGCGTCAAGCAGGTCATGGCCAGCCTCTCGGGCGAATACGACGTGGTGCTGGTGGCGCGCGCCGACGGCGTGCTGGCAGCCGACATCCGTCCGCTGGCGCGCGTCTCGGTGACCGTCATCGCCGAACAGAACGGCCGTCGCGAGATGGGCAGCGGCGGCGGCGGCGGGCGTTACGACTACGCCTACTTCTCCGACACGCTGCTGGAGAAATACGCTTCCGAAGCGGTTGCCACCGCGCTGGTCAACCTGGACTCGCGCCCGGCCCCGGCCGGCCCGATGACCGTGGTGCTCGGCCCCGGCTGGCCCGGCATCCTGCTGCACGAAGCCATCGGCCACGGTCTGGAAGGCGACTTCAACCGCAAGGGCTCGTCCACCTTCTCCGGGCGCATCGGCCAGCGCGTCGCCGCCAAGGGCGTCACTGTGGTGGATGACGGCACCATCGCCGATCGCCGCGGTTCGCTCAACATCGACGACGAGGGCAATCCGACCCAGTGCACCACGCTGATCGAAGACGGCATCCTGAAGGGTTACATGCAGGACACCATGAATGCCCGCCTGATGAAGACCGGCATCACCGGCAACGCGCGCCGCGAATCCTTCGCGCATCTGCCGATGCCGCGCATGACCAACACCTACATGCTGGGCGGCGACAAGGATCCGGGCGAGATCCTGGCCTCGGTCAAGAACGGCCTGTATGCGGTCAACTTCGGCGGCGGCCAGGTCGATATCACCAACGGCAAGTTCGTGTTCTCGGCCAGCGAAGCCTACATGATCGAAAACGGCAAGATCACCTATCCGGTCAAGGGCGCCACGCTGATCGGCAACGGTCCGGACGTGCTTAACCGTGTCTCGCTGATCGGCAACGACATGCGCCTGGATTCCGGCGTGGGCGTATGCGGCAAGGAGGGCCAGAGCGTTCCGGTGGGCGTGGGCCAGCCGACGCTGCGCCTGGATGGCGTGACCGTGGGCGGCACCGCCTGAGTATTTTTGCGCTTGCGCTGAAAAGTGATCTTGCCCCTGATTTACGGACACCTATCTAAGCGACATTGGCCAGCTCGTACTGCTCTGGGCTGAGGTAGCCCAGGGTCGAGTGCAGCCGGATCCGATTGTAGTCAACCTCAATGTAGTCAAACACATGAGCCTTGGCCTGCTCCCGTGTGGCGAGGTGTTCACCATGGATGGCCTCGACCTTCAGACTGTGGTTCCAACTCTCCATTGCTGCGTTGTCGTAGCAGTTGCCTCTGGCACTCATGCTGGCGATCAAAGCGTATTGCTCCAACAGGGCGCGGTGCTC
>WNDX01000190.1 GCA_009914615.1 Herbaspirillum frisingense
TGAGTGACCACAATTCATCGTCGACAAGTTCTTTAGGCATCGCATCCCGTCAGGAAAAACAAGACAGGAAGTTAACATCAAGTCGGGGAAGTTAACAGCCCCGAAATTTAATTTTGCAACAGCCTCTAAGTGTATTCCACATTTTCACGCGGCGCGATGGCTGGCAGACTGGGAAGCATCGATATTGCGGCGCTGGCCGCCTTTTCCGTTTTCGCCATGCAATCCATTCTCTCCTTCATGGACATGAACGCCGCCGTGCTGGCGGCCTGTCTCGCTGTCTTCCTGTTGGCCGGCTTCGTCAAGGGCGTGATCGGCCTGGGCCTGCCGACCGTGGCGGTGGGCCTGCTGAGCCTGGTGATGCCGCCGGTACAGGCAGCCGCGCTGCTGATTGTGCCTTCGATGGTGACGAACGTATGGCAATTGCTGGCGGGGGGCGCCTTCCTGGCACTGGCCCGGCGTCTGTGGGCCATGCTGGCCGGCATCGTGATCGGCACCCTGGCCGGCAGCGGCTTCATGGGGGCGGACGGCGGACGGCGTGCCATCATCTTCCTGGGCGTGGCGCTGGTGCTGTACGCCGTGGCCGGCCTGGCGTCGTTCAAGTTCTCCGTGCCGGCCGGGCAAGAGAAATGGTGGTCGCCGCTGATCGGCGTCGCCACCGGCCTGGTCACCGCGGCCACCGGCGTGTTCGTGATCCCGGCCGTGCCGTATCTGCAGGCGCTGAACCTGGAACGCGACGAACTGATCCAGGCGCTGGGCCTGTCGTTCACGATCTCGACCGCCGCCCTGGCGATCAACCTGGGGCAGGGCGGCGCCTTCAGCGGCGGCGTGGCGGGTGCATCGGCAGTGGTGTTGCTGCCGGCGCTGCTGGGCATGGCCATCGGCACCTGGGTGCGCGGCCGCGTCAAGGCCGCCACCTTCCGTCGCTGCTTCTTTGCCGGCCTGCTGTTGCTGGGCTTGCACCTGGCTTCGCATATTCTGGGGTGATGCATGACGACGGCCTATGGCATCCCCTGCGGATGGAAGATCGAAGGACCTCGCCTGCAGCCGCAGAACGAGGTCCATGTTTATGCCTATCTGGATGGCCAGATGATCGGCATGCTTGACTGTGAGTTACGCGATAGCGGGGGTGTGCAGTTACGTATGGCGTATGTGTCGCCGCCTTGGCGCGGCTCGGCCGTGCTGCGCGACATGTTGGCCGCGTTGAAGGGGCGCTATCGCCGCATCGCCGTGCTGCGTTCGCGGCGCCGCTGAGTTTTTCGGGGCGCCGGCAATTCATGATGCGGTGCGCAAGCGGCGATGGGAGCGGCTCGCGGCGATCACATCCGTGGTGCGGTGTTTCCCATTTTTGTTAGTTTTTTCCTCCTGCCGGATTTGCCGCCGGCTTCAGCGGGTTTGCTCGCCGGGATCCGGATTTCCGCGTGCTGGCTCGCATTTCATTGTCCCGTCATTATCGGACTCTTCCTTGCTGGAGGCTTTCAATTTCTCCATCTTTTGTCGATTCCGCTTGCGTTGCGGCGTACCCATCAGGTATAAAACGATGGTCAAGGGAAATACGCCGTATAGCAGAAACGTGGTCACTCCGGCGACCGCGGACTGTTCGGTGATCGACATCATGAAGACGACGTAGAGCCATGCGATAGCGACGATGTACATGGTGATGTGGCGCTTCGATACAAACCGTAAAGATACGCGAAAATTGCAGATCCGAGCATGAACAAGCAGAATCCGCAGCAACCCTCTCCCGATGTATCCGCATGGCTGGCACAGATGTCCGATCCCAAGTTCTGGACTTCCCTGCAGTCACAATTCCAATCCCAGTTCGAACAGATCAGGCCGCAACTGCAATCGTTACCGGGCCTCGGCATGCCGCCGGGCGCCGGTCAGTTCGATCCGTCCTCGCTGCTCAAGCAATTGGGCGACATGGGCGCCACCATCGAACCGACCGACATGGTCCGGCTGCAGCAGGACTATGCGCAGCAGCTAGGTGAACTCTGGCAATCGATGCTGGCGTCGAGGACGCCAGCCATCACTGATCGCCGTCTGTCGGCGCCGGCCTGGCAGGAGAACCCTTACTTCGCGTTTCAGGCCGCGGCCTATCAGCTCAATTCACGCTTCCTGGTGTCGCTGGCCGACGCCGTGAAGGGCACCGACAAGGTGCGTCACAAGTTGCGTTTTGCGGTGCAGCAAATGATCGATGCGATGTCGCCGGCGAATTTCCTGGCGACCAATCCGGTGGCCCAGCAAAAGCTCATCGAGACCCGTGGCGAGAGCCTGACGAAGGGCATCGCGCAACTGCTGGCCGACCTGCAGAAGGGGCACGTTTCGCAGACCGACGAGACCGCCTTCGAAGTCGGCAAGGATGTCGGCGCCAGTGAGGGTTCGGTGATCTACGAGAACGACCTGTTCCAGTTGATCCAGTACAAGCCGCTGACCAAGACCGTGCACGCGGTGCCGTTGCTGATCGTGCCGCCTTGCATCAACAAGTTTTACATCCTCGACCTGCAGCCGCAGAATTCGCTGGTGCGCTACACGGTGGAGCAGGGTCATACGGTGTTCCTGATTTCCTGGCGCAACGCCGATGCCTCCATCGACGGCGCCACCTGGGAGCAATACGTGGATGACGCCGTGGTCAAGGCCATCCACGTCGCGCAGGAAGTCAGCAAGCAGCCGCAGATCAACGCGCTGGGCTTCTGCGTGGGCGGCACCATCCTGTCGTGCGCGCTGGCGCTGCTGGCCGCGCGCGGCGAGGATCCGGTGTCCAGCCTGACGCTGTTGACCACCTTCCTGGATTTCGTCGATACCGGCGCCATCGATGTCTATATCGATGAAGTGCAACTGGCCATGCGCGAACAGATGATAGGCAAGCGCGGCCTGATGGCCGGGCGTGATTTCTCCAGCGCCTTTTCCAGCCTGCGCCCCAACGACCTGCTGTGGAACTACGTCGAGTCCAACTATCTGAAGGGCGAGGCGCCGACCGCCTTCGACCTGCTGTACTGGAACGCCGACAGCACCAACCTGCCGGGACCGATGTTCTGCTACTACCTGCGTCATATGTATCTGGAGAACGCGCTCAAGGAGCCGGGCCGCCTGGTCGTCGGCGGCGAGAAGATCGATCTGCGCAAGATCACCGCGCCAGCCTTCATCTATGCCTCGCGCGACGACCACATCGTGCCGTGGAAGTCGGCCTATGCCTCGGTGGCGCTGATCAATGCGTCCAAGCGCTCCAACAACCGCTTCGTGCTGGGCGCGTCGGGCCACATCGCCGGCGTGATCAATCCGGCCTCCAAGAACAAGCGCAACTACTGGATCAACGACAAGCTGGAAGCCGATGCCGACGCCTGGTTTGCCAAGGCGAAGGAGCATCCTGGCAGTTGGTGGACCGAGTGGGCCGCCTTTCTGGCCAAGAACGCCGGCCGCAAGGTGGCGGCGCCCAAGACGCCGGGGTCGGCCCGGTACAAGCAGATCGAGCCGGCCCCGGGCCGCTACGTGAAGGCCAAGGCAGATCAACTGGTCTGACGCAGATCAACGAATCAATCCAGCCGGTCACAGAAACTGGCGGAGGCGATAAAAAGAGGGCTGGCGGTCCGTGATGAGCGGGCGCAGCCGGGATGAGACGGCCGGCGCCGCACCCGCGGCGGACGCCGGGCCATGCAAATTCAGGGACCCCGGCAGCAGCGGCGTCCCGGCAAATGCGGGCGCAAAGCAGACGCGAAAGAGGGGGAGTTGTGCAGTACCCCGATAATCACCATCCACACTAGGAGGCAATAATGAGCAAGCGTATCGCATATGTGACCGGCGGCATGGGCGGCATCGGAACCGCCATCTGCACCCGTCTGTGCAAGGACGGTTATACCGTCGTGGCCGGTTGCGGCCCGAACTCCGCGCGCAAGGACAAGTGGCTCGCCACGATGCGCGAACAGGGCTTCGACATCCACGCGTCGGAAGGCAACGTCTCCGACTGGGAATCGACCAGGGCGGCATTCGAAAAGGTGCGCGCCGAGATCGGCGAAGTGGACGTGCTGGTGAACAACGCCGGCATTACCCGTGACGGACAGTTCCGCAAGATGAGCAAGGCCGACTGGGACGCGGTCATCGACACCAACCTGAACTCGCTGTTCAACGTCACCAAGCAGGTCATCGACGGCATGGTCGAGCGCGGCTTCGGACGCATCATCAACATCTCGTCGGTCAACGGCCAGAAGGGCCAGTTCGGCCAGACCAACTACTCCACCGCCAAGGCAGGCATCCACGGCTTCACGATGGCGCTGGCGCAGGAAGTGGCGACCAAGGGCGTGACCGTCAATACCGTTTCGCCGGGCTACGTCGGTACCGACATGGTGCGCGCGATCCGTCCGGAAGTGCTGGAAAAGATCGTCTCCGGCATCCCCGTCAAGCGCCTGGGCGAACCGGAGGAAATCGCTTCCATCGTCGCCTGGATCGCGTCCTCGGAAGGCGGCTACGCCACCGGTTCCGACTTCTCGCTGAACGGCGGCCTGTACATGGGCTGATGAAAATTGCTGCGGCCGGTGCCGATCGCTCCGGCCGCAGCATTTTTGCGAGAGTTTATTCTCCGCATTGCAATATTGGCTTGCCCATTCTCACTCTTTCCCCCCTATAATGATTGGATATGCTGCCCTGCAAAAGCCGGGAAGCATGGCGCCGGAACGAATGGTGCAATCAGTGCGACAAGTAAAAGAAGCAAAGAGAGGACAGAGCAGAATGTCCCGGACGCCTGCGGGCTGGGAGCTCACTGAAGCGGCCCGCAATCGCTGCAAACAATGGCCCTCAAACGGCTGAAAAAGAGAGACTGGACTTCAGATGACTAATGCAAAAAATTCGGCCGATCGCTTGATCAAGAAGTATCCCAACCGCCGTCTTTACGATACCCAGACCAGTTCTTACATCACCTTGACCGACGTCAAGCAGCTGGTGCTGGACAACGAAGAATTCACCGTGGTCGATGCCAAGAACGGCGACGACCTGACCCGCAGCATCCTGCTGCAGATCATCCTGGAAGAAGAGTCGCACGGCGTGCCGATGTTCTCCAGCGGCGCACTGTCGCAGATCATCCGCTACTACGGCCATGCCATGCAGGGTATGATGGGCTCCTACCTGGAAAAGAACATCCAGACCTTCATCGACATCCAGAACAAGCTGGCCGAGAACTCCAAGGGCTTCTACGAAGGCAAGCCGTTCAGCCCGGAGATGTGGACCCAGTTCATGAACGTCCAGGGCCCGATGATGCAGGGCATGATGAGCAACTACATCGAGCAGAGCAAGAACCTGTTCATCCAGATGCAGGAGCAGATGCAAAGCCAGACCAAGAACATGTTCGGCACCTTCCCGTTCGGCAATCCGCCGGATCAGAAGAAATAATCCGGATCCGGCCGCCGGTCTCCCGGCTGCGGATGTTCCCGGCAACGGCCCCTTGCGGGCCGTTTTGCTTTTCCGGCGGATTGTGGACGTTTAGCCGCTCCCCAGCCACGGGGAAACCCGTGGAAGAGGGCAAAAAAGGCGGACGGGGGCGAACGATGTACAATATCGCCCTGATTTTTAAAGCATTTTTCCGTTTCAGCCAGTTTTCTCAGCCAGCACGCCATCCATGTCCAACCCATCCTCTCCCGCTACCCCGGCCCT
Organism: Herbaspirillum frisingense; assembly: GCA_009914615.1. Classification (GTDB taxonomy): domain Bacteria; phylum Pseudomonadota; class Gammaproteobacteria; order Burkholderiales; family Burkholderiaceae_D; genus Herbaspirillum; species Herbaspirillum frisingense_B. The sequence continues at coordinate 5,638 of WNDX01000190.1, forward strand.
GCCCAAGGTCGGTTTCGTCTCCCTCGGCTGCCCCAAGGCGCTGGTCGATTCCGAGCAGATCCTGACCCAGCTGCGCGCCGAAGGCTACGATACCGCCAAGTCCTATGACGGCGCCGACCTGGTGATCGTCAATACCTGTGGCTTCATCGACGCCGCGGTGCAGGAGTCGCTGGACGCCATCGGCGAAGCGCTCAACGAGAACGGCAAGGTCATCGTGACCGGCTGCCTGGGCGCGAAGAAGGATGCCGACGGCGACGACATCATCCAGAAGATCCACCCCAAGGTGCTGGAAGTGACCGGCCCGCACGCGGTGGGCGAGGTGATGCAGGCGGTGCACAAGCACCTGCCCAAGCCGCACGAGCCGTTCATTGACCTGCTGCCGCCGCAGGGCGTGAAGCTCACCCCCAAGCATTTCGCTTACCTGAAGATTTCCGAAGGCTGCAACCATCGCTGCAGCTTCTGCATCATCCCGTCGATGCGCGGCGACCTGGTGTCGCGTCCGATCGCCGATGTCATGCTGGAAGCCGAGAATCTGTTCAAGGCCGGCGTCAAGGAATTGCTGGTGATCTCGCAGGACACCAGCGCTTATGGCGTGGACGTCAAGTTCCGCACCGGTTTCTGGAACGGCAAGCCGATCAAGACCCACATGACCCAACTGGAGGGCGCGCTGGGCGAGCTGGCCAAGCAGTACGGCGCCTGGGTGCGCCTGCACTATGTCTATCCGTATCCGCACGTGGACCAGATCATCCCGATGATGGCCGAGGGCCTGGTGCTGCCTTATCTGGACGTCCCGCTGCAGCACGCCCATCCCGATGTGTTGAAGCGCATGAAGCGCCCGGCCAGCGGCGAGAAGAACATCGAGCGCATCCAGGCGTGGCGCGCGATGTGCCCGGACATCACGATCCGCTCCACCTTCATCGCCGGCTTCCCGGGCGAGACCGAGGCCGAGTTCGAATACCTGCTGGACTTCCTGAAGGAGGCCGAGATCGACCGCCTGGGCTGCTTCTCCTATTCGCCGGTGGAAGGCGCGACCGCCAACGAGATCGCGAACCCCGTGCCGGAAGAAGTGCGCGAAGAACGCCGCGCCCGCGTGATGCAGTTGCAGGAAGAGATTTCCAAGAAGCGCTTGCAAGCCAAGGTCGGCAAGACCTTGCGCGTGCTGATCGATGATGTCGATCGCAACGGCGGCACCGGCCGTACTTATTCGGATGCGCCGGAAATCGATGGCGTGGTCTACGTGAAGCCGCCGTTCGAACCGCATCGCAAGCTGGCCGTTGGCCAGTTCGTCGATGTGCGCATTACCGCCGCCGATGCCCACGACCTGTGGGGCGCGGCCGAGTGATCCGGTACGTGTCCGGTCGCGGCGGCCTGGTCGCCGCGCTGCTGCTGTCCTGCGTGCAAGCCGCCTGGGCGGCGGCGCCTGCGGGCGTAACTCAGGCCGATCCGGCCGTCGCTTCCTCGTTGCAGCAGGAATTGATGACTCATGCCCTGGTGCTGCGCGGTGATATCGATGGCCGCGCCATCCAGTTGTCGCTGCAACCGAAGAAAAATGAAGACGGCCTGGAAGGGCGTTACTTTTTCTTCGGCGGCTCGCCCGAGATCCTGGTGGCGGGCGAAGTCGAGGGCGATGATCTGGTGATGGAAGAGTCGGTCAACGGCAAGGACGTCTCCGGCCAGTGGGAAGGACATCGGCAGGGCAAGGCCATCACCGGCACCTGGTCCAATGCCGACGGTTCGGTCACCAAGCCGTTTTCGCTGCAGCTTCCCTGAGCCTGCCCGGCGCCCGGATCAGGGCCGCCTTTCCTGTCATTCTCGTCTTTTCATTTTCATGCGCAACTGAACGCTGCGCGGGCAGGCCTGTCCGCGTATAGTGATGTTTTTCGCGGCCGCGCCGCATCCGCAGGAGCGCGCCTTTTCGTCTTCAGAGGTACTCGTGTCAGAACAAAAGAACACCCCCCAGACTGATCTTGCCCCTGATTTACGGACACCTATCTAAGAGGCTGTTGCGAAATTATTTTAAAAGTTGTTTTAACCGGGTCCAGCAAATCAAGGCGCAAGCCAATGACAGGAAGGCTTCGTGGATATGAGCATAGCGTTCGTAACGAATCTTCAGGCGCCGAAACGAGTGCAGCC
>WNDX01000191.1 GCA_009914615.1 Herbaspirillum frisingense
TGAGGGTGCGTCGTGTTGCCAGCCAATGCCGAATCAAAACGCAAAAAAGCCCGCATTGACGCGGGCTTGAGGGGTGTTTTGTGCTTTTGGTTGCCAGTCGTTGCCTAACGCCCAATCATTCCCACTCGATCGTCGCCGGCGGCTTGCCAGAGATGTCGTACACCACACGGTTCAGGCCGCGCACTTCGTTAATGATGCGGTTGGACACGCGGCCCAGCAGCTCGTGCGGCAGGTGCGCCCAGTGCGCGGTCATGAAGTCCTGGGTCTGGACTGCGCGCAGCGCCACCACGTATTCGTAGGTGCGGCCGTCGCCCATCACGCCCACCGACTTGACCGGCAGGAACACCGCAAACGCCTGACTGGTCTTGTCGTACCAGGTCTGGCCGTCTTCGTCCTTGGTATTTCGCAGCTCTTCGATGAAGATGGCGTCGGCGCGGCGCAGCAGGTCGGCGTATTCCTTCTTCACTTCACCCAGGATGCGTACGCCCAGGCCGGGACCCGGGAACGGGTGGCGGTACACCATCTCCGGCGGCAGGCCCAGGGCCACGCCCAGTTCGCGCACTTCGTCCTTGAACAGTTCGCGCAGCGGCTCCAGCAGCTTCAGGTTCAGGGTTTCCGGCAGGCCGCCGACATTGTGGTGGCTCTTGATGGTGTGGGCGGTCTTCTTGCCCTTGCCGGCGCTTTCGATCACGTCCGGGTAGATGGTGCCCTGGGCCAGCCACTTGGCGCTGGTCAGCTTGGCCGATTCGGCCTGGAACACTTCGACGAATTCGCGGCCGATGATCTTGCGCTTGGCTTCGGGATCGGTGACGCCGGCCAGATGGCCCATGAATTGGGCGGTGGCGTCCACGTGGATCACCTTCACGCCCAGGTTCTTGCCGAACATTTCCATGACCATCTTGCCTTCGTCCAGGCGCAGCAGGCCATGATCGACGAACACGCAAGTGAGCTGGTCGCCGATGGCGCGGTGGATCAGCGCAGCAGCGACGCTGCTGTCAACGCCACCGGACAGGCCGAGGATGACTTCATCGCTGCCGACTTGCTGGCGGATCATTTCGACGGCTTCGGAGATGTAGTCGGGCATGTTCCAGTCCGACTTGCAGCCGCAGATCTCGTGCACGAAGCGACCCAGCAGCGCCTTGCCCTGCACGGTGTGGGTCACTTCGGGATGGAACTGCACGCCGTAGAAGCGGCGCTCTTCGTCGGCCATGCCGGCGATCGGGCAATTGCCGGTGGAAGCCATGAGCTTGAAACCGGCCGGCATTTCGTTGACCTTGTCGCCGTGGCTCATCCACACCTTCAGCATGCCGTGGCCCTGGGCGTTGGTGAAGTCGCTGATGTTTTCCAGCAGCGGAGTGTGGCCGTGGGCGCGCACTTCGGCGTAGCCGAATTCGCGCAGGTGGCCGATCTCGACCTTGCCGCCCAGTTGCAGCGCCATGGCTTGCATGCCGTAGCAGATGCCCAGCACCGGCACGCCCAGTTCGAACACCGATTGCGGCACGCGCGGAGTGTCGCCTTCGGTCACGCTGTTGGGGCCGCCGGAGAGGATGACGCCCGCCGCGCCGTAGTTGCGGACGAATTCATCGGTCACGTCATGCGGGAATACCTCGGAAAACACGCCGGCTTCGCGCACGCGGCGGGCGATCAGCTGGGTAACCTGGGAACCGAAGTCGAGGATCAGGATTTTCGAATGCGAATGCGTGGACATGGCAGTGAGGTCTGGCTACGTTGAAGAATGGGGCTGCTGATTGGATTGCGTATGCTGCGGGGACTGCAAAAGATCAACAGCCCGGCAGCCGCGCATGATGCCTGCGGACTGTCGGGCTGTCGCCGCACCGTCGATTACTCGGCGCGGTAGTTCGGGGCTTCCTTGGTGATCTGCACGTCGTGGACATGCGACTCGCGCATGCCGGCGGCGGTGATCTCGACGAATTCGGCGCGTTCGCGGAAATCGTCGATGCTGGCGCAGCCGCAGTAACCCATGGAGGAGCGCACGCCGCCCACCAGTTGGTACAGAATGGCGACCACCGAACCCTTGTAGGCGACGCGGCCTTCGATGCCTTCCGGCACGAACTTGTCGGCGGTGTTGTCGCCGTCCTGGAAGTAGCGGTCGGCCGAACCGTCCGCCATCGCGCCCAACGAGCCCATGCCGCGGTAGGACTTGTAGCTGCGCCCCTGGTACAGGATCACTTCGCCCGGCGCCTCTTCGGTGCCGGCGAACATGCTGCCCATCATCACGGCCGATGCGCCGGCGGCCAGCGCCTTGGCGACGTCGCCCGAGAAGCGGATGCCGCCGTCGGCGATCACCGGCACGCCGGTGCCCTTCAGGGCGTCGGCCACGTTGGCGATGGCGGAGATCTGCGGCACGCCCACGCCGGCAACGATACGGGTGGTGCAGATGGAGCCGGGGCCGATGCCGACCTTGACCGCATCGGCGCCATGCTCGACCAGCGCCAGGGCGGCGGCCGCGGTGGCGATATTGCCGCCGATCACTTCCACGTGCGGGAATTTGGTCTTGACCCACTTGACGCGATTCAACACGCCAGCCGAGTGGCCGTGGGCAGTATCGACCACGATCACGTCCACGCCGGCCGCGACCAGCAGCTCGATGCGTTCGTCATTGTCCGGACCGACGCCGACCGCGGCGCCCACGCGCAGCTTGCCGTGTTCGTCCTTGCAGGCGAAGGGATGTTCGGTGGATTTCTCGATGTCCTTGACGGTGATCAGACCACGCAGCTCGAAGGCGTCGTTGACGACCATCACGCGCTCCAGGCGGTGCTTGTTCATCAGGCGCTTGGCTTCTTCGGAATCGGCGCCAGCGCCGTTTTCCTTGACGTACACCAGCTTCTCGCGCGGCGTCATCTTGGCGCGCACTTCGGCGTCCAGTTCTTCTTCGAAGCGCAGGTCGCGGTTGGTGATGATGCCCACCAGACTCTTGCCTTCAACCACCGGGAAGCCGCTGATGCCGTGCTGCTTGGACAGCGCGATGACGTCGCGGATCTTCATGGTCGGCGGGATGGTGATCGGATCGCGCACCACGCCGGATTCGAAACGCTTGACCTTGGCGACTTCGCGCGCCTGCTCCTTGGGCGTCAGGTTCTTGTGGATGATGCCGATGCCGCCCTCTTGTGCCATGGCAATGGCCAGGCCTGCTTCGGTCACGGTATCCATCGCCGCGGAGACGAGCGGGATGTTCAGCGTGATCTTGCGCGTCAGGCGCGTGGTCAGGGAAGTATCTTTGGGGAGGATGTCCGAGTAGGCCGGCACGAGCAGCACATCATCGAACGTGAGTGCTTTTTGGAGAAGACGCATAGTATTTCCTATAGGCGCAAAAGCGAATTATACAGAAAAGCTCTGCGCGCGTCTCGCTACAGTTGAGTTTCGCCCTCCGGCCTGTGGCAAACAGGTCAGATCCGTTGAAACTCAGGCAAGCCGGCGTGCCGCGATGACGAGGAAAACAGGCGGACAGGCCGGCCGCGGGTTCATGGTGCGGCCTTGTCCTGGCGCGCCACGCGGCGCCGGCGCGATTCCTTCGGATCGGCGATCAGCGGGCGGTAGATTTCGATGCGATCGCGCTGGCGCAGCGGCGTCTCCAGCGTCTTGAGCTTGCCGAATACGCCCACTTTGCACACCGACAGGTCGATGCCGGGCTGTTCGCGCAACAGGCCGCTTTCCATGATGGCTTGCTGGATGGTGCAGCCCTGCGCCACCTCCACGTCCTTCAAGACCTGCAGGCCGGGCGCGGCGTAGCAGATCTGGACTTGCAAACGGGCCACATCAGCCATATATCTGCTCGGCGCGCTTGCAGAAAGAATCGACAAAGCTGTTGGCGATCATGTTGAAGACGGGGCCGATCACGCCTTCGAGAATGCGGCTGGAGAATTCGTACTCCATGTCGAACTCGATCTTGCAGGCATCTTCGCGCAGCGCCTTGAAATGCCAGCGCCCCTCGAAATGCTTGAACGGGCCTTCCACCAGGCGCATGGTCATGCTGGTCGGACGCACATTGGTGTTCTGCGTGCTGAAGGATTGCTTCAAGCCGTGGTAATTGATCTTGAGCTTGGCCGTGAGACTATGCTCGCCGCGCTCGGACACCTCAACGCCACCGCACCAGGGCAGGAATTCAGGATAGTCTTCGACCCGATCCACCAGGTTGAACATCTGCTCCGCGCTATAGTTGATCAGGACGGTTTTGTGTACGACTGCCATCTAGGGTGGTCCGTTTGATAAAATCACGAAGTAACAATTTTAACCGACGAGACGAATTTTTCTTAGATGAGCATTATTGACAACAAAAAGGCCTTTTTCGATTACTTCATCGAGGAGCGATTCGAAGCAGGCATCGTCTTGCAAGGTTGGGAAGTCAAATCGATACGCGCCGGCCGCGTCCAACTGAAGGAAGCCTATGTGATCGTGCGCAACGGCGAAGTCTTCCTGTTCGGCTGCCACATCAGCGCGCTGACCAGCACGTCGACCCACGTGCATCCGGAAACCCTGCGCACCCGCAAGCTGCTGCTCAATGCAGCGGAGATCAGCAAGCTGATCGGCAAGGTGGAGCGTTCCGGCTACACGCTGGTGCCGCTGAACCTGCACTACAGCAAGGGCCGCGTCAAATGCGACATCGGCCTGGCCAAGGGCAAGAAGCAGCACGACAAGCGCGAGACCGAGAAGCAGCGCGACAGCCAGCGCGAGATCCAGGCCGCGATGAAGCAGCATCGCCGCTGATGCCCCCTTCCCTGCATGACGAAACGGCTGCCCTGGGCAGCCGTTTTCATTTGCGTCGTCCGCAGGTTCAAGACCATCGGGATGATCTGGCGGATCCGGATTTCATCCGGCCTGCTCGAATCGATCGCGGCAGGCGCCGGCGATCGCCTCCACCACGCCGCCCCACTGCCCGCGCGCCTGCTGCCGGAACAGGCGCAATGAGGGGTACCAATCCGTGCGCCCGGGCTGCAGCCCCCAGCGCCACTCGCCTTCCAGGCGCAGCATCAGGAAGGCGGGCAAACCCAGCGCGCCGGCCAGATGCGCCACGGCGGTATCGACCGTGATGACCAGATCCAGCGCTTGCGCCAGCGCTGCGGTATCGGCCCAGTCCTCGAACCGGAAAACCTGCAATCGTCCCTCCAGCGCGGCCCAAGCGGCGGCATCGCCGGCAGGCACCTCCGCCTGCAGGCTGACGAAATCGACCGGCAGGTCGAACATCGGCGCCAGTTCGGCCAGCGGCACGTCGCGGCTGTGATGGATGGTGGCGTACTGGCGTCCGGCCCAGGCGATGCCGATGCGCGGGCGGCGTGGTGCATCACCTGCCGTGGCGAATGCAGCGTCCAGTCGCTCCTGCCAGTTCTGCACGCGCATCGGATCGACATGCAAATACGGCGGCTGCGGGCCTTGCAGCGGATCCGCGAGATCCAGCAGGAACGGCAGGCTCAGCAACGAAGCATGGCAATCGTGCGGCGGCGCATCCTGCTCGCCGGCCACGAAATCGACCGCCGGAAAAGCGGGCGCCAGCAGCGGCAGCAGGCCGGGCGGCGCGCAAACCGTGACTTGCCGCGCGAGCGCGGCGACCGGCGCGACGTAGCGCGCGAATTGCAAGGCATCGCCCTGCCCTTGCTCCGCCCACAGCAGCACGCGCTTGCCGCGGATGTCCTCGCCACTGCGCCATGGCGCGCTATCGCCTTGAAATTGCCTGCGCGCCAATTGATCGATCCCGAAGCGCGCCTCATGTTCGCGCCAGCCTTCCCGGTACTTGCCGCCCATGAGCAGCAAGTGTGCCCGTCCCACACGGGCTTCGGCGAAATCGGGATGCAGCCGCAAGGCTTCTTCAAAGCTGGCCAGTGCAGCGTCGAAACGTCCCATGCGCCACTGGATGTCGGCGCGATTGAAGGCATGCAGCGCTGCCTGTTCGGCATCCTCGGTACCGGCAGGCGTATAGCCATCGAGCGCTTCCTCATGACGGTTCAGGCGCAGCAGGATATCGGCACGCAAGGCGCGCATCGCCAGGCTGCCGGGTCCGGTGGCCTGCGCGCGATCCATGCCGGCCAGGGCCTCCTGCGGGCGGTCCAGCTTGTACAGGGCGCGCGCCAGTGTGAATGCCATGGCGGAAGGATCCCCGGCGCCGCCCTCGGCAAGCTGCGCTTCGCACTGTGCCACCAGCCGGACGAGCGCCTCGCGATGCGCGACACGGGCATCGCCGAACGCCGGCGCGATGTCCAGGCAGGCTTCACAGGCGGCCACAGCCCCAAGATGATCGCCGGTCTCGGTGAGCAGATCGGCGCGTTGCAGATGGATGGGGATGAAACCGGGATCCAGGGCCAGCGCCTGGTCCAGCGCGGCGAGCGCCTCACGGTGTCGTCCGGCGCCGCGCAAGGCGATCGCCTCGCACATCAGGCCCATGAGGCGGGCCAGCGTGGCCGGGTCGTGATTTGTCATGGCCGGCAGCTTAACACGCCAGCCGGCCATGCACGGCGCGCTCAGGCCGTGGTATCGACCAGGTTACCGGTGGTCTTGCCTGATGCCAGCTTGCTTTGCAGCGACTGCAGGAAGCTCGATAGCGAAGTGCCGCCGGCGGTCGTGCCCAGCGAACTCATCAGGTTGCCGAAGGCGTTTTCCAGGGAAGATACGGTGCTGTCCGAACTTGACGACGCGTCCGTGCCGCTGCCGGACAGCTTGGAGATCAGACTCTTGAGATCCGCTTCCAGCCCGCCTCCGGGCGGCGGCGGACGGCCCGCGGGCGAATACGAGGATGCCGTCGTGGTGGAGGAAGTGGAGGAAGCAGATGACGTGCCATCAGTCTCGCTGGCAGCGGAGACGCTATCGCCGCTGCTCGACGAGGCGGTGGCGGTGGACGAAGACGGCGGCGGCCCCGGCGGCGGATTGCCCTGGGTATGCAAGGCCGCCATCAGTTGCTGCAGGAAGCTGTCCAATTTGGAATCGACATTGCTGGTCGATACCGAGGAGCTGAGTGTCAATGACGACGCACTGGTGGCGCTGGTAGCGCTGGTGGCCGTGGAATCCGCATCCAGCTCGACACCCAGCGAGGCCAGCACGTCTTTCAAGGCGCCCATCAGGCCGCCGCCTCTGGGGCCGCCGGGCGGCGGTGGCGGCGGCATGTCCAGGCGCGTGCCAGCGCTGGAAGCGGTGCTACCGACGGCGGATAATCCGGCGATGTCGGCGAGAGTGTAATTGCTGGACGATACGCCGCTGATGGCCATGACTGACTCCTTTGTTGTTGGCGATGCGGGAGCATCGCGCCCTTTCCCTTGGGAGCAGTATCGGCGATCGCAGCATGTTAAGTTGGTGCGGTTTCGGTAAAGCGGAGTAAAGTTTTGTCAGGACGACGGAAGCGCCATGCGGCAACGGTGCCGGCCCTGGCCGGGAGTTGGGATTCTCGCAACCTTTCACGCAAAGATTGCGACGCGGAAAGTGAGAAATGGCAAGCCGGAATGCGAGCACTGATCTTGCCCCTGATTTACGGACACCTATCTAAGCGACATTGGCCAGCTCGTACTGCTCTGGGCTGAGGTAGCCCAGGGTCGAGTGCAGCCGGATCCGATTGTAGTCAACCTCAATGTAGTCAAACACATGAGCCTTGGCCTGCTCCCGTGTGGCGAGGTGTTCACCATGGATGGCCTCGACCTTCAGACTGTGGTTCCAACTCTCCATTGCTGCGTTGTCGTAGCAGTTGCCTCTGGCACTCATGCTGGCGATCAAAGCGTATTGCTCCAACAGGGCGCGGTGCTCGCGCGAGCAGTATTGGCTACCACGGTC
>WNDX01000192.1 GCA_009914615.1 Herbaspirillum frisingense
GCGCCTTCTATGCGATTCTTGTTCATCGGCTCGCGATTTACGCTCCACGCTTCCTTCCCACACTCGGTCACCCTCATGCAGTTGCGCTTCACTTCATTCACTGTGACCAGCTCATGGCGGGACTTGCACCCGCAGGAGTGCGCCCATGCTGGGCGCACAAAGAAAAAGCCCTGTTCTTGCGAACAGGGCTTTTATCTGGCGGAGTGGACGGGGCTCGAACCCGCGACCCCCGGCGTGACAGGCCGGTATTCTAACCAACTGAACTACCACTCCTAAACTGGTTCAACTGCTGGTGCTGGTGGGCGCTGAGAGGCTCGAACTCCCGACCTAAGCCTTGTAAGGGCTCCGCTCTACCAACTGAGCTAAGCGCCCGGCTACCTTAACAGTCTGCCGCCATGTCACCGGCGACGAAAGACGATTATTTTATAGCATCTTTCAGCGCTTTACCAGCCTTAAATTTCGGCACCTTGGCAGCCTTGATCTTGATCGCCGCGCCGGTCTGCGGATTGCGGCCGGTGCGGGCCGCGCGCTTGCCGACGGCGAAGGTACCGAAACCGACCAGGGTCACGGTGCCGTTCTTCTTCAGCGTGGTCTTCACTGCACCGATGAATGCGTCCACCGCGCGGCCAGCTGCGGCCTTGGAGATGTCTGCCGCACCGGCAATGTGTTCAATCAGTTCGCCTTTATTCACTTACGCCCCTTGTACAAATATGAAGTTTGGTTTTGAGTGACAGCGTTTGCGACTCAACGGCAGAGCCCCCTCACCGTCGCTTGCTTTACGGAAAAATTCCGCAGCGGTTATTAAACAAGCCGGAAACCCAGGTGTCAAGCGGCTTTCCGGCATTTGCGGCAATTTTCAGAGACAGCCTGTAATTTCCCGGTGGAAATCAGGCATAAAAACCACCGGGCAAGAAAAAAGCGCCTCCGAAGAGGCGCTTTTGGGCTTTCGCCCAAGGGCGATGCTTAGTGCTTGACCACCGGATCGGTGGCGCCGTCCTTGGGAGCCACCGCCGATTCGACGATCGCCTCGTCTTCCGGCAATGCCACCGGCTGACGTTCCAAGGCGACTTCCAGAACCTTGTCGATCCAACGCACCGGGATGATCTCCAGCTTGTTCTTCACGTTGTCCGGGATCTCGGCGAGATCCTTGACGTTCTGCTCGGGAATGAGCACGGTCTTGATGCCGCCACGATGCGCCGCCAGCAGCTTTTCCTTCAGACCACCGATCGGCAGCACCTCGCCGCGCAGCGTGATCTCGCCGGTCATGGCCACATCGGCGCGCACCGGAATGCCGCTGAAGATCGAGACCAACGCCGTGGTCATCGCGATGCCGGCGGACGGACCGTCCTTGGGCGTCGCGCCTTCCGGCACGTGAATGTGGATGTCGCTCTTCTCGAACACTTCGTTCTTGATACCCAGCTTGCGGGCGCGGCTGCGCACCACGGTGCGGGCCGCCTCGATCGATTCCTTCATCACGTCGCCCAGCGTACCGGTGCGGATGATCTGGCCCTTGCCGGGCATGTTCACGGCTTCGATGGTCAGCAGATCGCCGCCCACTTCGGTCCATGCGAGGCCGACCACCTGGCCGATCTGATTTTCCTTCTCGGCGATGCCGAAGTCAAAGCGGCGCACGCCCAGGAACTTGTCCAGGTTGCGCGACGTGACGGTGACCTTCTTCTCCTGCTTCTTCAGCAGCAGCAGCTTGACCACCTTGCGGCAGATCTTCGAGACTTCGCGCTCCAGCGAACGCACGCCGGCTTCACGGGTGTAGTAGCGGATGATGTCGCGGATCGCCGATTCGGCAACGCTGATCTCGCCTTCCTTCAGACCGTTGTTCTTGATCTGCTTGGGCAACAGGTAACGCTGCGCAATGCTGGTCTTTTCATCCTCGGTGTAACCCGACAGGCGGATCACTTCCATCCGATCCAGCAGCGCCGGCGGAATATTAAACGAGTTCGAGGTCGCCACGAACATCACATCAGACAAGTCGAAATCGACTTCGATGTAGTGGTCGGAGAAGGTATGGTTCTGTTCAGGATCCAGCACTTCCAGCAGCGCCGACGACGGATCGCCCCGGAAGTCCATGCCCAGCTTGTCGATTTCGTCGAGCAGGAACAGCGGGTTGCGCACGCCGACCTTGGACAGGCTTTGCAGGATCTTGCCCGGCATCGAGCCGATGTAGGTGCGACGGTGACCGCGAATCTCGGCTTCGTCACGCACGCCGCCCAGCGCCATGCGCACGAACTTGCGATTGGTGGCGCGGGCGATCGACTGGCCCAGCGAGGTCTTGCCGACGCCCGGAGGACCGACAAAGCACAGAATCGGCGCCTTCAGCTTGTCCACGCACTGCTGCACGGCGAGGTATTCGAGAATGCGTTCCTTGACCTTGTCCAAGCCGTAGTGATCGCCCTCCAGCACCTTCTCGGCGTTGGGCAGGTCGTTGTTGACCTTGGACTTCTTCTTCCAGGGCAGCGCCACCAGGGTATCGATGTAGTTGCGCACCACGGTCGCCTCGGCCGACATGGGAGACATCAGCTTGAGCTTCTTCAGCTCGCCCTGGGCCTTTTCCAGCGCTTCCTTGGGCATCTTGGCGGCCAGGATCTTCTTTTCCAGCTCTTCCAGATCGGCGCCGTCTTCGCCTTCGCCCAGTTCCTTCTGGATCGCCTTGACCTGCTCGTTCAGGTAGTACTCGCGCTGCGACTTTTCCATCTGGCGCTTGACGCGGCCACGGATACGCTTTTCCACCTGCAGGATGTCGAGTTCGCCTTCGAGCTGGCCGAGCAGGTGCTCGTAGCGCTTGGCGACGTTGAAGATCTCCAGGATGACTTGCTTTTGCTCCAGCTTCAGCGGCAGATGCGCGGCGATGGTGTCGGCCAGGCGGCCGGCGTCGTCGATGCCGGCCAGCGAGGTCAGGATCTCGGGCGGGATCTTCTTGTTCAGTTTCACGTACTGGTCGAACTGCTGCACGATGGTGCGGCGCATGGCTTCGACTTCCGCTTCGTCGCCCTGCTCCGACTCCACCGGGGTCAGATCGGCCACGAAGTGGGTTTCCAGTTCGCTGATGTGATGAATGCGGGCACGCTGCGCGCCTTCGACCAGCACCTTCACGGTGCCATCGGGCAAATTCAGCATTTGCAGGATGTTGGCGACGCAACCGATTTCATAGATGTCATCGGCCGAAGGCTCATCCTTGGCGGCGGCTTTCTGGGCCGCGAGCATAATGCTCTTGCCTTGCTCCATGGCCGCTTCCAGCGCCTTGATCGACTTCGGGCGGCCGACGAAGAGCGGGATCACCATGTGCGGGAAGACAACCACATCCCGTAAGGGCAACAGCGGCAACTGCGATTGTTCTGTGAGTATTGGAGTCGTCATGGCGGGCCTTATCAAAGAATACTGTGAATGATGTTGGCACGAGTGATCAAAACACAAGTCCGGCTGAGCTAAAAAATCACGGCCGGAAGACCGATGTCATCATCGCAACAAAATAAAAAAAGCCACACACGAAGTTTCCTCCGGGTGGCTTTTCGATGGAAGCCAGAGTGAATTCCGCCGGTTTATTTTACCGCTTTTGCGGATACCGGACTTGGGTGGCCTGCTGCTGCATCGAAACGGCGCGTCTTGCTGCGCCGCTTCCATGCTTTCCCCCGTAACCGGACGCTCAGGCGCCCGATACCTTGGGCTGGTCGTGGTAGATCAGCAGCGGCTTGGCGCCGTTGGTGATGGTGTTCTCGTCAACCACGACCTTGGCCACATTCTGCTGGCTTGGCAATTCGTACATCACGTCGAGCAAGGCATGCTCCAGGATCGAGCGCAGACCGCGAGCGCCGGTCTTGCGCGCCAGCGCTTTCTTGGCGATGGCATGCATGGCGGCCGGGCGGATTTCCAGTTCCGCGCCTTCCATCTGCAGCAGCTTTGCGTATTGCTTGATCAGGGCGTTCTTCGGCTCGATCAGGATCTGGATCAGCGCTTCTTCATCCAGCTCGTTCAGGGTGGCGATCACCGGCAGGCGGCCGACCAGTTCCGGAATCAGGCCGAACTTGACCAGGTCTTCCGGCTCGGCGTTGAGCAGCACCTCGGAATTGGTCTTCTGGGTCTGGCTCTTGACGCTGGCGGAGAAGCCGATGCCGCTCTTTTCGGAACGGTCGGAAATGATCTTCGCCAGGCCATCGAACGCGCCGCCGCAGATGAACATGATGTTGGTCGTGTCGATCTGCACGAAATCCTGGTTCGGGTGCTTGCGACCGCCTTGCGGAGGCACCGACGCCATGGTGCCTTCGATCAGCTTCAGCAGCGCCTGCTGCACGCCTTCGCCAGACACGTCGCGGGTGATTGACGGGTTGTCCGACTTGCGGGAAATCTTGTCGATTTCGTCGATATAGACGATGCCCTTCTGGGCCTTCTCGACTTCGTAGTTGCAGTTCTGCAGCAACTTCTGAATGATGTTTTCGACGTCTTCGCCGACGTAGCCGGCTTCGGTCAGCGTGGTCGCATCGGCGATCACGAACGGGACGTTCAGCATGCGGGCCAAGGTCTGCGCCAGCAGCGTCTTGCCCGAACCGGTCGGGCCGACGAGCAGGATGTTGCTCTTGGCCAGTTCGACGTCGTCCTTCTTGCCCATGTGCTTCAGGCGCTTGTAGTGGTTGTACACCGCCACCGACAGGATGCGCTTGGCCGTGGCCTGCCCGATCACGTACTGGTCCAGCAGTTCGCTGATTTCCTGCGGCGTCGGCAGATCCGATTTGGCGCCAGGCACAGTTTCCACGCTGGCAGCTTCATCACGGATGATGTCGTTGCACAGGTCGATGCATTCGTCGCAGATGAAGACCGAAGGACCGGCGATCAGCTTTTTGACTTCGTGCTGGCTTTTGCCGCAGAACGAGCAGTAAAGCAGTTTTTCGCCGCTGGAGGATTTTTTCTCAGACATAGAGCTACAAGGATAGAAGTTACGACTTGATCATACCCGCGAAATCCGAATTCGTCACGGTTTGGTCATTTTCAACCACCCCGTCCCTTTTCGGCGTCCCGACATGACAGTTATATGTCACTGCGAGCCTGATTTATCAAGAAAACAGAGGCCGAAAAGCCGCTCTGTGCGAAATTCGTAAAAAAAATGCCCGAACGGCAATCCGTCCGGGCATTTTTACGCGTTTTTACCGCTAGGCAAGCTCAACCGCGCTCGATCAACACCTTGTCGATCAGGCCGTATTCCACGGCGGCGTCAGCCGACATGAAATTGTCGCGATCGGTGTCGCGCGCGATCTTCTCCACGTCCTGGCCGGTGCGTTCCGCCAGGATGCCGTTGAGGCGCTCGCGCAGATACAGGATTTCGCGCGCCTGGATCTCGATATCCGATGCCTGACCCTGAGCGCCGCCCAGAGGCTGGTGAATCATGATGCGCGAGTTCGGCAGCGAGAAACGCTTGCCCTTGGCGCCCGCCGCCAGCAGGAAGGCGCCCATGGATGCCGCCAGGCCCGTGCACAGCGTGGACACTTGCGGCTTGATGAACTGCATCGTGTCGAAGATCGCCATGCCGGCCGAGACCGAACCACCCGGCGAGTTGATGTACAGCGAAATATCCTTGTCCGGATTTTCGCTTTCCAGGAACAGCAACTGGGCCACGATCACATTGGCGGTGGCGTCATTGACCGGTCCGACCAGGAAAATGATGCGTTCCTTCAGCAGGCGCGAGTAAATGTCATACGCGCGCTCGCCGCGGCCGCTCTGCTCAATCACCATCGGCACCATGCCGAGCATTTGCGTGTCCAGTGCGGACCCTTTGATCAGACCTGTCATGTAAGCATCCTTAGCGTAAAAGTGTTTTCGATACTACTTGAGAAAACCGGATTACGCTTGCGCCTGATTGCCCATCAGTTCGTCGAACGAAACCGGCTTTTCCGAAACCTTGGCTTTGCCGAGAACGTAGTTGACGACGTTTTCTTCCAAAACAAGAGCTTCGACTTCAGCCAGGCGGCGACGGTCGGAGAAGTAGTACTTCAGGACTTGCTGCGGATCTTCGTAGCTTTGGGCGAAATCTTCGATCTGCGCCTTGACCTGATCTTCGGTGGCTTCCAGCTTGTTGGCCTTGACCACTTCGGCCAGGATCAGGCCCAGACGCACGCGGCGCTCGGCCTGTGCGGTGAACAGTTCGCGCGGCAACTGCATGACCTTCGGGTCCATGCCGCGTTGTGCCATATCCTGCTTGGCCATTTCAGCCAGGCGCTCGACGTCCTGCTCGATCAGGGCCTTCGGCACTTCCAGTTCGCTGGCCTTGATCAGGGCGTTCATCACGCTGTCCTTGGTCTGGGCCTTGGTGCGGGCGGAAACTTCGCGCTCCAGGTTCTTCTTGATGTCTTCGCGCATCTTGCCCAGGTCGCCGTCCTCGATGCCCAGCGATTGAGCGAAGGCTGCATCGACTTCAGGCATGTGCGCCCATTCGATCTTCTTCACGGTGATGGTGAATTCGGCGGTCTTGCCGGCCACATCCTTGCCGTGATAGTCCTCGGGGAAAGCCAGCGGGAAGGTCTTGGCTTCGCCCACCTTCAGGCCGATGGTAGCGGCTTCGAATTCCGGCAGCATGCGGCCTTCACCCAGCACGACCGGGAAGTTTTCGGCCTTGCCGCCCTGGAATTCCACGCCGTCGATCTTGCCGACGAAGTCCACGGTCACGCGGTCGCCGTTCTGTGCGGATTGGTCAGCACCGCCGTCGCCGTGCGCGCCTTGCTCGCCCTTGACGTGGTAGTGCACGCGCTGCTTGCGCAGGATGTCGATGGTCTTGTCGATTTCAGCGTCGGACACCGTTGCGGTGGTCTTCTCGACCTCGGCGCCGGACAGATCGCCCACGGTGACTTCCGGATAGACTTCGAAGGTGGCGTTGAAGGCCAGTTGGCCTTCGCCGGCTTCTTCGCTGGTCTTCGGTTCGATCGACGGGAAACCTGCCACGCGCAGATTGTTTTCCACGGCGGCGTCGTTGAATGCGCGGCCGACCTTGTCGTTCAGGACTTCGGTTTCGACCTGGTAGCCGAACTGGGCGGCAACCATCTTCATCGGCACTTTACCCGGACGGAAACCCGGCGCCTTGGCGGTACGCGCGCGCACTTTCAGGCGCTTTTCCACTTCAGCCTGAACATCGGCCAGCGGGAAAGACAGGGTCATACGACGTTCGAGTTTGCTCAGGGTTTCGACTGCAGTTGCCATTTAAATCGTCCAAATAATTAAGAATTCTGTAAGCCGGAGCATTCACTTTTCGTCCGCATCGCATCTTTTCCAGACGAAAAGCGGCCCGCCCGACCGCGCTAAAGCTCGCTATTTTATACGCAAAAAGTGCCGCGAGTCCAAAATTGGCCTTGCCGCGCCGCAAACAAACGCGGAACCCGGCGCCTGACCGCCAAGGCAAGGCTGGCGCGGGCCGGGACGCATCGCCAGCGCGCCGCGTTGCCGGCAAGCAAACGCGGCAACCGCAAACGGCTTTGCGCCCCGTCCTTACTTGACGGGAATCGGCGTCGAAGCCGCCACCGGCACCGCCGTGACGGCATTCATCGGGCTGCCATCAATCAGCTTGTCGGAGTACGTCAGATAGACTAGCGTGTTGCGCTTGGCATCAACCACGCGCACCACGTGCAGGCGCTTGAACAGGATGGACTGATCTTGCCCCTGATTTACGGACACCTATCTAAGCGACATTGGCCAGCTCGTACTGCTCTGGGCTGAGGTAGCCCAGGGTCGAGTGCAGCCGGATCCGATTGTAGTCAACCTCAATGTAGTCAAAC
>WNDX01000193.1 GCA_009914615.1 Herbaspirillum frisingense
ATGATTTCCATCACCAGCGCCGCTTTGCGCTTGGCTGTCCAACGCTTGAATTCTTCTTCCATGACCTTGCTCATTTTGATTTCCTTTTAGGATTATCTACTGAGCAGGTTTTTAGTGGGTCATTACATGTCCGCACGCGACCTTCGCCAGCCGGCTTCGCCCGGCTCATACCAGGTAACGAGCAATTCAGACTTTACGGCCGATGTGACCGCATCACATCAGATTCCATCTCAGGAGATAGCATGAAAAAAGCATTTGTCGCGCTGATAGTGGCGGTCATGACGCTGTCTGTTGGCATATCGACGGTCGAAGCCAAGCGTCTTGGCGGCGGCGGTTCGATCGGCAAACAGTCTTCGGCTGCCGGCCGCCAGGCGCAGAGCCCGGCCCCGATGCAGCAGAACCAGGCTGCAGCCGCCAAGCCCGCAGCACCCGCCGCGGCCCCGGCCGCCGCACCCAAGCCCAGCCCGTGGAAGGGTATCCTGGGCGGCGCACTGCTGGGCCTCGGCCTGGGCGCGCTGCTCTCGCATCTGGGTCTGGGCGGCGCCCTGGCCAGCATGATCAGCACCATCCTCACCGTCGCCCTGATCGCTCTGGCCGCGATGTTCATCTACCGCATGTTCCGCCGCAAATCGGAGGCTTCGCAGCCGCGTCCGGCCTGGGCTGGCGCCAATGGCGACCAGTCGGCTGACAGCACCGCGACGCCCAAGATCGGCTCCCTGCTGGAACCGGCGCAACCGCCGGCAGCCCCGCAAGGCGGCGGTTTTGGCGGCGGCTTCGGTAATGCCGAGCCGGTGCAGGCTTACGGTGTGCCGGCCGGTTTCGACACCGTCGGTTTCGTGCGCAACGCCAAGACCTACTTCATCCGCCTGCAAGCGGCATGGGACAAGGCCGACATCAACGACATCCGCGAATTCACCACGCCGGAAATGTTCGCCGAGCTGCGCCTGCAGATCCAGGAACGCGGCGCAGCGACCAACCACACCGATGTGGTGTCGCTGGACGCGGAAGTGCTGGGCGTGGAAACCGTGGGCAACGATTATGTCGCGAGCGTGAAGTTCTTCGGCTTCATCAAGGAAGATCAGAACGCGTCGCCGGCGCAGTTCGCCGAGATCTGGAACCTGTCCAAGCCGAGCGCCGGCCAGGGCGGCTGGGTGCTGGCAGGCATCCAGCAGCTGGATCCGGTGGCGCCGTAAGCAAGTTCATGCATCAGTAACAGTTTGGCGCGGAAGGCGGCGGTTAGTGGATGAGCGTCGCCAGTCCGTTTTACCGCCGGCTCTGCCGGCGGTTTTTTTATTTGCATTCCACGCCTGAAGTTGTTTGTCTTTTGCCTGCATCTTGCAGCGCGTCTTCGTTTTCCCTCTTTCCTTGCTGCGCCGATGGTCGAGCTGCCGCTGGCGCGCGCCTCTCGCAAAGTCCTACGCGCTGCCGCGCTGTTGTCCTATCGCCGCGCTTGCGGCGCTGCCGCATCATGGGCATTCTGCGCGAGCGCTACGCCCGACCGCGTGCGCATGCGGCCGGTGTCGCGCCGCGCCTGTTCCCACTCTGAGCCAAGGAGGCTGCAATGAAACGCAAGGCATCGGCGGTATGGACCGGCAATCTCAAGGACGGCAAGGGCGCGCTCACTACCGAGAGCAAGACGCTATCCGACACCCAATACTCGTTTTCCACCCGCTTCGAAAACGGCGTGGGCACCAACCCGGAAGAACTGATCGCGGCGGCGCATGCAGGTTGCTGCTTTTCGATGGACTTGTCGGCGCGCCTGGAAAAGGCCGCGCTCGGCCCCAAGCGCATCGATACCGAGGCTACGTTGACGCTGGAGAAGACCGATCCCGGCTTCACCATCACGACTATCCAGTTGGCGGTCAAGGTCGAGCTGGAAGATCGCGACGAACAGAAATTCAATGAAGCGGTCGCTGCGGCCAAGGCCGGTTGTCCGGTATCCAAGGTATTGAACGCGGATATCTCGGTAACTGCCACACTGGCCTGAACCGGGAAGCTGTCGCAGCAAAAAAAGCGCCGCATCAGCGGCGCTTTTTTTCATCCTCCGGTTCAGCCTCGCGCCGTCCGCCGCGCCGCGGCAAGTGGCCCGCCGACAACGGGAAGAGCAGGGCCACCGCCACCAGCACCACCAGCAACACCAGCGTGATCTTGTCGAGTCCGTCCATGTCAGCCCACCCGTGCCGGCGCCCAGATCGCGACGTCGGCGGTATTCACTTTCCTGGGCAGCAAGCCGGCGGCGAAGAAGGCATCCGCGATGCGCTGCTGTTCACCCAGCGCATCGGTTTTCACCGCACGCACCTCATAGCTGCGCCGGCTGTTGGCCAGTTCGATGGTGTCGGCGTCCAGCCCCCACAGCGGCGCGAGGAAGGCAGCGGCTTCCTTGGGATGCTGCTTGACCCAGAGGCCGGTTTTCTTCAATTCATCGAACACCACGCGCAGCACCTCGGGATTGGCGTCGGCGAACGCCGTCGAGGCCAGGTAGTAGCGCTGGTAATCGGCGATGCCGCGGCCGTCCGAGAGGATGCGCACCTGTGCCTGGCGCTGCACGCCGGCCAGGAAGGGATCCCAGGTCACCCAGGCGTCCACGCTGCCGCGCTCGAAGGCGGCGCGGCCATCGGCCGGCGACAGATAGGCGGCATCGATATCGGAGAATTTCAAGCCGGCCTTTTCCAGCGTGGCGATCAGCAGGTAATGCACGCCCGCCGCCTTGGTGACGGCGATCTTCTTGCGCTTGAGATCGGCCACGCTACGGATGGGCGAATCGGCGCGCACCACGATGGCTTGCGCCGACGGTGAGGGCGATTCCTGCGCCAGATAGGTGAGCTTGGCGCCGGCCGCTTGTGCGAACACCGGGACGGTATCGGCGACGTCGGCGCTGATGTCCACGCCGCCGACGTTGAGCGCCTCCAGGAGCGGTAAGCCGCTGGTGAATTCATGCCAGCTGATCTTGGCGCCGCCGGGGCCCAGCAATTTTTCCAGCGTGCCATTGGCCTTGATGACGGTCAGCAGCGTCGAGGATTTCTGGTAACCGATGCGGATCGCCTTGCCACCGCTCTGCGCCAGCAGCGTGGTGGGAACGAGGGCGGAAGCGGCCAGTGCGGCGCCCGATTGCAGCAAGCGCCGGCGCGACAGGAAATGATGTTTGCTCATGGCATGGAGGGATCGCAAAAATGAGTCAGGACTTCTTCGTCGCCTGCGCGCGGTGTGCGTCGCGCCAGCGCAAGGTGTTTTGTTCGAGCAGGCGCAAGAGGCCGTCGCTGAGCTTGCCCAGCAGGGCGAGGATCAGGATCGCGCTCAGCACCAGGTCGGGACGGCTGCTTTCGCGGCCATCCGATAACAGGTAGCCGACGCCCCGCGTGGCCGCGATCAGTTCGGCCGCGACCAGGAACATCCATGCCAGGCTTAGGCCGCCGCGCAGGCCGGCAAACAGATAAGGCAGCGAGGCCGGCAGCAGGATGTGGCGGATCAGCGCGGGTGCAGCAAGGCCGGAACTGGTACCGACCTCGATCAGCTTGTGATCGATATCGCGGATGCCGGCCACCAGGTTGAGATAGACCGGGAAGAACGCGCCGATGGCGATCAGCACGATCTTGGGCGTCTCATCGATGCCCAGCCATAGCAGCAGCAAGGGAATCCAGGCCAGGCTGGGAATCGCGCGCAGCGCCTGGAAGCTGGGTTCCAGCAGTGCTTCGGCGCGCCGGCTGATGCCCACCAGCAGGCCCAGCGCGACCGCCAGTACGCTGCCGATCGCGAAGCCCGCGAGCACGCGTGCCAGGCTGGCCCAGATGTGCGGCAACAATTCGCCGCGTGCGGCCAGCGACCACAGCGTCTGTGCCAGTTCGCTGGGCGGCGGCAGCAGGCGCGCCGGGATGATATCCAGGCGCGCGCCGGCTTCGGCCAGCAGCAGGAAACCCAGCGGCAGGATCCAGCCGGTGAGTCGGCCAGGACGATAGCCGTCGTCGTGCGGCCAGCCTTTCTTGACGGCCTTGGCCGTGCGCAACGGTGCGCGTGCACCGGTCGCCTGCGATGGCGCGGCGTACGGCGTCGGTGGCGCGGGCAGGCGGCCGGATGCCGGTTCGCTCATGGCATCAGGCCCTGACCACGCCTTGCGCGTAGGACGGATCGATCAGCGCATTGATGGTGCGCGGCAGGTCGGTGCCGCGCTTGACCAGGTCTTCCTCGGTCAGGATGGGTGCGGCGGCACGCAGCGCGTCGATGTGTTCCTTGCCGATCTGCGGGTGCGAGAAATCGTTGCGCTTGAGCTGCAGGCGCGCCACCTGCGGCGACAGCCTGGATTCCTCGGCCAGCAGCGCGACCGTCTCGTCCGGATGGGCGACGATCCAGGCGCGCGCCTTTTCGTAGGCGGCGATCACGCGCTTGACCTGATCCGGATAGCGCGCCGCGAAGCTGTCGCTGACGTTGAGGAAACCGTAGGTGTTGAAGGCCACGTTGCGGTAGATCAGGCGCGAGCCGGCTTCCAGCTCGCTGGCCGCCAAGTGAGGATCGAGGCCGGCCCAGGCGTCCACGCGACCTTGCTCCAGTGCGGCGCGGCCGTCCGGATGCTGCAGGTGGACGATCTCGACGTCGCTCTTCGTCAGGCCGTTTTCATGCAATGCGCGCAGCAGGAAGAGATAAGGATCGGTGCCCTTGGTGGCGGCGATCTTCTTGCCCTTGAGTTCGCGCACCGACTTGATGGGCGAATCCTTGCCCACCGCCAGCGCGGTCCACTCGGGACGGGAATACACGTACACCGCCTTGATCGGATTGCCATTGGCGCGCGCCAGCAGCGCCGCCAGGCCGGCGGTGCTGCCGAAGTCCACGCTGTCGCTGTTGAGGTATTCGAGCGCGCGGTTGCTGCCTTGGCTGAGCACCCATTTGACGTCCGTGCCCTGCGCCTTCAGGTCTTCCTCCAGCCAGCCAAACTTGCGCAGCACCAGACTGGGCGGCGAGTAGTAGGCATAGTCCAGGCGGATGGTCTTGGGCGCTTGCGCGGCGCGCGCGATCAGCGGCGCCGAGCCCAGCAGGCCGGCGCCGAGCGCGGCCGAGCCGAGGCGAAGGAAATGTCTGCGTTCCATGGGGTCCGTTCTTGTTGTGTCGGGGAGTCTGCGATGCAGACAAACACTCTAAGGACGAAGCAGGCGCGGCAGAACGACTATTTTCACGCTTGGATATGCGCTTTGCGCATGCTCCCGCGGACGCCGCGGCGAGCGGGGGAGAAGGGCGGGCGAGACGGGCGCGGGAAGATTAAGGCAGGCAGAGCTCGAACAACGCGCCGCCGTCCGGATGATTGGACAGGCGCGCCTCGCCCTGCTGGGCTTCCTTGTTGTGGGCCGTGGCGATGGCGTTGCACAGATCCATGCCCAGGCCGGTCGAGGGTTTCTTTTCCTGCGTGCCGATGCCGGGGCCGTCGTCGCGCACGGTGAAGATCACGCCGCCGTCCGGGTTCTTGCGACAGCCCAGCTCGATGCGCGTGCGCGCGAAGCGGCTGGCGTTCTGCAGCGCGGCTTCCAGCGCCAGCGCCACCAGGTGCTCGTCGAAGAAGCCGATCAGCGGCATGTCGGTCTCGTCGACCTGGAGTTCGATGGCGCTACCGTTGCGGCCGACGGCGTGCTCCCGCAGCAGGGCGTCGAGGAAGTCCAGCGGCGAGACCGCTTCGACCTGCGCGCGCAAGCCCTGGGAGTCAGCCTTGTAGAGGGTCAGGAAAGCGATCAGCTTTTCCTGCAGCGCCAGACAGGTGACGTGCGCCTGCTGCACGCGCGGCACGTCGTCGGAAAGGCGGCGCAGTTCGCCCTCAAGCACACCCAGGGAGTTCTTGATGTCGTGAATGATGATCGCGGCAAGCTTGGGATCCATGGTCAGCTCTTCGGGGCTACTTTGCTCAGGGTGTCGCGCAGGAATTTATGCATCTTGGCGACGCGGTCGTTGCCCGGGATCAGGCGATCCAGGGTGGCCAGGTAGCGCCGCACGCGCTTGACGTATTCATCATTCCAGCCGCGCTGGCTCATCCACAGCAGGTGCAGCTGGGCCGAGGCCAGCAGCACGCCGGTATTCTCCGGCATGCTGGTGAGCGCTTCCTCTAGCTTGGCCAGCGACTCGTCGGGCTTGGCGCTGCGCATGAGCGCGTTGGCTTCGGCGATCACGCTCATGCATTGCTTGACGGCGCCATCGATCAGCTCGTCGGCCAGGGCGGTCTTGCCGGTATCGGCCAGCACCTTGCGCGCCAGCGTCAGCAGCGTCTTGTTTTCGTGGTCGGACTTGACGGCGTCGGCGATCAGCTTGGCGCCTTCCTCGTCCTTGCCCATCGAGAAGGCGGCCTTGGCCAGCGCCAGCGTGGCGACATCGGAGACTTCCTTGCCGGCGGCCTGACGCGCGGTCTCGAAGGCCTGCTGGGCCGAGATCGTGTCGCCCAGCTGGACATACGCCTGGGCCTGTACTGCGGCCTGGGCCGAGATGAACATCTTGGATTCTTCGTAGCGACGTGGGGCGCTTTCCAGCAGACGCAGCGCCTGATCCGGATCGCCACTGTCCACGTGCACCTGGGCCAGCGACAGCAGGTCGGTCGGCTGTGCGGTGAGCGACCCCTTGGTGTGCTTGAGCACCTTGTCATAGGCTTCGCGCGCCTGATCCAGGTGGCCGCTGCGATAGGCCACTTCGCCCACCAGGCGACTGCGGCGCGCCGACGGAATGATTTCGGAAGACATGGTCAGCGCGGTCAGCGCGCCTTCCTGGTTGCCCTGCGCCTCGTCGATCTGCGCCAGCAGGTCGTAGGCGGCGATGAATTGCTTGTTTTGCCCCAGCACGTCCTCGACGATGGTGCGCGCGTCGTTCAACTGGCCGGCCACGATGTTGCAACGGGCCAGGCCGATCTTGGCCCACACCAGGTCGTCACGCATGCCCAGCGCCTGCGCGTACACTTCACGCGCCTCATCGACGCGGCGCTGCTCGATCAGCAGCGAGCCCTTGGTCTTCATGATCTCGACGATCCACTTGGGCGCCGATTTGAGCACGTTGTCGCACTCCAGGACGGCGCCGGCGAAATCCTTGCGCTTCATCTTTTCGGTGATCGGCAGCATGGCGTGCTGCTTTTCCAGCAGACGATCGACGCGTTCGGCGATGCGGCTGGCCGTCAGCGGTTTGAGCATGTAGGCGTCAGGCTGGAACTCGGCGGCGCTGGCGACCAGGTTATAGCCGCTCTCGGCGGTCACCATGATGAACATGGAGGTCGGCGAGAGCATGTTCTGGGTGCGGAAGAACTCCAGCAATTGCTGGCCGTTGCTTTCCTTGTTCAGGTTGTAGTCGCAGATGATCAGGTCGTAAGTCCCCGACTGGACGAAGCGGATCGCCTCGTCGGGCGTGGCCGCCTGATCCACCTTGGTCACCCCGAGCTGGCCGAGATGCATCCGGATGTTCTGGCGCATGGTCGGCATGTCGTCGATGATCAGGCAGCGCAAGGCGCTGATATGGCTAAGAGGCTGTTGCAAAATTAAATTTCGGGGCTGTTAACTTCCCCGACTTGATGTTAACTTCCTGTCTTGTTTTTCCTGACGGGATGCGATGCCTAAAGAACTTGTCGACGATGAATTGTGGTCACTCA
>WNDX01000194.1 GCA_009914615.1 Herbaspirillum frisingense
TGCCTGCTGCCTGAACTCCAGGCTGAACTCCTGCCCCTTTCTGCCTGCCTTGCTCTTGGTCATCGTCCACCTCCTATTGCGATAGTTAATCGCTTATAGGGGTGTCCGTGAAACGGGGGCAAGATCATCCAACGTGATTCGACGATAGCCATAGCCTGGGAAGACATCGTGGATGTCTTCTATCAGACGGGCCAGCTCAGTATCACCGAGTGCGACAGTAGCCGGCTTCGGGCCGCTGATGATCGATGAGCTCTCGTTGTTGCCGACGAGTCGTAGCCCCGGTGTTTTTTAAGGAGATCGAGCTCCATCGTCAGCTGGCCAACCTTCCGTTCCAACGCGGCAATATGCCTTCATACTCCGCGACCGTCGTTGCAGCGGCGTCTTCCTGGTCCAGCTCCCGCGATCAAACTGCCCTAGCCACATCTGCATGAGATTCGCCGACAAGTTATGGGTCTTGAGCGCATCCCGCCAGCTTGCCGCTGCGAATGTCGCTGCAGATCTGTATCTTGAATTGTGGGCCCTTAATTCTTACTCCACCGTCACGGACTTAGCCAAATTCCGCGGCTTATCCACATCGGTTCCGCGCGCCAGTGCCGTGTGGTACGACAGCAGTTGCAGCGGCACCACGTGCAGGATGGGCGAGAGCACGCCGTAGTGCTCCGGCATGCGGATCACGTGCAGGCCTTCGGCCGAGGTGATGTGCGAATCGCCGTCGGCGAAGACGTATAGTTGGCCGCCGCGGGCGCGGACTTCTTGCATGTTCGATTTCAGCTTTTCCACCAGCGCGTCGTTGGGGGCGATCGTGACGACCGGCATCTGGTCGGTGACCAGGGCCAGGGGGCCGTGCTTGAGTTCGCCGGCGGCGTAGGCTTCGGCGTGGATGTAGGTGATTTCCTTGAGCTTGAGCGCGCCTTCCAGGGCGATCGGGTAGTGCAGGCCACGGCCGAGGAAGAGGGCGTTTTCGCGGCGGGCGAAGGCTTCGGCCCAGGCGACGATGCTGGGTTCCAGCGCCAGCACGCTTTGCAGCGCGGCGGGCAGGTGGCGCATGGCTTTGAGGTGGGCTTCTTCCTGTTCTTCGCTGAGCAGGCCGCGGGTCTGCGCCAGCGCGAGCGTGAGCAGGAATAGCGCCGCCAGCTGAGTGGTGAAGGCCTTGGTCGAGGCCACGCCGACTTCGACGCCGGCGCGCGTGATGTAGGCCAGTTCGCATTCGCGCACCATGGCGCTGGTGGCGACGTTGCAGATCGTCAGCGTGTGCTGCATGCCCAGGCTGCGCGCGTGCTTCAGCGCGGCCAGGGTGTCGGCGGTTTCGCCGCTCTGGGAGATGGTGACGACCAGCGACTTGGGATTGGGCACGCTGTCGCGGTAGCGGTATTCGCTGGCGATCTCGACGTTGACGGGGATCTTGGCGATCGATTCGAGCCAGTACTTGGCGGTGAGGCCGGCGTAGTAGCTGGTGCCGCAGGCCAGGATCAGGATCGAGTCGATCTCCTTGAAGACCTTGTAAGCCTTGTCGCCGAACAGTTCGGGCATGATGCCGACCACGCCTTCCAGCGTGTCGGCGATGGCGCGCGGCTGTTCGAAGATTTCCTTTTGCATGTAGTGCTGGTAGGGGCCGAGCTCGACCGCGCTGGTGAAGGCTTGCACGGTACGCACTTCACGTTCGGCGGGTTTGCCGGCGGCATCGACGATCCAGACCTTTTGCAGTTGCAGGTCCACGACGTCGCCTTCTTCCAGGTAGATGATCTGGTCGGTGGTGCCGGCCAGCGCCATGGCGTCGGAGGCGACGAAGTTCTGACCTTCGCCGACGCCGACGATCAGCGGCGAGCCTTGACGCGCGGCGACCACGCGGTGCGGTTCATCGGCGCAGAACACGGCGATCGCGTAGGCGCCGGCGAGGCGGCGTACGGCTTGCTGGACGGTGTTGAACAGGTCGCCGTCGTACATGTGATCGACCAGGTGGGCGATGACTTCGGTATCGGTCTGGCTTTCGAAGACGTAGCCGGCGGCTTGCAGTTCGGCGCGCAATTCGTCGTGGTTTTCGATGATGCCGTTGTGCACCAGCGCCACGCGGTCGCGCGAGAAGTGCGGGTGGGCGTTGTGCGTGGCCGGGGCGCCGTGCGTGGCCCAGCGGGTGTGGGCGATGCCGGTGAAGCCGGACAGGCCGGTCTGGTCGATCTGCTGGCGCAGGTCGGCGACGCGCGAGGTGCTGCGCGAACGCTGCGGCTTGCCGTCCACGTACAGCGCCACGCCGCAAGAGTCGTAGCCACGGTACTCAAGGCGCTGCAGGCCTTCGAGCAGGATGGGAGTGACGTTTTGCTGCGCAACCGCGCCGACGATACCGCACATGGGAGACCTCGCTGGAAATGATGTGGAATCATATTAGGCGAGCGATGATGAAATAAGATTTCTAATACTGCGCAGTTTTGAATTATTATTGCTCGATGAAATCGTAATGAAATAATTCTAAAAATAAATAATTTTTAAGAAATATTATTTCAATCCTTCTCTTCGAATCTCATTAATTGTCGCTGAATCTCATGAAGCTGGAATTGGACGATCTCGATCGCCGCATTCTCAAGGCCCTGCAAACGGACGCCAGCCAGACCAATCATCAATTGGCCGAGCAGGTGCATGCCTCGCCGCCGACCTGCCTGCGCCGGGTGAAACGCTTGACGGAGGCGGGCGTGATTGCGCGCCAGGTGGCGCTGCTGGATCCCGACCGCCTGTCTTCCACGCTGACGGCCGTCGTCGAAATCACGCTGGATCGCCAGGGTGAGGAAGAGCAGCAGGCCTTCGAGGCGCTGGTGGCGCCGGAGCCGGCGGTACAGCAGTGCTATCGCGTATCGCCCGGGCCGGATTTCGTGCTGGTGGTGATGGTGGCGGACATGCCCGCCTATCACGTGCTGGCGCACCGGCTGTTTGCGTCGCAGAAGAACGTGCGCAATGTGCGCAGTTATTTTTCCATCCGCCGCAGCAAGTTCGAGACGGCGGTGCCCATAGGCGCACCGCGCGACTAAGGTTGCTTGTCATGAAAAACGGCCGGCCCGCGTGATGCGGAGCCGGCCGTTTGCCTTTGCCTCAGTGCGCCGAAGCGATCGGGCGCGGACTTATTTCTTGATCTTCACCGGACGCTGCCAGCCCGGCAGCGAGAGCTGCTTGGCGCGCGAGATGGTCAGTTGTCCGGCCGGTGCGTCCTTGGTCAGCGTGGTGCCGGCACCCAGCGTGGCGCCACGACCGACGCGTACGGGCGCCACCAACTGGCTGTCGCTGCCGATGAAGGCGTCGTCTTCGATGATGGTGCGGAATTTGTTGGCGCCGTCGTAGTTGCAGGTGATCGCGCCGGCGCCGATGTTCACGCCGCTGCCGACATCAGCATCGCCCACGTAGGCCAGATGGTTGGCCTTGCTGCCGACGCCGACGATGCTGTTCTTGACCTCGACGAAGTTGCCGATGTGGACGTCCCTGGCCAGTTCGGTGCCCGGACGCAGGCGCGCGTAGGGGCCGACCTGTGCACCGGCGCCGACCACGGCATCTTCGATGTGGGTGAAGGGCTTGATGCTGGCGCCCGCGCCGATGGTGGCGTTGCGGATCACGCAATTGGCGCCGATGGCCGCGCCTTCGGCGATGCTGACCTTGCCTTCGAAGACGCAGTTCACGTCGATGCTGACCTCGCGCGCGCACTCCAGCGTGCCGCGCACGTCAATGCGGGCCGGGTCGGCCAGCGTGACGCCGCTTTCCAGCAGTTTCATCGCGATGCTACGTTGATGCACGCGCTCCAGTTCGGCCAGTTGCACCTTGCTGTTCACGCCCAGCGTTTCGGCGATGTCGTCCGGCTGGGCCGAGACGACTTCGACACCGTCGGCCACCGCAGCGGCGATGACGTCGGTCAGGTAGTACTCGCCCTGGGCGTTGTTGTTCGACAGTGCCGCCAGCCAGCCGCGCAGCTTGGCGGTTGGGGCGGCGATGATGCCGGTGTTGATTTCCTTGATGGCGCGCTGCGCTTCGTTGGCATCCTTCTGCTCGACGATGGCGACGATCTTGCCGTTCTCGCGCACGATGCGGCCGTAGCCGCTCGGATCGTCCAGCGTCACGGTCAGCACCGCCAGCTTGTCCTGGCCGGCGGCGTCGAGCAGGCGCTGCAGAGACGAGGTGGTGGTCAGCGGTACGTCGCCGTAGAGCACCAGCGTCGCGGCGCCGTCCTCGATGTGCGGCAACGCCTGCATCACCGCATGACCGGTGCCGAGCTGCGGCTCCTGCTTGGCGAAGGCCAGGCCTTGATCGGCGAAGGCGTTGGGAACAGCGTCGCCGCCGTGGCCATAGATCACGCACAGCTTGGTGGGCGACAGCGAACGTGCGGTATCGACCACATGACCCAGCAGCGATTTGCCGGCCAGCGGATGCAGGACCTTGGGAATGGCGGATTGCATGCGTTTGCCCATGCCGGCGGCGAGAATGACGATGTTCATGTAAGGCGTTTGTCAGGCGGTGTGAGAAGCGAAAAGTCTAGCATGCGCCATGCGCAGCGTCAGGCCTGGCTTGTCCAAATGTAAAGCTGAAGGGCATTTGCGCGTGTTCTCGGCCCTTTGGGTGGCCGTGCGGCAATTATGATGACACTCTGCCCGGGCCACGCCCGTCGCCGAGCGTTGCACGCGATGTTGCCAGAAAGACAAGCGGGTGCGGGCATCAGATAACGACAACCGGTCTCGCCAAAGACCTGTGCCTCTCTGGAAAGTGCATGAAGATCCTTTTGTTGAATGACGAGTTTTACACCACTGGCGCCAGCACCGCGATGCTGCGCCTGGCCGAGCGGCTGGTTCAACACCATGAGGTGTACGTCATGCCGCGGATCGACGGTGAAGGCGAGATCCGCAAGAAATTCGAAGCCCTGGGCATTCCCATCGTCAAGAACATCGACAGCGCCGACCTGATCGTGGCCAATACCCTGATGGCCGGCGCCCATGTGGCAGAGGTGGGGCCCAAGGTGCCGGTGGTGTGGTGGATCCATGAAGCCGAGGTCGGGCGCGACATGCTCCTGCGTTTCCCGCAGTTGGCGGCGGGCTTCAAACACGCGGCGCATATCGTGTTCCAGACCAGCTACCAGCCCATCGTGTACGGCAGCTTCCTGTTCGACAGCCCGTCCACGACGCACGTGCTGCCGTTCTGGAACGATGCCATCTACCGTCAGGAAGACCTGCAGCCCAAGCCCAAGGACAAGAAACGCATCGTCTGCATCGGCACCATCGAGCCGCGCAAGCGCATGGAAGACACCATCATGGCCGTCAACGCCATGGATACCGAGCTGCGCAACAGCATCGAATGCGTCTTCATCGGCAAATTCCTGCAACTGTCGGACGGCGCGCGCAAGCTGGCCGAAGCCATGCCCGAGCGCTACCGCTTCATGGGCGAGCTGCCCAATGAAGAAACGCTGCGTTATCTCGCCTCGGCCGACGCTTACGTGCTGGCCAGTTACAGCGAATCGCAGCCGCTCACCATCTGGGAAGCCTTCGAGCTGGAAGTGCCGGTTTGCCTGTCCGACCTCGACACCTACCGCCACGTCGGCCTGCGTCACGCGCACAACGCCATGATGCACCCGGTGGGCAATGTGGAAATGCTGTCTTCCAACCTGCGCATGCTGCTGACCAATGACGATGTGCGGCGCAGCGTCACCCAATCCGGAAAACGCTTGTTGCTGAAAAACCTGACTAACGATTGGGCGGATGAGTTTGAGCGGATCATTCACCGGGCGCATACGCAGGCGGAGATCCAAAAGCTGGGCTATTGAACGTTTTGTCGCCGACGATGGCGGTGGAGCGGTTCGCAAGTCCCGTCGATGCAGAAGGGGCTCCGCGGACAAGAATTGTTAAACATGATCACCATGGAAAAGTGACGAGCATGCATCCTATCTATCTCCATCTCGGTTGCGGCGGCAAGCGTTTCGAAGGTTTCGTCAATATCGACCTCGACGCGCCCGGCGCTGACATGAACCTGGATCTGACCAAGCAGTTGCCGTGGGAGCGCGGAACCGTCACGGGCATCTATAGCGAGCACTTTTTCGAACACGTGGGCGCGAATCAAGGTATCCGCTTGCTGCATGAATGCCATCGCATCCTCAAACCCGGCGGCATCGTGCGTTTCGCCATGCCGGATCTGGAGTATATGATCGGCGACTACGTGAACAATCGCGTTCACCCCGACTGGGCGCGCTTCGGCATGCCCTGGACCGCAAGTCGCTGCCAGCGCCTGAATATTGCCATGCGCTGGTGGGGCCACGAATGGATCTACGATGAAGAAGAACTGGTGCGCATCGGCAAACTGGTCGGACTGGAACTGATCGGCCGCTGCGACTATGGCATCAGCTCCGATCCCATGATGAATGGCCGCGAATACCGCGAATCGTCCCAACTGATCGTCGAATTCCGCAAGCCGGAGCGTCAGATCCAGAATGGCGTCGAACCGCTGGTCAGCATCGTCATGCCGTCGTACAAGGCCACCTATTTCAGGCAAGCGCTGGAAAGCGCGCTGGCGCAGACCTATCGCAATATCGAAGTGGTGGTCACGGATGACTGCCCGACTGATGCCATCGCCGCCATCGTGCGTGACTATCAGGAAAAGGATGCGCGCGTGCGTTATATGCGCAATCCCAAGGCCGGCACCGATATCGGACGTTCCAATCACTGTCTGTGCCTGGAGCAGGCAAAGGGGGAGTTCGTCAAGTTCCTGAACGATGATGACTTGCTGGCGCCGCATTGCGTCGAGCGCATGATCAGGGCTTTTGCCTCCAATCCAGACATCACCCTGGCCACGTCGAAGCGCCAGCGCATCGACCGCAACGGCAATTATCTCCCGGACATCACCGCGACCCAGTTGCCGGTCCAGGCGGATTCGGTCATCGATGGCCTGTCCCTGGGTTCGGCCTTGCTCTCGACGCAGATCAACTTCGTCGGCGAGCCGAGCACCGTGATGTTCCGCAAATCCGAGCTGGCCGAGGTGAAGCCGGACTTCATGTCGGTCGATGGACAGGAAATATCGTGGGCATCCGACGTCGCCATCTATATCAACCTGGCGCTCAAGGGCAGTACGGTATATCTGACCGAGGCGCTGAGCTTCTTCCGTATTCACGAAGAGCAGGGCCAGGTGGTGTCGGCGGTCATGGCACAGGAAGAGTCAACGCGCTGCTGGAACATCTTGCGCGACTTCTGGACGCGCCACGAATTCAACCGCGCCATCTGAGGCCGGTCGAGGCTGTTGTTTGAACCTGATGACTTGAAGAGTGGAGTCGGAAATGCAAGAAATGGAATGGACGCCTCCCCCGTAAGGGCGAGATGCTAAAGTTGAAGTGAGGGAGTTGCGGTAAGAGGTGGATCCTCACGTTCCGGCGGCATCGAGTGCCCAAAGTGAGAATATAGAGGTTCTCA
>WNDX01000195.1 GCA_009914615.1 Herbaspirillum frisingense
GCGCCTTCTATGCGATTCTTGTTCATCGGCTCGCGATTTACGCTCCACGCTTCCTTCCCACACTCGGTCACCCTCATGCAGTTGCGCTTCACTTCATTCACTGTGACCAGCTCATGGCGGGACTTGCACCCGCAGGAGTGCGCCCATGCTGGGCGCACAAAGAAAAAGGACGCCGAAGCGTCCTTTCTCCCTTGCATCCGACGATCAATCGATCAGACGATCAGCCCGGCCTATCAGTTCTTCGACTGATCCACCAGCTTGTTCGCCTTGATCCACGGCATCATGGCGCGCAGCTTCTCGCCCACGATTTCGATCTGGTGCTCGGCGTTGATGCGACGACGCGACAGCAGGGTCGGCGCGCCCGCCTTGTTTTCCAGGATGAAGCTCTTGGCGTATTCACCGGTCTGGATGTCTTCCAGCACCTTCTTCATCACCTTCTTGCTTTCTTCGTTGATGATGCGCGGGCCGGTCACGTATTCGCCGTACTCGGCGTTGTTCGAGATCGAGTAGTTCATGTTGGCGATGCCGCCTTCATAGATCAGGTCCACGATCAGCTTCAGTTCGTGCAGGCATTCGAAGTAGGCCATTTCCGGTGCATAGCCGGCTTCCACCAGGGTTTCGAAACCGGCCTTGATCAGTTCCACGGTACCGCCGCACAGCACGGCTTGTTCGCCGAACAGGTCGGTTTCGGTTTCTTCGCGGAAGTTGGTTTCGATGATGCCGGCGCGGCCGCCGCCGTTGGCGGTGGCGTACGACAGGGCCAGGTCACGGGCGCTGCCGGACTTGTCCTGGTACACGGCGATCAGGTGCGGCACGCCGCCACCCTGGCTGTAGGTCGAACGCACGGTGTGGCCCGGAGCCTTCGGCGCGATCATGATGATGTCCAGATCGGCGCGCGGCACGACCTGGCCATAATGGATGTTGAAGCCGTGCGCGAAGGCCACGGTGGCGCCTTGCTTGGCGTACGGCGCCACGTTCTCGGCATACACCTGGCCGATGTTTTCGTCCGGCAGCAGGATCATGATGACGTCGGCTTCCTTGACCGCATCGTTGACTTCGGCCACCTTCAGGCCGGCCTTCTCGGCCTTGCTCCACGAGGCGCCGCCCTTGCGCAGGCCCACGGTGACCTTGCAACCCGAATCCTTCAGGTTCAGCGCGTGCGCGTGGCCTTGCGAACCGTAACCGATGATGGTCACGTTCTTGTTCTTGATCAGGGACAGGTCTGCGTCTTTGTCGTAAAAAACTTTCATGGTCTTCCTAAGAGAATCGGATGCCAGGCTCCCCGCCCGGCGGATATGAGTGTCATGAACCGCGCGCCTTGCGCGGCGCGCGGTCCTCTTGCCGGCATGGAACCGGCGCTGGGCCCCGATTCGCTACACCGGCTCAGGCAACGGCATACGCCGGCATCGCCTGGTCGCGCACATGCGGGATCTCCAGCTGGCGCAGCTTGCGATACAGCGAGGCGCGGCACATCCCCAACTGCCGCGAAGCGGCGGAGATGTTCCAGCGGCTGCCGACCAGCGCATCAATCACGCGCGTGCGCTCATCCCGGAGCGGGTCGCCCGATAAGCGGGCAGGATGGGCAAAAGCGGTCGCCGCATCGGCTTGTGGCACGATGGGGCGAACGTTGGCGGCGTGGCCGGTGTGGCCCAGGTTCGCCGCCTGGAATTGCATCAATTCTTCCGGCAGGTCGCGCACTTCGATGCGTCCGCCGTTCATGACCGCGCAGCTGTAGCGGATCACCGCATGCATCTGGCGCAGATTGCCCGGCCACGGATAAGCCAGCATGCGCTGCAGCGCCGCGGGCGCGATCACGTGTTCGCCGGCCTCGCCATCGAGCTCGTCGGCAATCATCTGCATGATCAGACGGCGGCGATCGGCGCGTTCGCGCAAGGCGGGCAGGCGCAGCACGCCGCCGGCGATGCGGTAATACAGATCTTCACGGAAGCGGCCTTCAGCGATCAGGGTCTTCAGATCCTGATGGGTGGCGCAGATGAGCTGCACATCCACCGGCACCGGACGCATCGCGCCCAGCGGCATCACCTCGCGCTCGGACAGCACGCGCAACAGGCGCGTCTGCAGCGCGAACGGCATGTCGCCGATCTCATCGAGGAACAGCGTGCCACCATCGGCCTGCTGCACCTTGCCCTTCATGCCGCCGGGCAGCGCGCCGGAAAAGGCGCCCTTGCAATAACCGAACAGCTCGCTCTCGGCCAGGCTGTCGGGAATCGAAGCACAGTTCACCGCCACCCAGGCGGCCTTGCGACGCTCGCTGTATTCATGCAGCGCGCGCGACAGGTATTCCTTGCCGGTGCCGGTTTCGCCGAGGATAAGAATCGGAATGCCGCGGTCGATCAGGCGCTTGCCGCGCTCGACCAGGTCGCGCATGACCTCGTCCCCTGCGGAGAGCTGGTCGATGGCGCAATAGCGGGGGGAATTCGGACGAGCTGTTCTGACGTCGTTTTTTGCCAAAGGTAGGTCTACCGTTTGTGTCGGCATGATTGTCTCCTGTCTTGAACTGCTTTTTTTCTTATTGGCGGCGGACACGCTTTTGGCTGGTTCCGCCTTTGAGGCGGTCGCAAGCTTGCCACCTCTGCGACGCAGAATAACGAGACAATTTAATAACTTCCAATACAATGTACAGACAGAATCAATACCTTGAAGGTATCAAATGATCGAGTTGAGACACCTCACCTATTTCCGCACCGTAGCAGAAACCCTGCATTTCGGACGCGCCGCGGAGCTGTTGCACATCTCGCAACCCCCGCTCACGCGGCAGATTGCGGCGCTGGAGAAGGAACTGGGCGCGCAATTGTTCGACCGCAGCAAACGCGCCATCCAGCTGACGCCGGCCGGCAAATATTTTTATCGCGACACCACAGAAATTTTCAAGGCACTGGAACGCGCGAAACGCAACGTATCGTCATCGAGCACGGGCAGGAGCGGCGCGCTGAAGGTCGGCTTCATGATGTCCTCGGCCTACAACATCCTGCCCTCGGTCACGCGCCACTACTCCGCCGCCTACCCCGAAGTGGACATGCGCCTGACCGAATACGTCCCCAACCTGCTGGCCACCGACATCGAGGATGAAAAGGTGGACGTCGGCATCATGTACCGCCCCGAAGACTGCAGCCGCCTCGACAGCCACACCATCTACGCCGAACCGCTGCTGGCGGTGCTCCCGCGCGACCACCGCCTGGCCGGCAAGGAAGCGATCTCGGTGGCGGAACTGGCCGACGATCCCTTCGTCAGCATCCCGCGCACGATTGCGCCGGTGGTGTTCGACATCATCGTCAACCACTGCCAATCCAAGGGCTTCCGCCCGCGCATCGTGCTGGAAGCCAACCTGCAACAGACCATCGTCAACCTGGTCGGCGAAGGACTGGGCGTGGCGCTGGTGCCGACTTCCATGCAAGCGATGCACCTCGACGCCACCGTATTCAAACCGCTCATCGACGCGCCGGTGGTGGAAGTGGCGGTGATCTGGAACAAGGAAAATACGAACCCCTGCATACGGACGTTTGCGGATACGGCGGTGGAGGTGTGGCGGAAGGTCAAACCGGTGGGGAATTGATGGTTGCCTGCCGGCGTCGCTACGCCGCTGCGCGGCTGCCCGATCCGAACCGGGTTCGGCGAAGCGCGACGAACGACACTGGATCCCGGCTTGCGCCGGGACGACGGAGGTGGTTGATACGTGGCTCGTCTTCTTGATACTTTTTTGCACGTCGTCCTGGCGAAAGTCGGGACCCAGCGTCGTTCAGCGGACTGAGAGGCACAACAAACGCCACTGGGTCCCGGCCTTCGTCGGGACGACGGAGGTGGCTGATACGTGGCTCGTCTTCTTGACACTTTTTTGCACGTCGTCCTGACGAAAGTCAGGACCCAGCGTCGTTCAGCGGGCTGAGAGACACAACAAACGCCACTGGATCCCGGCCTGCGCCGGGACGACGGAGGTGGTTGATACGTGACTCGTCTTCTTGATACTTTTTTGCACGTCGTCCTGGCGAAAGTCAGGACCCAGCGTCGTTCAGCGGGCTGAGAGGCACAACAAACGCCACTGGGTCCCGGCCTTCGTCGGGACGACGGAGGTGGCTGATACGTGGCTCGTCTTCTTGACAGCTTTTTTGCACGTCGTCCTGAGGAAAGTCAGGACCCAGCGTCGTTCAGCGGACTGAGAGGCACAACAAACGCCACTGGATCCCGGCCTGCGCCGGGACGACGGAGGTGGTTGATACGTGACTCGTCTTCTTGACAGCTTTTTTGCACGTCGTCCTGACGAAAGTCAGGACCCAGCGTCGTTCAGCGGACTGAGAGGCACAACAAACGCCACTGGATCCCGGCCTGCGCCGGGACGACGGAGGTGGTTGATACGCGGCTCGTCTTCTTGACAGCTTTTTTTTTGCACGTCGTCCTGACGAAAGTCAGGACCCAGCGTCGTTCAGCGGGCTGAGAGGCACAACAAACGCCACTGGATCCCGGCTTGCGCCGGGACGACGCCGGTGGTGGAAGCACTGCCAGCCTTGACTGCCGGACGGAGGCAATGAAAGAACGGAAGTCTCTGCCAGACGAAGACCTTCACTGGACAAAGACAGAGCAGAAAACTCAAGCCACCTTCAACGACAACCCGCCATCCACAATCAGATCCAGGCCCGTGATATATCGCGCATTGTCCGACGCCAGGAACAAGGAAGCATGCGCCACATCCCATGCATCCCCCATGAACCCCATGGGGCACTGCGCATGCCGCTTGGCCCGCATCTCCTCGATATCCCCGTCATAAGAAGCCTTCAACGGCTCGCGGATCATCGGCGTATCCATCAGGTCCGGCAAGATGCAATTCGCGCGGATCCCCAGCGGCGCATACTGCATCGCCACGTTCTTGGTGAACGCGAGGATGGCCGCCTTGGTCGTCGTATATCCGAGATAGGGAAAACCGATCCAGCGCAGCGCCGCCAATGATGAAATGTTGACGATGGCGCCCTTGCGCTGCTTCTCCATGATGGGCAGCACATACTTGTGCGTCAGGAACAGGCTGGTCTGGTTCACCGCTACCAGGCGGTTCCAGCTTTCCTCGCTGGTCTCGACCGGTCCGCCGGTCTCGGCGATGCCCACGTTGTTGTGCAGCACATCGACATGGCCAAAGTGATCCATGGCGGCATCGGCGATCGCCTTCACATCGGCCGTCTTCGACACATCGGCCGCGATCACCTCGCATACCCCGCCCTCGCCGCGAATGATTGCCTGCGTCTCCATCGCGGCCTCGATGCTGCGGTCCACCGCCAGTACCTTGCCGCCCTCGCGCGCATACAAGGCCGCGGCGGCCTTGCCGTTGCCCCATCCCTCGCCCACCGAACCCGCGCCGGTCACGATGATGACCTTGTCTTCCATCAGTTTCTGCATGTCTCTCTCCAGTCGCTCGAATCGTTGTCGGTATCAGATTTCCAGCACGCCGCCGGCGACGAAGCCGCCGTCCACCGGGATCACGTGGCCGGTGATGTAGGACGCCTCCTCGGAGGCCAGGAAGCTCACCGCGGCGGCGATCTCGTCGGTGCTGCCGTAGCGGCGCATCGGCACCAGCCGGTAGTAGCTCTGGCGCGTCTCTTCCGAGTGGATGGCCTGGGTCATCGGCGTGTCCACCGGGCCGGGCGCGACGCTGTTGACGGTGATGCCATGCTGCGCCAGCTCGATCGCCATCTGGCGCGTCAGGCCGATCACGGCCGACTTCGAGGTGCCATAGGCGGTGCGGCCCGCGCCGGCGCGGATGCCCGAGATCGATGAAATGTTGACGATGCGGCCCCATCCCTTCTTCACCATCATGCGCGCGGCCGCCTGGCCGGCCACCAGCACGCCGGTGACGTTGATGTTCATGGTCTGTAGCCAATTCTCGATCGGGAAGTCGAGGAAAGGATAGGTCTTGGCGATGCCGGCATTGTTGACCAGCACGTCGCAGCGGCCATAGTCCTTCTCCACCTCGGCGAAGGCCCGGGCGATGGAGTCCGGATTGCCGAGGTCGATCTGCACCGGCGCCGCCTTGCGTCCGGCCGCGACCAGCGCGGCGGCGGTCTTGGAGGCCGCTTCCAGATTGATGTCCGCCACCAGGACGGTGTAGCCCTTGGCCGCCAGCTGTTCGCAGATGCTGGCGCCGATGCCCATGGCTCCGCCCGTCACGAACGCCACGCGGGCGCCGCTATCGCTTTGATTCATGTTGTCTCCGTGGATGGTGACGGCCCCGGAGGAAGGTTGGGGCCGCCGTTTTCTTAAGTCGTTGCCATGTCAGTCACCGATGTTCTGCCTGGGTTGACTTGGATGAGGATCAGAGGAAGCCGATGGAAATCCAGGGCACGAAGGCCACCACCAGCAGGGCGATCACCAGGGCGGCGAGGTAGCCCCACACCCGGTTGAACACGCCGTCCGGCGACACCTTGCCGATCGCGCAGGCGGCGTAGAAGCCGACGCCGAAGGGCGGCGCGAACAGGCCGATGCCCATCGCCAGGATCACCACCATCGCATAGTGCACATCATGCACGCCCAGCGAACGCGCCACCGGGAACAGCAGCGGGCCGAACAGCACGATCGCGGGGATGCCTTCCAGCAGGCTGCCCAGCACGATGAAGATCACGATGGTGATCAGCAGGAAGCCCATGCCGCCGCCCGGCACGCCCTGCATCAGCGCGACCAGCTTGGCCGAGAAGCCGGACTGCGTGAGCGCCCAGGCCATCGAAGTGGCCATGCCGATGATCAGCAGGATGGCGCCCGACAGCGCCGCGGCTTCGATCAGCATCGGATACAAGCGCTTGAAATCCAGATGCTTCATGAACAGATGCATGATCAGGCCGACCACGATGGTGTAGGCCACCCCGATGGTCGCCACTTCGGTCGCGGTCGCCACGCCTTCGATGACCGCCACGCGGATCAGCATCGGCAGCGCCAGCGCGGGGATGGCGGCGAAGAGTGATCTTGCCCCTGATTTACGGACACCTATCTAAGCGACATTGGCCAGCTCGTACTGCTCTGGGCTGAGGTAGCCCAGGGTCGAGTGCAGCCGGATCCGATTGTAGTCAACCTCAATGTAGTCAAACACATGAGCCTTGGCCTGCTCCCGTGTGGCGAGGTGTTCACCATGGATGGCCTCGACCTTCAGACTGTGGTTCCAACTCTCCATTGCTGCGTTGTCGTAGCAGTTGCCTCTGGCACTCATGCTGGCGATCAAAGCGTATTGCTCCAACAGGGCGCGGTGCTCGCGCGAGCAGTATTGGCTACCACGGTCAGTATGCACGATCACTCCCCGAGGCCGATTGCGAGCAAACAGCGCCATGCGCAGCGCGTCGCAAACCAGCGTAGC
>WNDX01000196.1 GCA_009914615.1 Herbaspirillum frisingense
GCCTACTTCGACCGGCTTGGGGTACCTCGGCTCTGTTGACCTCAACGACTCGAACCGCCCGGTGCGGACCCGCACGCCGGGTGGTGTGGGAGGGGATCGGCCAGGTTCTGGCCGCCCCTATCCCGATTTGGCAAGTAGATCGTTGAATAGTGCCGAGAGGAAATTGCTGAACGATAAAAATTATCAATCTCACTGATAAAAGGACTTGCAAT
Source organism: Herbaspirillum frisingense (assembly GCA_009914615.1). GTDB lineage: Bacteria > Pseudomonadota > Gammaproteobacteria > Burkholderiales > Burkholderiaceae_D > Herbaspirillum > Herbaspirillum frisingense_B. The sequence goes on from WNDX01000196.1 coordinate 213, forward strand.
CTGCCCGCAAATGGCAAATAATCTAAATAAGAATTGTTCGCATTTAATAGGAGGTGTTATGAGCCAACTGAACGAACACGGCATGGACCGTCGCAACAAGCCCGGTACGACTGCAAACGGCACTCCGATCACCCGCATCAAGAGCACGGATCTGTTCCGTCAGATGCGCGAACTGGAGATCGACCATGGTGGTCGTATTTACAAGCTGCGACTGACCCAGCTGAACAAGCTGATTCTCACGGCGTAAGCCGGTGAATCGCAGCAAGGTGGATAAATAGGCCAGCCAGCGTTGTTCCTTTGACGTTTAGCCAGCAAAGCTAGCCAAGTGAGGAGAGTTTGATGGTTACCGACAAAATGAATTCCGCATTTGTGGAACCCAACAGCGCGCCGGCCCAACCTGAACTACTGGTTTCCGCCGTCTTGCATCTGATGTCGCACTACACCGCCAACAACAATCAGGAAACTCAAAGCTGCGTCAAACTGGCGTCGGTCATCGAGAGGCACCTGAAAGCGCTGGCGGATCTGCCGAACCTGGCGCCGGTATTGCGGGCAACCTGCCAGCAATTATCGGAACAGTGGGCAACCGTAGTGGAACGGACGATGCCACAGCCGGAAAAGTTTAAATTCTTCTCGCGCATCGTTTCAGGAGCGAGATCCGCGTAAGCCTGATAAAGCAGGCGGCAAGGCGTACAATGATCGTATGTGTTTGTAACAACATCTCCGAAGGCAAGATCCATCAGGCGGTCGATGCAGGCATGACATCCATGGCCGAGTTGCGCAAGCAGCTCGGCGTTGGTACTTGTTGCGGCAAATGCCACTCTTGCGCCAAGCATGTCCTGCGCGAATGTCTGAACAACGCCAACCAAACACATCAAAGCGCGCGGCCGATGGTGTTCCATCCGTCGATGGCTGCAGCGTAATCCAAATTCATGAACGCAATTTCGCCGTCTGTTATGAGTGACAGCTCTCCCAGCGCTTTGGTGCGCCAGGTTCGCAAGATCGGCCCGCTCGGGCTGATCATCCTTTTGCACATCGCATTCTTCTGGGCCCTGCAAAGCGGGTTGGTGCATCAGGTCGCCAGCGCCATTCCCAAGGAAGTGATCGCCACCTTCATCGTGCAGGAAAAGGCGCCCGAACCCACGCCGCCAAAGGCCGAACCGGCCCCGCCGAAGGAAGTGAAGATCGTCAAGAAAGTGGTCGCGCCGCCCAAGCCGATTCCCGTGACGGAAACCCCGGCCCCTACCGCGATCACCGCCCCGCCGCAACCTCCGCAGCCGGCAGCGCCCGCTCCGCAGGTTGCAGCCGAACCGACGCCGGCGCCAGCCGCGCCGCCGGGCCCGATCCTGCCCAAGCAAATCACTTCCGGCATCGAATATATCGAGAAGCCCAATCCCGCCTACCCCTCGGTGTCCAAGCGCATGGGCGAAGAAGGCGTGGTGGAATTCCGCGTGACCGTCAACACCGGTGGCCGCGCCGAGAAGGTCGAGATCACCAAGTCCTCCGGCTATCCGCGCCTGGACGAAGCGGCGCGCACCGCTATCATGCGCGCCGTCTTCAAACCCTATATCGAGAACGGCAAGGCCATCACCGTGAGCACGGTCGGCAGCCTGGCCTTCAAACTGAATTAAATCCAGCCTCAATATTCATTCACAGAAATAGAAGGAAACATCATGGAAGTTAGTCCGTACGGATTGGAAAGCCTTTGGGCGCAAGGCGATTTCGTCACCAAGGGCGTGGCCGTCCTGTTGCTGGCCATGTCGATCGCATCCTGGTATGTGATCATCACCAAGGCCTTCCAGCTGCTGCGTTTCCGCAAGGCGTCAGCCGCCGCCGGCCATCAGTTCTGGGATACCACCAGCCTGCCGGAAGGCGTCGCCACCCTGGGCAGTGAAAACCCGTTCGCCGACGTCGCCAAGGCCGGCGTCACCGCGATGAGCCACCATACCGCCCACAAGGGCCACCTGCATGACCAGCTGTCGGTAAGCGACTGGGTCACCCTGTCGCTGCGCCAGGCCATCGACGAAGCCTCCGGCAAGCTGCAGACCGGCATGGCCGTGCTGGCATCGGTCGGCTCCACCGCACCGTTCGTCGGCCTGTTCGGCACCGTCTGGGGCATCTATCACGCGCTGGTCTCCATCGGCACCAGTGGCCAGGCCAGCATCGACAAGGTCGCCGGCCCCGTGGGCGAAGCGCTGATCATGACCGCCCTCGGCCTGGCCGTGGCGATCCCCGCCACTTTCGGCTACAACGCCTTGGTGCGCGGTAACAAGACCACCATCGCCAAGCTGAACAAATTCGGCTTCGATCTGCACGCCCTGTTCGTGACCGGTTCGCGCGCCGCGACCGAGGAGAACGAAAAAAACGGCGGTAAGGCCAAGCTGACCGCCGTCGGGAGAGCGTAATGGCCATGGGTTCCCTGTCCGATTCGGACGACGATTTCAATCCGGAGATCAACACCACGCCGCTGGTGGACGTGATGCTGGTTCTGCTGATCATCTTCATCATCACCATTCCCGTGATGAACCATGCAGTGAAGATCGATCTGCCTAAGGCCAGCAGCCAACCCGATCAGGTGAAGCCGGAAAGCATCAACCTCTCCATCGACGCCGCCGGTGAAGTGTTCTGGAACGAAGAAAAGATCGATAGCAACCAGTTGGGCATGCGCATCGCAGCAGCCGCGCAGAAGCAGCCGCAACCCGAACTGCACCTGCGCGCCGAGCGCACCACGCAGTACGAAAAGGTGGCACAGGTGATGTCCGCCGCGCAGTCCGGCGGCCTGACCAAGATCGGCTTCGTGACGGATCCGGAAAAGAAATAACAGCAGCGCCAGCCGCGCGAAAGCGCGGCGCCTTCCGGAAGCTACGCCTGATCTTTGGCGCAGCCTTCGGCATCCCCAAAACCTCCCTCGCCCGGCGACGGAGGTTTTTATTTTTTTGCGTCCGATAGTTATTATTGCCGCCAACGCAGCGGCACCCTACGACAATGCGGCGAGCGTCAGCGCATCCGCGGGAAGCCTTTCCCCAACTGAAATGGCGGCCCATGGCGGTGCGCGCAAAACAACGACGAACAATGACAAGAATGATTCGCGCTAATTAATGATGAAGAAACAAAATCACTGCGCTATGATGCGTCCGTTCTTGCTGCGGCAAGGCTGTTGACAGCTTCTCAACGCCGCGGCGTCTCCCATCTTCCAACGAATTCAGAGGTTTCCATGAAAGGCGATCCCGCAGTCATCAAGTTGCTCAACGCACAACTGACCAACGAGCTCACCGCGATCAACCAGTACTTCCTGCACGCCCGCATGTACAAGCACTGGGGCCTGGACAAGATCGGCGCCAAGGAATACGCCGAGTCGATCGGTGAAATGAAGCACGCGGACAAGCTGATCGACCGCATCCTGATGCTGGACGGCCTGCCCAATCTGCAAGCGCTGCACAAGCTGATGATCGGCGAGAACACCAAGGAAATGATCGAGTGCGACCTGAAGCTGGAAAAGGCCGCCCACAAGACCGTCAAGGAAGGCATCGCCACCTGCGAACAGCACGGCGACTATGTCTCGCGCGAACTGTTCCAGATGATCCTGGACGACACCGAAGAGCACATCGACTGGCTGGAAACCCAGCTCGACCTGATCGAGAAGGTCGGCATCCAGAATTACCTGCAGAGCCAGATGGCACCGGCCAGCGAGTAATCGCCCCCGGACGAGCAGCCCGGATCGCAACGATCCGGATCGCCAAACAAAAAGCGCGCTCCGATGAGCGCGCTTTTTGTTTGCGCCGGCCTTGCAGCCGGCATGCCGCAATCCGGGAATCAGATATGCGGCTGCGTATCCTTGAACGACTGGCGTTCCGATACCTTATCGAACAGGCGGGCCAGTTCCGGATAGTCTTCACGCCATGCCAGGTCGGGGAAGCGGAAAGCCATCCAGCCCAGCGCACAGCCGACGGCGACGTCGGCCAGGGTGTAGTGGTTGCCGACGCAGAACGGCTTCTCGCCCAGGCCCTCGGCCATCGCCTTCAGCGAAGCCTCGACCTTGCTCCACTGGCGCTTGATCCATTCCGGGCTCTGCTGCTTGGTGGGGCGCATGGTGCGCTCCAGGCGCACCAGCACGGCGGCGTCCAGCAGACCGTCGGCCAGGGCTTCCCAGCACTTGATCTCGGCGCGTTCGCGGCCGTTGGGCGGCAGCAGCTTGCCGACCGGCGTCAGGGTATCGAGGTATTCGACGATCACGCGCGAATCGAACATGGCGCCGCCGTCGTCCATCAGCAGACAGGGTACCTTGCCCAGCGGATTGTTCTGCTGGATGGTGGTCGATGCGCTCCAGACATCTTCCAGGATGAATTCGTAGTCGATCTTCTTTTCGGCCATCACGACGCGCGCTTTGCGCACGAAGGGGCTGGCGTGGGAGCCTAGAAGTTTTAGCATACACGTTTAGAGTAGTTATCCTGAACGATTATAACATTCGCATTTCCGGCCAAATCCGCGCGGCGTCCGCGCCGGGATGGAAAGCAACAGACCGGTAAAACTGGGCCGGAAAGCCTGCGGATGGTAAAATCCCGCCTTCGGGCGATTCGGGTTTTGGCTGTAATAACGTCAAAAACCTGCCAATCTTCAGTCAACGTATCTCATTCGTTTCCATCATGTCCCTCTCCGCTCTCTCGGCCCTGTCCCCGCTGGACGGCCGCTACGCCTCCAAAACCGACAAACTGCGCCCCATCCTGTCCGAAGCAGGCTTCATGCACCACCGCGTGAAGGTGGAGATTGCCTGGCTGCAAGCCCTGTCGGAAGCCGGCTTCGCCGAGATCAAGCCGTTCTCGGCCGCGGCCAAGGGCCTGCTGGACAAGCTGGCCGCCGACTTCACCGAAGCCGACGCCGCCCGCATCAAGGAAATCGAAGCCGTCACCAACCACGACGTCAAGGCCGTGGAATACTGGTTGAAGGAGCAGGTCAAGGACGTGCCTGAGCTGGTCGCCGCCTCCGAATTCATCCACTTCGCCTGCACTTCGGAAGACATCAACAACACCTCGCACGGCATGATGCTCAAGGCCGCGCGCGACACCGTGCTGCTGCCTTCGCTGCAAAGCGTGATCGCCAAGCTGACCGAGCTGGCGCATGAACACGCCGCCGTGCCGATGCTCTCGCGCACCCACGGCCAGCCGGCCAGCCCGACCACCCTGGGCAAGGAAATCGCCAACGTCGTGGCGCGCCTGCAGCGCGCCGCCAAGCGCATCGCCGCAGTCGAGATCCTGGGCAAGATGAACGGCGCCGTGGGCAACTACAACGCCCACCTGTCGGCCTATCCGCAGACCGACTGGGCCGCCTTCTCCAAGGACGTGGTGGAACAGCGCCTGGGCCTGGTCTTCAACCCCTACACCATCCAGATCGAGCCGCACGACTACATGGCCGAACTGTTCGATGCCGTGGCCCGCACCAACACCATCCTGCTGGACCTGAACCGCGACATCTGGGGCTACATCTCAGTGGGCTACTTCAAGCAGCGCACCAAGGCGGGCGAAATCGGCTCCTCGACCATGCCGCACAAGGTCAACCCGATCGACTTCGAGAACTCCGAAGGAAACCTGGGCATGGCCAACGCCGTTCTGAAGCACCTCTCGGAAAAGCTGCCGGTCTCGCGCTGGCAGCGCGACCTGACCGACTCCACCGTGCTGCGCAACATCGGCGTGGGCTTCGGCTACGCCCTGCTGGCCTATGACAGCTGCCTGCGCGGCCTGAACAAGCTGGAGGTCAATCCGCAGCGCCTGGCCGAGGATCTGGATGCAACCTGGGAAGTGCTGGCCGAACCGGTGCAAACCGTGATGCGCCGCTACGGCATCGAGAATCCTTACGAACAGCTGAAGGAACTGACCCGCGGCAAGGGTATTTCCAAGGATGCCCTGCGCGACTTCATCAATGGCCTGGCGATCCCGCAGGACGCCAAGGATCACCTGCTCGCCATGACCCCGGCCAATTACATCGGCACCGCCGTGGCCCTGGCCAAGCAGATCTAAGCTCCCCGCTCCCGCCCTCTTCCCTGGAGGGCGAACCGCAAAGCCTGATGGCGCGCAGCAATGCGCGCCATTTTCATTTGCGCCGCAGCCCCCGTCCAGGGCCGCTCCCAGCCGATTACTCGCAAAATCGGACGGCTGAAATTCCATTTGCGGAAGTAATAGCTGGTCGCAAAGCTCTTTATACTCACAACCGGCAAAAAGAGTGGCATGATGCAATGCACTCATGGAGTCTGCCGCGTCGCCTTGCCTCCATTGCGCTATGCCCGGCCGGGATTCCACGCAACCATTTCCGGCCCAGCCGTTCCAACCGCAACACTCAATTCGCCCGCTATGGATCGCTACACCAAACCCGCCGTGCTGCTGCACTGGCTGATCGCCTTGCTGATCATTTCCGCCTTCGGCCTCGGCCTGACCATGGTCAATATTCCCGGCCTGACCCCGACCAAGCTCAAATACTTTTCCTGGCACAAGTGGATCGGCGTGACCGTGCTCGCGCTGGCCTGCGTGCGCCTGCTGTGGCGCCTGACGCACAAGGCGCCAGCCTACCCGCTGCACATGCCGCAATGGCAGCAGACTGCGGCGCACTGGCTGCACCTGGGCCTGTATGCACTCATGTTTGCCATTCCGGTGTCCGGCTACTTCTATAGCCTGTCGGCCGGCGTGCCGGTGGTGTATCTGGGCATCGTGCCGCTGCCGGTGCTGATGGCTCCCAATCCGGAATGGAAGCCGCTGCTCAAGGACGTCCACTACGTGCTGAACATGACGCTGCTGGCCGCCTTCGCGATGCACGTGCTGGCGGCGCTGAAGCACCAGTTCATCGAACGCGATAACATTTTCAGGCGCATGCTGCCGTAAGCGGCGCCTCCCGATACGCCGCAAGCCCACCGCCGCGGCGCGTTTCAACCACAGGCTTGCTCCAAGCCACACCATTCGTCCAGTTCGTTTTTACGGGATCAGATATGACTGATCTTGCCCCCGTTTCACGGACACCCCTATAAGCGATTAACTATCGCAATAGGAGGTGGACGATGACCAAGAGCAAGGCAGGCAGAAAGGGGCAGGAGTTCAGCCTGGAGTTCAGGCAGCAGGCA
>WNDX01000197.1 GCA_009914615.1 Herbaspirillum frisingense
CGCATCATTGGTGACTGGATCGGCTTTTATAACCACCGCCGGCCGCATCAGGCGCTGGGCATGAAGACACCAGCTGAGGCGTTTGCTTTAGCTGCTTGAGGTGAGCAGGTTTCGCTGGGTCATTACACAACAGTTTGCAGAGACTTTTTTAACCGCAGACTCCAAGTCATTCTCGTACTAAATTGGGGAGCAGGTCAGGGGCAGGTCAGGATTTTGGAAGCCCAAAAGCAAAAACCCTCTCCATTTTCATGGAGAGGGTTTTGCGGATAACAAGCCTGACGATGACCTACTTTCACACTGGTTGCAGCACTATCATCGGCGCAAAGTCGTTTCACGGTCCTGTTCGGGATGGGAAGGGGTGGTACCAACTCGCTATAGTCATCAGGCATAACTTGTAAAGTCATTCGCTCTCTGTGGAGCAGCGAACAACTCAATCTGGGAAGAAGTATTGATTCATTAGTGTAGTCAGGGATGACTACTGGGTGTGATGCGTCGAGGGCAAACACACAATATGCTCAACTTGCTTATATAACAGAGCTAATGTTATAGGAACAAGCCGCACGGGCAATTAGTATCAGTTAGCTTAACGCATTACTGCGCTTCCACACCTGACCTATCAACGTCCTGGTCTCGAACGACCCTTTAGGGGAATCTAGTTCCCGGGAAGTCTCATCTTAAGGCGAGTTTCCCGCTTAGATGCTTTCAGCGGTTATCTCTTCCGAACTTAGCTACTCGGCAATGCCACTGGCGTGACAACCGATACACCAGAGGTTCGTCCACTCCGGTCCTCTCGTACTAGGAGCAGCCCCCTTCAAACCTCCAACGCCCACGGCAGATAGGGACCAAACTGTCTCACGACGTTTTAAACCCAGCTCACGTACCACTTTAAATGGCGAACAGCCATACCCTTGGGACCGGCTACAGCCCCAGGATGTGATGAGCCGACATCGAGGTGCCAAACTCCCCCGTCGATATGAACTCTTGGGAGGAATCAGCCTGTTATCCCCAGAGTACCTTTTATCCGTTGAGCGATGGCCCTTCCATACAGAACCACCGGATCACTATGTCCTACTTTCGTACCTGCTCGACTTGTCAGTCTCGCAGTTAAGCACGCTTATGCCATTGCACTATTAGCACGATGTCCGACCGTACCTAGCGTACCTTCGAACTCCTCCGTTACACTTTGGGAGGAGACCGCCCCAGTCAAACTGCCTACCATGCACTGTCCCCGATCCGGATAACGGACCAAGGTTAGAACCTCAAACAAACCAGGGTGGTATTTCAAGGATGGCTCCACGCAGACTAGCGTCCACGCTTCAAAGCCTCCCACCTATCCTACACAGATTGGTTCAAAGTCCAATGCAAAGCTACAGTAAAGGTTCATGGGGTCTTTCCGTCTAGCCGCGGGTAGATTGCATCATCACAAACATTTCAACTTCGCTGAGTCTCGGGAGGAGACAGTGTGGCCATCGTTACGCCATTCGTGCAGGTCGGAACTTACCCGACAAGGAATTTCGCTACCTTAGGACCGTTATAGTTACGGCCGCCGTTTACTGGGACTTCAATCAAGAGCTTGCACCCCATCATTTAATCTTCCAGCACCGGGCAGGCGTCACACCCTATACGTCCACTTTCGTGTTTGCAGAGTGCTGTGTTTTTATTAAACAGTCGCAGCCACCATTTTATTGCAACCCTTTTGTCCTTCTGGCGCAGGCCAGTCAAACTACTTGGGCGTACCTTATCCCGAAGTTACGGTACCAATTTGCCGAGTTCCTTCTCCCGAGTTCTCTCAAGCGCCTTAGAATACTCATCTCGCCCACCTGTGTCGGTTTGCGGTACGGTCTCGTTAGACTGAAGCTTAGAGGCTTTTCTTGGAACCACTTCCGATTGCTTCGCGAACAAGTTCGCTCGTCTCACACCCTTGAATTACGCTGCCGGATTTGCCTAACAGCCTTCTTCGATGCAAAAACCGACTATTCCAACAGTCGGACAACCTTCCGCGATCCGTCCCCCCATCGCATCTAACGACGGTGCAGGAATATTAACCTGCTTCCCATCAGCTACGCATCTCTGCCTCGCCTTAGGGGCCGACTCACCCTGCTCCGATGAACGTTGAACAGGAAACCTTGGGCTTACGGCGTGCGGGCCTTTCACCCGCATTATCGCTACTCATGTCAGCATTCGCACTTCTGATACCTCCAGCATCCTTTACAAGACACCTTCACAGGCTTACAGAACGCTCTCCTACCATATCCTTACGGATATCCGCAGCTTCGGTGACTGGCTTAGCCCCGTTACATCTTCCGCGCAGGACGACTCGATCAGTGAGCTATTACGCTTTCTTTAAAGGATGGCTGCTTCTAAGCCAACCTCCTGACTGTTTTAGCCTTCCCACTTCGTTTTCCACTTAGCCAATCTTTGGGACCTTAGCTGGCGGTCTGGGTTGTTTCCCTCTTGACGTCGGACGTTAGCACCCGGCGTCTGTCTCCCAAGCTCGCACTCATCGGTATTCGGAGTTTGCAATGGTTTGGTAAGTCGCGATGACCCCCTAGCCATAACAGTGCTCTACCCCCGATGGTGATACTTGAGGCACTACCTAAATAGTTTTCGGAGAGAACCAGCTATTTCCAAGTTTGTTTAGCCTTTCACCCCTATCCACAGCTCATCCCCTAATTTTTCAACATTAGTGGGTTCGGTCCTCCAGTGCGTGTTACCGCACCTTCAACCTGGCCATGGATAGATCACTTGGTTTCGGGTCTACACCCAGCGACTGAACGCCCTATTCGGACTCGATTTCTCTACGCCTTCCCTATTCGGTTAAGCTTGCCACTGAATGTAAGTCGCTGACCCATTATACAAAAGGTACGCAGTCACCCCTTACGAGGCTCCTACTGTTTGTATGCACACGGTTTCAGGATCTATTTCACTCCCCTTCCGGGGTTCTTTTCGCCTTTCCCTCACGGTACTGGTTCACTATCGGTCGATTACGAGTATTTAGCCTTGGAGGATGGTCCCCCCATATTCAGACAGGATTTCACGTGTCCCGCCCTACTTGTCGCAAGCTTAGTTCCACACTACTGATTTCGCATACGGGGCTATCACCCACTATGGCCGGACTTTCCATTCCGTTTTGCTATCAATAATGCTAAATCTTGCAGGCTGTTCCCATTTCGCTCGCCACTACTTTGGGAATCTCGGTTGATTTCTTTTCCTGTAGCTACTTAGATGTTTCAGTTCGCCACGTTCGCTTCGTTACCCTATGTATTCAGATAACGATGACCTTACGGCCGGGTTTCCCCATTCGGAAATCTGCGGATCAAAGCTTGTTTGCCAGCTCCCCGCAGCTTATCGCAAGCTACTACGTCCTTCATCGCCTGTAATCGCCAAGGCATCCACCATGTGCACTTATTCGCTTGTTCCTATAACGTTAGCCTCTTTTGCAAGAGCGTTATATGAAGCGTTGAGTTTTAGCGTTTGCCGTATTGCCAAAGTAAGTCTTCTAATTGCTAAGATCACTTCGTAATACTTTGATTGATACAATCACACCCATTTTTACTTTCGCGAGGATCGAAATCCTGGCGATCGTTTAAATGAATCTTTACTTCTTCCAGATTGTTAAAGAACAAAAACAGCCATTGATCTAAAAGATCAAACCTAAGTCACTACGTCAGATACGCTGACTTAGGTTTGATATCTTGGTGGAGGTTGACGGGATCGAACCGACGACCCCCTGCTTGCAAAGCAGGTGCTCTCCCAGCTGAGCTAAACCCCCGAAACCTTGGTGGGTCTGGTTGGGCTCGAACCAACGACCCCCGCGTTATCAACACGGTGCTCTAACCAGCTGAGCTACAGACCCGCTTGGATCAGTATCAGTAGCAAGTCATTTACTGCTTGACCGTGCTTCTACCAAATAACTGTTCTTGATTTACAGCCGATAAGTGTGGACGCTTAAATCTGTGCGCACTCTAGAAAGGAGGTGATCCAGCCGCACCTTCCGATACGGCTACCTTGTTACGACTTCACCCCAGTCACGAATCCTACCGTGGTAAGCGCCCTCCTTACGGTTAGGCTACCTACTTCTGGTAAAACCCGCTCCCATGGTGTGACGGGCGGTGTGTACAAGACCCGGGAACGTATTCACCGCGACATGCTGATCCGCGATTACTAGCGATTCCAACTTCATGGAGTCGAGTTGCAGACTCCAATCCGGACTACGATACACTTTCTGGGATTAGCTCCCCCTCGCGGGTTGGCGGCCCTCTGTATGTACCATTGTATGACGTGTGAAGCCCTACCCATAAGGGCCATGAGGACTTGACGTCATCCCCACCTTCCTCCGGTTTGTCACCGGCAGTCTCATTAGAGTGCCCTTTCGTAGCAACTAATGACAAGGGTTGCGCTCGTTGCGGGACTTAACCCAACATCTCACGACACGAGCTGACGACAGCCATGCAGCACCTGTGTGATGGCTCTCTTTCGAGCACTCCCAAATCTCTTCAGGATTCCATCCATGTCAAGGGTAGGTAAGGTTTTTCGCGTTGCATCGAATTAATCCACATCATCCACCGCTTGTGCGGGTCCCCGTCAATTCCTTTGAGTTTTAATCTTGCGACCGTACTCCCCAGGCGGTCTACTTCACGCGTTAGCTGCGTTACCAAGTCAATTAAGACCCGACAACTAGTAGACATCGTTTAGGGCGTGGACTACCAGGGTATCTAATCCTGTTTGCTCCCCACGCTTTCGTGCATGAGCGTCAGTGTTATCCCAGGGGGCTGCCTTCGCCATCGGTATTCCTCCACATATCTACGCATTTCACTGCTACACGTGGAATTCTACCCCCCTCTGACACACTCTAGCCGCGCAGTCTCAAATGCAATTCCCAGGTTGAGCCCGGGGATTTCACATCTGACTTACACAACCGCCTGCGCACGCTTTACGCCCAGTAATTCCGATTAACGCTTGCACCCTACGTATTACCGCGGCTGCTGGCACGTAGTTAGCCGGTGCTTATTCTTCAGGTACCGTCATTAGTAATGGATATTAGCCACTACCGTTTCTTCCCTGACAAAAGAGCTTTACAACCCGAAGGCCTTCTTCACTCACGCGGCATTGCTGGATCAGGGTTGCCCCCATTGTCCAAAATTCCCCACTGCTGCCTCCCGTAGGAGTCTGGGCCGTGTCTCAGTCCCAGTGTGGCTGGCCGTCCTCTCAGACCAGCTACTGATCGTCGCCTTGGTAGGCTTTTACCCCACCAACTAGCTAATCAGATATCGGCCGCTCCAGGAGCATGAGGTCTTGCGATCCCCCACTTTCATCCGTAGATCGTATGCGGTATTAGCTAATCTTTCGACTAGTTATCCCCCACTCTAGGGCACGTTCCGATATATTACTCACCCGTTCGCCACTCGCCATCAGGAGCAAGCTCCTATGCTGCCGTTCGACTTGCATGTGTAAGGCATGCCGCCAGCGTTCAATCTGAGCCAGGATCAAACTCTTTAGTTTAATCTCTGTTTTGTGCCATTTCTGGCTACCCCGAAGGGCATCGCTCTCTCAAAATACTGACAGGTAATTTCTTGCGAACTTACCTATATTTCTTGCGAGCATTTAATATTTAAAGTTTCCAGACCCGAAGGTCTGTCGCACTTCATTAAACGCCCACGCTTATCGGCTGTTAATTTTTAAAGATCCTGTCTGCATCAAACTCGGCTTTCGCTTTGTTTTCATCGCTGTCAAATCGTTTTGTTTGTCAGCAGCACAGAAACGATATTATGAAGCTGTTTTTGAATCGCGTCAACTACTTTTTTACGCTTTTCTTAAATTTTTTGTTTCAGCGTTTTTTGCTTCCCGCTTCCACATCCAATCTAATCCACCTTCACTACTCACCTGCTTCGCTCGCAACTCTCGCTTCAACTTTCGTTTCGCTTCGTGTGTCGCGTCAGCAGGGGGCGAACTATAGCAACCACCCCTCCACCACGCAAGCCCTTTTTTGAAAATAATTAAAAATAATTTAGCAAATCGACTCAAAACACCTCCCACCAACCGCCGCAAACCCACACCCACACTGGATTACAGGCCGATTCAAGAAAGTGGAAAATAATTTAAAACTAGGGCCGTCCCTGGCGGGACGGCCCCGGTTTCTTTCCAAGATCGTTAGAAGCTGAGATTTTTCACTGCGGCTACCGGGCTCGCAAGGCGAATGTGGCCGGCTTTATTGATGAATCCACATGCCTGGACGAATAAATTGTTCAGGCAACGCCCGCTTCATGCGGTTTAGCCCGCCTTTACGGTCAGGTCACTCTTCACATCCTTCACGCCTTCGATGCCGGCCGCCAGTTGTAATGCATGCTGGCCCACCTCGGCGCTGGGCACCGCACCCTTCAATGTCACCACGCCATCCTTGGTGACGACCTTGATCTTCATGGCCGAGACTTGCTTGTCTTCCACCAGCGCCGCCTTCACCTTGGCGGTAATGACCGAGTCATCTATATAAGCGCCGGCTTTCTGCGCCGTCTTGGGTGTATTGTCGCCGCCGGCGGAATCGGCAGCCTGGACGGCAGGCGCGGCAGCGGCGATCACGAAAGCGGCGGCCAGCAGCTTGGCGGCGAGTTGGGTCTTTTGCATGGCAATCTCCTTATGGATAAAGAAACTCTGGATGCCCTATATATAGGACACGCTTGCCCCTTCTTTCGCAAAGCCCATGCCAGCGGGCCATTTCTTCAATGATTTCAACGACTTAGCTGAAGCTCAGCGGCGGAATTGGCCGCTCGATAAGTCCCCAGATGACCGATTCCGTCGCTCTTGAACGACAAACCCGGCCGCCGCCACGCCCTAAGTCATTGATTTATAAGAAATCATTCTTGTCGCTCGATCGCGACATGCTCTTCGCCGCCCCGGAACATGCGCGGATCCAGTCCATTCTTCTGCAGCAGACGATAGAACTCGGTCCGGTTCCGGTCAGCCAGGCGCGCGGCATCCGACACATTGCCGTCCGTCAACTTCAACAGCCGGATCAGGTAATCCCGTTCGAACTTTTGCTTGGCCTCCGCATAACGCAGCAGATCCAGCGTCGGTGTGCGCAGCGCGCGCTGCACCAGCGAGGCCGGGTGATCTTGCCCCCGTTTCACGGACACCCCTATAAGCGATTAACTATCGCAATAGGAGGTGGACGATGACCAAGAGCAAGGCAGGCAGAAAGGGGCAGGAGTTCAGCCTGGAGTTCAGGCAGCAGGCA
>WNDX01000198.1 GCA_009914615.1 Herbaspirillum frisingense
GCGCGAGCACCGCGCCCTGTTGGAGCAATACGCTTTGATCGCCAGCATGAGTGCCAGAGGCAACTGCTACGACAACGCAGCAATGGAGAGTTGGAACCACAGTCTGAAGGTCGAGGCCATCCATGGTGAACACCTCGCCACACGGGAGCAGGCCAAGGCTCATGTGTTTGACTACATTGAGGTTGACTACAATCGGATCCGGCTGCACTCGACCCTGGGCTACCTCAGCCCAGAGCAGTACGAGCTGGCCAATGTCGCTTAGATAGGTGTCCGTCAATCAGGGGCAAGATCACCTTGGTCACGATGGCCTCGCCATCCTGGGGCTGCACGCCGTCGATCACGGCCACGTGCGGTCCTTGCGGATCGAACAGCGCGCCGCCCGGCTTACCGTGATGGATCACGTGGATCACCGGGGCGCCAGCCGCGCGCCTGGCGCAGCAGGTCGGCGATCTGGCCGACGGCGGCCTCGACGCCGGCCAGCGGCAACTTGCCGCTGGTGTATTCGGCCTGGTGGTCGATGACGACCAGCGCGGCTTCCTGCCAGGACGGAACGCGCGGCGCGCCGCCGGAAAGCCGGATCAGGGTCTGGGGTGCTGTCATGGTGTGCTCCTGTGTGCGTATTGAACGATGACGCCATCTTAGGCCAGTAAAATACGCACACCCATTCCCTGAAATCGCCAGCCGATTGTGAAAAAATCATCAGCCTCTTCCGGCGGAAACAAGATCCTCGCCACCGATACCGCCGCCCTGGCCGATTGGGAAGGCTTGCGCACCTTCGCCGCCTTCATCGATTACGGCAGCTTCTCGGGCGCGGCGCGCGCGCTGGGCGTGACCCACGCTACCGTCAGCCGGCGCCTGCAAATGCTGGAGCAGGCGCTGCAGGCGCCGCTGTTCACGCGCCGCGCCGACGATACCGAACTGACACGCCTGGGCGAGACCGTGCTGGCGGCGGCGCGCGCCATGCAGGAGCAGACCCGCCAGCTGGCGCGCACGCTGGCCGGTGACGACCTGCGCCTGG
This sequence comes from Herbaspirillum frisingense, assembly GCA_009914615.1. Lineage (GTDB taxonomy): Bacteria > Pseudomonadota > Gammaproteobacteria > Burkholderiales > Burkholderiaceae_D > Herbaspirillum > Herbaspirillum frisingense_B. Next base: position 1,019 of record WNDX01000198.1, read on the forward strand.
AAGGCAAGCTGCGCATCGCCTGCACCGACGCCCTGGGCGCGCTGTTCCTGGCGCCGCGACTGCCGTCGCTGCTGCAGCGCTGGCCCAACCTGGATGTGGAATTCACCATGGGCCACCAGACCGTCAGCCTGGCGCGGCGCGATGCCGACCTGGCGATACGCTTCGCACGGCCGCAAGACGGCGAGCTGGTCGCCCGGCCGCTGGGCAAGATGCGTTATTACCTGTGCGGCACCGCCGGCAATCTCGCGCGCTGGCGCGACGACCGCAAGTCGGCGCCCTTCGTCGGCTACGACGACGGCGTGCCGGATATCCCGGAAACGCTGTGGCATGCCGCGCATGCGGCCGGCAACCCGGTGCGTTTCCGCAGCACCAGCCTGGTGGCGCAATGCATGGCGGCGCGCGCCGGGGTGGGCATGGCCCTGCTGCCGCGCTACCTGCTGGCGCCCGAACTGGCGCCCGCCGAACCCGAACACCAGCTGGAGCGCGGCTTGTGGGCGGTGTTTCACCGCGATCTCAAGGCCGTGCCGCGGCTGCGTGCGGTGCTGGAGTGGCTGGAACACTGCTGCGAGGAGCTATAGGCGGCGCAACCATTGTCATTCAGACAGCATCCGGCGTCCGTGGCCCACGGCTGTTGCGCGCACGCCCCCGCCGGCCCGCCGAAGCCGCCCGCAGCGGGGCTCGGCAGGACATCCGGTGCTATAATCGCCAGCCTTTGAGGAATGGCTCGCCCCACCGCTGCGGCAGGCTTTGCCGGCGTCTCCGACGCCCGCAGCCAAGTCCGTTCAAGCGTCAATCACCGGCCCGCCGCCCTCCCTTGCCGGAACCGCGTACCACGCATGCATCGGTATGCGCATCTCTCCCGCGCCTCACGCTTGATTGAGATTTATGCAGAAAAAAGTATTCATCAAAACCTTCGGTTGCCAGATGAACGAGTACGACTCGGACAAGATGGCCGACGTGCTCAACCTCGCCGATGGCCTGGTCAAGACGGATCGTCCCGAAGACGCGGACGTGATCTTGCTCAACACCTGCTCGATCCGCGAGAAGGCACAGGAAAAAGTGTTTTCCGATCTCGGCCGTTTCCGTTCGCTCAAGCAAAAGAATCCCGATCTGGTGATCGGCGTGGGCGGTTGCGTGGCCTCGCAGGAAGGGGAAGCCATCGTCAAGCGCGCGCCCTTCGTGGACGTGGTGTTCGGCCCGCAAACCCTGCACCGCCTGCCGCAGATGATCACCGAGCGCCGCTACACCGGCCGCCCGCAGGTGGACATCAGCTTCCCCGAAATCGAGAAGTTCGACCACATGCCGCCGGCGCGGGTGGAGGGCGCGACCGCCTATGTGTCCATCATGGAAGGCTGCAGCAAGTATTGCAGCTATTGCGTGGTGCCCTACACCCGTGGCGAGGAAGTCTCGCGCCGCTTCGAGGACGTGCTGACCGAGGTGGCCGGGCTGGCCGACCAGGGCGTGAAGGAAGTCACGCTGCTGGGCCAGAACGTCAATGCCTATCGCGGCGCGATGGCAGACGGCGAGATCGCCGACTTCGCGCTGCTGATCGAGTACATCGCCGAGTTGCCGGGCATCGAGCGCATCCGCTTCGTCACCAGCCATCCCAAGGAATTCTCGCAGCGCCTGATCGACACCTACGCCAAGGTGCCCAAGCTGATGGATTACCTCTACCTGCCGGCGCAGCATGGCTCTGACCGTACGCTGGCGGCGATGAAGCGCGGCTATACCGCACTCGAATACAAATCGGTGATCCGCCGCCTGCGCAAGGTGCGGCCGGACATCAAGATCGCCTCCGACTTCATCGTCGGTTTCCCCGGCGAAACCGATGAGGACTTCGAAGCGCTGATGAAGCTGGTGGAAGACGTCGGCTTCGACAACAGTTTCTCGTTCATCTTTAGCCCGCGTCCCGGCACGCCGGCCGCCAACCTGGCCGACGAGACGCCGCAGGCAGTCAAGCTGCAGCGCCTGCAACGCTTGCAGGCGGCGATCAACGACAATGCGGCGAAGATCAGCCAGTCCATGCTCGGCAGCATGCAGCGCGTGCTGGTGGAAGGACCGTCCAAGCGCGATCCGCAGGAGCTGCAAGGCCGCGCCGAAAACAACCGCGTGGTCAACTTCGATGGCGGCCCGGAAGGCGCGCGCCTGATCGGGCAACTGGTCGATGTCACCATCGTGCAAGCCTTTGCGTTCTCGCTGCGCGGCGAGATCGTCATCCAACAATAACTCCGGAATCCTCATTGAAAAAGATCCCCAACCAGCCCCACCACTTCATCCCAGAGCCGCTGGACAACAAGCGCCTGGCCAACCTGTGCGGCGCGCTTGACGAAAACCTGCGGCAGATCTCGACCGCGCTGGATGTCACCATCTTCCGCCGCGGCGACCGCTTCATCGTCACCGGCTCCAACGCCGCGCGCGCAGTGGAAGTGCTGGAGCGCTTCTATCAGCGCGCCGACCGCGCGGTGTCGCTGGACGACGTGCAGCTGGCGCTGGTGGAACAACGCGCCACTGACGCCGCCGACGAAGAGGCGGGACTGCCGCCGGCCAGCGCCGCGGTGCGCCGCGCGCGCAAGGCCCAGGCGCCCGAGGCCGAGCGCCTGACCGAGAGCGATGGCGACGCCATTCCCGACAGCCCGATACTGAAGACCCGCAAGCACGACCTGCGCGGCCGCACGCCGCATCAGAGCCAGTACCTGAACGCCATCCTGGAGCACGACATCACCTTCGGCGTCGGCCCGGCCGGCACCGGCAAGACCTACCTGGCGGTGGCCTGCGCGGTGGACGCGCTGGAACGCGACGCGGTGCAGCGCATCGTGCTGATCCGTCCGGCGGTGGAAGCCGGCGAGCGCCTGGGCTTCCTGCCCGGCGACCTGGCGCAGAAGGTCGATCCCTATCTGCGCCCGCTGTACGACGCGCTGTACGACCTGCTGGGCTTCGACCGCACGCAAAAGCTGTTCGAAAAGCAAGCCATCGAGATCGCGCCGCTGGCCTATATGCGCGGCCGCACGCTGAACCACGCCTTCATCATCCTGGATGAGGCGCAAAACACCACGCCGGAACAGATGAAGATGTTCCTCACGCGCATCGGCTTCGGCAGCAAGGCCGTGGTGACCGGCGACGTCACCCAGGTCGACCTGCACCATGGTCAGCGCAGCGGCCTGGTGGATGCGCTGGCCGTGCTGCACAATGTGCGCGGCATCGCCTTCTCGCGTTTCACCAGCGCCGACGTGGTGCGCCATCCGCTGGTGGCGCGCATCGTCGATGCCTATGACGCCGCCGGCAACCACAAGCCCGACACGGCGCGCTCCACCGCGCGCGCCGCCACCAACCTGTTGACCAAATCAGCCAAGCCTCGCAATGCCAGCAAAACCTAAGCTCACGCTGTCGGTGCAATACGCCGACGACCGTCTCAAAGACGCCATCACCCGCCCCATGCTGCGCCGCTGGGTGCAGGCCGCGCTGTTCGCGCCGGCCGAACTGACGCTGCGCTTCGTCGGCACCGAAGAAGGCCGCGACCTCAACCGCGACTACCGCGGCAAGGACTACGCCACCAACGTGCTGACCTTCGCCTACACCGAAGACGAAGAGGCCGAGGTCACCCAGGCCGACATCATCTTCTGCACCGACGTGCTGGAAAAGGAAGCCGCCGAACAGAAGAAAAGCGTGGAAGAACATACCGCGCACCTGGTGGTGCACGGTGTGCTGCACGCGCAGGGCTACGACCACGAGGACGATGAAGAAGCGGCCGAGATGGAAGCGCTGGAAACGGAGCTGCTGGCCGAACTGGGATACGCCGATCCTTACGCGCGCCGCTGAGCGCCATCGCTTGAAAAATCGCCGGCACGCGCAAGCGTGGCCGGCTTTTTTTTGCCCGCGCGGCCTCGCCGCAAGCTGCGGCCCGGCGCCTTCTAACTTGTGCATTAAGCTCGCTTTCTCGAATCATGACGATCACATCATCCCTAGTTTCGGAGAAAGTCATGAAAAACCTCAAAATAGGCCACAAGCTAGGCCTTGGCTTCGCCACGTTGCTGATCCTGCTGATGCTGGTGTCCGCCTTTGGCTTGCACTCGCTCGCGCAGATGAACGCGCGTGTCGAGTATCTGACCGACGTTGACGAAGCCAAATTGCTTTCCCTGACCAGAGTCCGATTCGGGATCACCCTGCGCGCCCTCGCCGCGCGCAATCTGGTGCTGGTTACCGAGCCGGAACACCAGAAACTCGATCTGGAGGTGCTCGCCGAAGGACAGAAGGCGATCGACGACAGCCTGGGCATGTTAGGCAAGCTCCTGAAGGATCCGGCCACGCCACCGGAAGAATTGAAGATGATGGAGAAACTGCGCGCACTGGAAGCGCGATACCTGCCCATCGCCACCGAGATCGTCAGGCTGGCAACCTCGGGGAAGCCGGATGCGGCGCGCGACATGCTGGGCAAGGATTGCATGCCGTTGCTGCGGGAAGTGATCGCGCACATAGAGAAATTCCGCCAAGTCATGGGCGTCGACTCGCGAACCCATGCCGAAGCAACCGAGGAGGAATACTCGCTGGCCAAATGGACCATGCTCAGCATCGCGCTGGCGGACCTGGTGCTCGGCATCATCATCGCCACGATGCTCACCCGCGCCATTGCCCGGCCGCTGCAGGAGGCGGTGGAGGTGGCGCACAAGGTCAGCTCCGGCGACCTCCGCAGCCGCATTGAAGTCAGGAGTCGCGACGAGATGGGCCAGTTGATGTCGGCGCTGAAGGAAATGAACGATAACCTGGCCGGCATGGTCGGTCAGGTGCGCCGCGGCACCGACACCATCGCGGTGGCCTCCGGGGAAATCAAGTCCGGCAACATGGATCTGTCGGCGCGCACCGAGCGCCAGGCCAGCTCGCTGGAAGAAACCGCCTCGGCCATGGAAGAGCTCACCTCCACCGTCAAGCAGAACGCCGACAATGCCCGTCAGGCGCGCAGGATGGCGGAATCGGCCTCGGATTTCGCGGCCAAGGGCGGCGAAGTGGTGGGACGCGTGGTGCACACCATGGACTCGATCAGCGAGTCGTCCCGGAAGGTGGTGGATATCATCGGCGTGATCGACGGCATCGCCTTCCAGACCAATATCCTGGCCTTGAACGCGGCGGTGGAAGCGGCGCGTGCCGGCGAACAGGGTCGCGGCTTCGCCGTGGTGGCCACCGAAGTGCGTTCGCTGGCCCAGCGCTCGGCGGCGGCGGCCAAGGAAATCAAGTCGCTGATCGATGACTCGGTGTCCAAGGTGACGGTCGGCGCCGACCTGGTCAACGAGGCCGGCAGTACCATGAAAGAGGTGGTGACGGGCATCAAGAATGTATCAAACATCATGCAGGAGATCACCAGCGCCAGCGAAGAGCAGACCGTCGGCATTGAGCAGGTCAACCAGGCCATCGTGCTGCTGGACGAAACCACGCAGCAGAACGCCGCACTGGTGGAGCAGGCCGCCGCGGCGGCGGCTTCGATGCAGGAGCAGACCGGCAACCTGGCGCGCGTGGTGAGCGTGTTCCGGCTGGGCGACGGCGAGTTCAAGAGCGCCGAGACCGCACCGCTCGAATACAAGGTCGGGGCGCGCTTGCCGATCGACGACGCCCCCGTCAAGATGCTGGCCCATTCCGGCTGAGCAAGTGAACCGGAAAGCCCCCGGTCGGACCGTTCGCGGTATGGCCCGGGGGCAATATTGACGGCCTGCCATCCAGCCTGCAGCGCCTTTTGCGCCAATCGATAACGAAAACAAAAAAAACCATGTCGCTCTGTCAACCGGATCAGGGTTTTCCTGCGTTATTTAATGCCCCGCTTAAGGAATATCCCGATGGCTGGGAAAACGGCGCCGGACAACAATCCTCTCACCACTACTCGGGAGGACGTCATGAAAAACTTCAAGATCGGCCAACGCCTTGGCTTAGGTTTCGCAGCGCTGCTCATCCTGCTGGTGATCTTGCCCCCGTTTCACGGACACCCCTATAAGCGATTAACTATCGCAATGACCTGCTCCCCTAGATTAGTACGGCAATGATGTAGAGTCTGCCCCATACGGAGGCAGCATGAAGAAACGATTTACCGAAGAGCAAATTATTGGCGTACTCAAGGAAGCCGAAGCCGGTATGAAAG
>WNDX01000199.1 GCA_009914615.1 Herbaspirillum frisingense
GCGCCTTCTATGCGATTCTTGTTCATCGGCTCGCGATTTACGCTCCACGCTTCCTTCCCACACTCGGTCACCCTCATGCAGTTGCGCTTCACTTCATTCACTGTGACCAGCTCATGGCGGGACTTGCACCCGCAGGAGTGCGCCCATGCTGGGCGCACAAAGAAAAAAGCCCGCACGAATGCGGGCTTTTTCTTGGAACGACTGCAAATATTCTGGTAGGCCGTGCGGGACTCGAACCTGCGACCAACGGATTAAAAGTCCGCTGCTCTACCAACTGAGCTAACGACCCGAAAGACCGCCATTATAGGCAAACTTCATCGGGACTGTCAAACGCCTCAGTTAAACACTATGCAACTGTCGCGCTGGCGCCCCGCCGGTCTTACTTCAGCGAGGACAGGCGGTCCTTGCCGGTCTGGGCCGCCGGCGTGTTCGGGTACTTGGAGATCAACTGTTCCAGCGTCTTCTTGGCTGCCGCCTTGTCCTTCAGTTCGGCTTGCGAGCTGGCGATGTTCAGCAGGGCGTCGGCGACCTTGGGGTTGTCCGGGTAGTTCTTCACGACGTTCTGCTGCGCCGCGATGGCGCCCTTGTAGTCGCGCTGGGCGTACAGGGAATTGCCTTGCCAGTACTGCGCCGAGGCGGCGTAGCCGGATTGCGGGTAGCGCTTGATGAAGTCGCCGAAGGCATTGGCCGCGCCCTTGTAGTCGCCGCCCTTGAACTGGGACAGCGCGGCGTCATAGGCTTGCTGTTCGGAGACGCCGACGGCGACGGTCTGGCCGTCCACGTTGACCTGTTGCGGCTCCAGCTTGCGCAGGCGCGCGTCGAGATCGACGTAAAAATCTTTTTGCCGCTGCTGGGCATTGGTGATTTCGTTGGTCAGCACTTCGATCTGGCCGCGCAGGGCGGAAATCTGCGATTGCAGATTGTCGTTGCGGTCCGAGAGCGTGAGTGCGCTGTTCTTGTCGGCTTTGTTGGCGACATCGCGCTGCAGGGCTTCGATCTTGGCACGGATGTCCAGAATCGCCTTGCGCGCCTCGTCGTCGTCAAACAGGCCGGCACGGGCGGTAAGCGGTAAGAAAGCCGTGGCGGCCAGCAAGGCCGCCACGGTTACCGATTTCAGGTTGAAAGCGGTGTGCATGACGATTATTGATAAGCGATGTCGGCGCGGCGGTTTTCGGCGTAGGACGCTTCATCCTGGCCCAGAGCCTTCGGCTTTTCCTTGCCGAAGGAGACGGCTTCCACTTGTGCGTCGGACACGCCCAGCAGGACCAGTGCCTTGCGGACGGCTTCAGCGCGCTTCTGGCCCAGGGCCAGGTTGTATTCGGCGCCGCCGCGATCATCGGTGTTGCCTTGGATGATCACTTTGCGATCCTTGTGGGCGACCAGGTACTTGGCGTGGTTTTCGACCACGGTGCGGTACTCGTCCTTGATGCTGTAGCTGTCGTAGTCGAAGTACACGCTACGCTTGGCCAGAACGCCTTGCGGGTCGTTCAGCGGATCGGTGGAGCCGGTATCGACGGTGTTGACGGCGCGGGTGTCGGTCGCGGAACCGGTGCCGGCGCGGCTTTCAACCGGCGCATTGTTTTTGTCGTCCAGTTTGGTGGACGAGCAGGCGGCCAGCAGAACAGCGCTGGAAACGATGAGGGCGAAGGTGCTGATAGTGCGCATTTTGGATTTCTCCTTGTCGTGATGAATGTGAATATTAGATTTCTTTATTTCATGAACGGACCCCAGGTCGGTTCCCTGATATCACCGGCCTGCGTCGTGAGACGCTGTTTGACTCGGCCATCGACGGAGACGACGGCCAGGGATCCGCGACGACCAGATTCCGTCGCGTACATGATGTATTTGCCGTTAGGCGCAAAGCTGGGCGATTGGTCGCGGCTGCCGTCGGACAGGCGTTGTTCCTGGCCATTGGTCAGGTCCAGCGCGTACAGCTGGAACTGGCCGTCGCGGCGCGAGATGAAAGCCAGGGTCTTGCCGTCCGGCGAGATGCGCGGACTGATGTTGTAGCTGCCGTTGAAAGTCACGCGCTGAGCGTTGCCGCCATCGACGCTGACCTTGTACACCTGCGGGCCGCCGCTGCGGTCGCTGGTGAAGTAGATGCTGCCGCCGTCGGGCGAGAAGCGCGGTTCGGTATCGATGCCGGCGGTGTTGGTGAGCCGGCGCAGGCCGGAACCATCGGCATTGATCACGTAGACCTGCGTCAGGCCGTCGCGGGTCAGGGCCACGGCCAGGCGCGAGCCGTCCGGCGACCACGAAGGCGCCGAGTTGCTGCCCTTGAAGTTGGCCACGACGGAACGCTGGCGGGTCACCAGGTTCTGGATATAGACCACCGGCTTCTTCAGCTCGAACGAGACATACGCGACCTTGGTGCCGTCGGGCGACCAGGAGGGCGAAATGATGGGCTCGTTGGAACGCAGCGCGACCTGGGTGCCTTCGCCGTCGGCGTCGGCCACTTCCAGGCGGTACTCGTTGCCGGACTTGGTCACGTAGGAGATGCGGGTCGAGAAGATGCCGGGGATGCCGGTCAGCTTCTGGTAGATGTCATCGGCGATCTTGTGCGCGGTCAGACGCAGCAATTGCGGCTGGCTGCCGAACGACAGCGCCGATAGCTGGCTCGACTGTACGGTGTCGAACAGGCGGTAGCGCACGTCGAAGCGGCCGTCGGCCAGGCGCGCGACGCTGCCCACGGCCAGCGCGTTGGCGCCGCGCTTTTGCCAGTCGGCATAGTTGATGGCGGACGAGTCCGACAAAGCGTCGCTGTTATCGATCAGCTTGAACACGCCACTGCGGGCCAGGTCGGCCTTGACGATGGCCGTGATCTGCTGCGGCGCCGATTCTTCGCCGGGGAAGGCGGCGATGGCGATGGGGATCTGGGTGGCGCCCACGCCGGTGATCTCGAAGCGGATCTGCGCCTGCGAGGCCGGCGCAAAGGACAGGCCTGCCACGGCGACGGCTGCGGCGGCAATGCTGGTCAGGTAACGGGCTTTTATCATCGTTTACTGATCTTTCGGTTTATGGGTGAAGGTGAAGCTGGACGGCACCTTGCCATCCTTGTCGGCCGGATACGGCGCCGACTTCATGATCGCCTGGCTCACGGCCTCGTCGAAGCCCGGCACGCCGGACGACTTGTTCTTGCGCGCGCTGCGCACGGTCCCGTCCGGGAACAATTCGACAGTGTACTCCACGGCCGGGTTTCCACTGAGGTCGCCCGGTACGTCGAAGACCGTATTGGAGCGAATCTTGGCGCGCAGCTTGTTGGCGTAATCGGGGCTGCCCTTCGGGCCCTGCGACTTCTCGGCCGTGCCGGAACCGCCGGTGTTACTGGTGGCCTGGCCCATCATGCGTTTCAGGTCTTCCTGGCGACGCGCTTCGGCGGCCTTGGCGTCGGCTGCGGCCTGCTGCTGTTTCTTCTTGTCAGCGGCTTGCTTCTCGGCATCAGCCTTCTTCTTGGCCTCTTCTTCCTTCTGTTTTTCTTCCTTCAGCTTCTTCTGCTTATCTGCTTCGAGCTTCTCTTTCTTCTCGCGTTCCTGCTTTTCCTTGTCAGCCTGTTCCTTCTTCTCGCGGTCGGCCTTTTCCTTCTCGGCCTTCAGCTTGTCGGCTTTTTCCTGCTCTTCCTTGCGCTTCTTTTCCTTTTCCAGGGCGATATCGGGCTTCTCGACCTTGGGTTCGTCGATCACCTTGGGCGGCTGCGGCTTGGGTTCGGGCTGGGGCACGGGCTCAGGTTTGGGCGGCTCGGGCTGAGGTTGCGGCTCCGGCGGCGTGGGGAGCGGGGCGGCTTCCTTGTATTGCGGATCCCAGATCTCGGCCTCGACCGTCAGCGGCGTCTCGTTCTGCCAGCGGATGCCGACCCAGAAGAACAGGAACAGCGCCGCGTGCATCACCAGCGCCAGCGCGATGGCGCGCCAGCGGCCGGGAGCCTTGGGGATGTGGTAAGGGGAATTCTCGCTCATATCACTTGGTGGCCAAGCCGACCCGCACGATCCCCTGTTTTTTGGCTTCCGAAATCACTTGCACCACATCGTCGTACTTGATTTCCTTGTCGGCCGAGATCATCACCGCCAGATCCGGATTGTCGGCATGCAGCTGCTGCAGGCGCTCGGCCAGGTCGGTCTTGCCGGTCACGGTTTCGGCCTTCTTGCCGCCGCTCTTCGGGCCGTTGATGCGGATCGTGGCCTGGGTGTTGGGCTTCAGGGCGATTTCGATATAGTCGGCCGGCGGCTGCGTGGACTTGCCCGCGGTGGGCAGGTTGATCACGCTGGGATTGGTGATGGGCGCGGCGACCATGAAGATGATCAGCAGCACCAGCATCACGTCGATATAGGGAACGACGTTGATTTCGGACTTGAACTTGCGGGTGCGGCCCCCGCGCATCGATGATCCAGCCATTAGCGTGCCTGACGTTGCAAGATGTTGGAGAATTCTTCGATGAAGCTTTCGAAGCGGATCGCCAGGCGGTCGATGTCGTGCGAGTAGCGGTTGAACGCCACCACCGCCGGGATCGCCGCGAACAGGCCGATGGCGGTCGCGATCAGCGCTTCGGCAATGCCGGGCGCCACCGCAGCCAGCGTGGCTTGCTGCACGTTGGCCAGGCCGCGGAAGGCATTCATGATGCCCCATACGGTGCCGAACAGGCCGACATAAGGAGAGACCGAGCCGACCGAAGCCAGGAAGGCCAGGTGCGATTCCAGCGCATCCATCTCGCGCTGGTAGGCCGCGCGCATGGCGCGGCGCGCGCCGTCGAGCAGGGCGCCGGAATCGACGGCGCCGCCGCGTGCGGCGACCGAAGCCTTGGCCTTGTTGAATTCACCCATGCCGGCCTGGAAGATGCGTTCCAGCGCACCGCCGCTGCCGCCGGCCTTGCGGCGGTTGGACAGCGCGTCCTGGTACAGCGCCGAGAGGTTGCCGCCGGACCAGAATACGCGCTCGAATTCCTCGGTCTGCACGCGTGCGGAGCGGATGCTGAACATCTTGCGGAAGATGTAGGTCCAGCTGATGACCGATGCCGACAACAGCAGCAGCATCACCAGTTGCACCAGGACGGACGCGTTTGCGATCAGCGAAATGAAGGACAGGTCTTGTGTGACGTTCATGAGGAAAGGTGGCTAGGAAGACGGCGAATGAATTGGAGGTCGGCGTTTAAAAGTCTGTGAGTCGGGCTACAAATCGGCTGCAAGATCGAGCGGCAACATCGGTAACGAATCAGAAGACGGCAATTGCTGGAACAAGGTTTCCGGCATCGGCACGATCGCCGGCATGAAATCCTTGCAGGAATCCTTCAGATTCCTTAAGGGAAAGAGATGTGTTTTCGTTGACATCATGATGCAACCTTGATGCGCGAAAGCAATTCGGCGGGAATCGGTTGCGGACGAAAGCTGGCAGCGTCCACGCACACCACGGTGATGCGGCCGCGCGCCAGCAGTCTGGATTCCCCGTCATTTCCGGCGCCGCCGTTCCCCGACGGGAGGCGCCAGGCTTCCTGGACGAACTCGATGGAAGCGTTTCGAAGTTTTTCGACCACGACAGTCAGCCTGAGTTCATCGTCCAGGCGGGACGGGGCGAGGTAATCGACACTGGTGTTCTTGACCACGAAGATGGCGCCGGTGGTCTCGGCCAGGTGCTGTTGCTGGAATCCGAAGGAGCGCAGCCATTCGGTGCGGGCGCGCTCGAAGAACTTCAGGTAATTGGCGTAGAAGACCACGCCTTCGGTGTCTGTATCTTCGTAATAGACCCGGATTTTCCAGCCGAATGGACTACTGGCGGCACTCATATGCTTCTTGTTATTGGGAAATCTGCGGTGGCAGCTGCACGGAAAATGTTGCTGTATGGGAAATGGCCCCGGAGGCCGGTAGAGATGGCGTTCCTGCGGCGGCGTGGCACCATCGGCAAAAACGCCATTCTACCTCATCCGTTACTGTTTGCGCTTGATGTTGAAGGGGCTGAAGCCTTGGCAGGTGGGCATCAGCTCCATGTAGTTGATGTTCACATGGGCCGGCATGGTGGCCACCCAGAAGGCGGCCTCGGCGATGTCTTCGGCGGTCAGCGGGGTGGTGCCTTCATAGACCTTGGCCGCGGCGCCGTCGTCGCCCTTGAAGCGCACGTTGGAGAACTCGGTGCCGCCGCACAGGCCCGGCGCCAGGTTGGTGGCGCGCACGCCGGTGCCCACCAGGTCGGCGCGCAGGTTCAGGGTGAACTGGTCCACGAAGGCCTTGGTGGCGCCATAGACGTTGCCACCCGGATAGGGATAGGCGCCGGCCACCGAGCCCAGGTTGATGATGGTGCCGCGGCCGCGCTTGACCATGTCCGGCAGCAGGGCGTGGGTGATGGTGATCAGTCCCTTGACGTTGGTGTCGATCATGGTTTCCCAGTCCGACAGCGCCACTTCATGGGCCGGGCCCAGGCCCAGCGCCAGGCCGGCGTTGTTGACCAGTACGTCGATTTCTTTCCACTCGCCCGTCAGGCTGGCCAAGCCGGCATCGATCGATTGCTTGCTGGTGACGTCCAGGACCAGCGGCAGCACATTGCCGGCGCCCAGTTCGTTGACCAGCTCGTCCAGGCGCTCCTTGCGGCGGCCGGACGCGATCACCTTGTGGCCGTTCCTGGCGAATTTGCGCGCCATGGCGGCGCCGAAGCCTGCGGTTGCTCCCGTAATCAAAACGACCATTTGTTGTATCTCCTGTTGTGTGGCGAGGGCGGGACGCCGGGCGGGCGAGGGCGGTTGGCCCGGCTGCGCGGCGGTTCCGAAAGAAAACGAAATTGTAGCCCAAAGCCGTTTTTTACGAGGGAGGGCTCGCTTTCCGCGCGGATTTTGTGGCTGTTGCGCGAAGGCGATGCATCTTGCTGAAATCGCCCCGTTTCAATACAATGCGCTCACCATTTCGTCTCACGTAACTGGCGAACCGCCGGATGTTCCATCCGGCCAAGATGGGTATCCATCGGGAAGCGTGAGATTTCATCAGCCGTGCGCCTGGGCAGCCGAATGGAAAGTTGATCTTGCCCCCGTTTCACGGACACCCCTATAAGCGATTAACTATCGCAATAGGAGGTGGACGATGACCAAGAGCAAGGCAGGCAGAAAGGGGCAGGAGTTCAGCCTGGAGTTCAGGCAGCAGGCA
>WNDX01000002.1 GCA_009914615.1 Herbaspirillum frisingense
CGCATCATTGGTGACTGGATCGGCTTTTATAACCACCGCCGGCCGCATCAGGCGCTGGGCATGAAGACACCAGCTGAGGCGTTTGCTTTAGCTGCTTGAGGTGAGCAGGTTTCGCTGGGTCATTACAGTAGCAACAGCCTGGCTGGCCAACAAGGCGGCGGAGTCCGTCGGCATCGATCTGGGCAAAGTCGCCAAGACCGCTGTGGATGATGTGGTGGGGGTAGCGACGGTAATTGGTCGTTTGCCGTCTAATATCAATATCGGCCGCATCATCAACACGATTGCCTGAGGCCAGGGCACGCCAATCGGCGCGCTCGTTCTGATCGCATCCTTCGGGATGCGATCTTTTTATTTCGGCGCCGGCAAGGTAACAAGGCGGCGCCTTGCTGTTGTGCTTTGAACAATCCGCAGGAGAGGCGTCAAACCCTGACGGCGCCAGGTCTCGCTTGACTGTTTCTTGCTGAAAATCTGAACTGCACAGCTAATGAACCTGCTGCATTTCATTGTATTTCTTGATTAATGTAAAGAAATAGGCCGGGATGCCGTAAAGCAGATACTGCCCGGTGAACGCGGCCGGTCAGTGACCTTTCCCTCAAAAGGAGTCGTCTATGGATGTTTCTCAAATCGCATCGTTGGCCACCAACCTGGCCTCGGCGCAGACTTCCGATCAGGTCAATATCCTGATGCTGAAGAAGGCGCTGAACACCCAGGCTGCAGCAGCAATCGGCGTGCTTCAGGCACTGCCGCAACTGCCGGCCAACCCGAACATCGGTCGTAACATCAATACGACCGCCTGATTTTTTCCTGTCAGGCTTTGAAAATCGCAGTCTTCGGACTGCGATTTTTTTTTGTCCGCGTGCAAAGGATGAGCTGGCCTGCCTCCCGCAGATCTTGAGTCATTTTGCCTGTTTAATTGGTCAAAAGGATAAAAGCCTGATTAAATGGTCTTGTTATTTTGGGTCTGCACAATACAATGTTCTTATGGTTGAATGAACATTTTATTGGACTGGGTGGACTTCTCATGGCAAGCCTGCAAGACATCGGCGCTCGCATTCGTACCGCCCGCAAGGCCCGCGGCCTGACGGCCATCGAACTGGCCGGCTTGGCCGGCATGCATCGCAATACCTTGCTGGCGCTGGAAACCGGCAAGGGCAATATCGAACTCGGCAAGCTCCTCTCACTGTGCGGCGAGCTCGGCCTGGAGCTGTTGCTGGTTCCCGCCCAGGCGGCCGGGATGCGCGCCGCCGAATCGGCCGCCCAGGCGGGCGGCAGCCAGACCGAACTGGCGCAGCGCCTGCAGGCATTGATGGGCGAGGGAGAGCGGCCATGAGCATGCTGCGCTCGCTGCGCATCCGTCTGGGTACGGTGGACGCCGGTTCGCTGTTCGCGCTGGATGACGGCCGCTGCTATTTCCGCTTCGACGACGATTACGCCATGCAGGGCGCGGCGCGTCCCGTTCTCTCGCAGCTATATTGCGCCTCGACCGAGGAGCGCACCCGCGCCCAATTGCTTGATCCCGCGTTGGCGGCCAATCGCGGCGATGGCCGGGGCGGCTTGCCGCCGTTCTTCCAGAACCTGCTGCCGGAAGGCCAGTTGCGCAAGCACCTGATCCAGCGCGCCGGCTTGGCGCCGGACGATGAATTCGGCCTGCTGGCCTATTGCGGCAAGGATTTGCCGGGCGACGTCTCGGCCGTGGCCGAAGAACTGGATGAGCGCGGCCTGGGCCGCCTGCTGGGACAAGGACACGACAGCTACGAGATGAGCTCGGGCCAGTTGCCAGTGCCGGGCGGGGAGTCGCTCTCCGGCGTGCAGCCCAAGCTGGGACTGGTGAAGGGGGCCGGCGGGCGTTACGTGATGCGCTCGCGGGATCGCACCGGCGCGCACTTCATCGCCAAGCTCCCGGCCACCGATTATCCGAACATGCCGCAGGTCGAGTTCGCCTCGCTGACGCTGGCCGCCGCGGCCGGCGTCGCTACCTGCGAGTTCGCGCTGGAGCCGCTGTCGGCCATTGCCGAGCATCTGCCGTTCGGCCTGCGCAACGACGCCAGCCGCTTTTTGCTGGTGCATCGCTTCGACCGCGACGCGGCCACGCCCACCGGCCGCCGGCACATGGAGGATTTCGCCCAGGTCACCGGCACCGCGCCGGGTGCCAAGTATGTCGGCACCTATGCGGCGATCGGCGTGGTCTTGCTGGAGCGCAGCGCGCGCGGCATCGAGGACGTGTTCGAGCTGCTGCGGCGGATCAAGGTGAATGAGCTGCTGGGCAATTTCGACGCCCACCTGAAGAACTTCAGCCTGCTCTATGAGGTCTCGGGCACGCCGCAGCAGGCAGTGCTGTCACCGGCCTATGACATCGTGGCCTATGCCGCGTATGTCGGCGGCAACGGCCACGCGCTGGCTTTCGTGCCGGGACAGAAGGGCAAGCAGTTGCTCACGCCGGCCATCCTGCGCCAACTGGCCAATCTCTGGCGCATTCCCGAACCCAAGCTGCAGGCGGTGCTGGTGGAGACGGTGGAGCGCGCCATGACGCAATGGCCGGCGCTGATCGCGACGCTGCCTTTTTCCGATGCCCAGCGCGACAGGTTGCTGGCGCATCTCGATGCCAATGCCAGCGTGGCCGCATGGCGCCGCCGCGCGGCCCGTAAGCAGGCTCCGCACGGAGGACAGGCATGAGGCCGGAACCGACGCTGCCGGTGCGCGAGGGCCTATCGCCCAGCTATCTGTGGCTGCAGCCGGGGCCCTGGCGCGACATGTTGTCCTTCCTGGCCGAGCGCTTCACCGCGGTGCCGGCCGAGATCTGGCGTGAACGCCTGCTGCGCGGCGAGGTGCGTAATCAGCATGGCGACGAACTGCGTCCCGATTCCCCGTATCGCGGCGGCGATTGTATTTTCTACTACCGTGAATTGCCGCAGGGCGAGCAACGCATTCCGGTGGAGGAAAAGATCCTGCACCTCGACGACCACCTGTTGGTGGCCGACAAGCCGCACTTCCTGCCGGTGATCCCGACCGGCCGCTTCGTGCAGGAGACGCTGCTGGTGCGGCTGAAGAAAGCCACCGGCCTGGAGAATCTGGTGCCCATCCATCGCCTGGATCGCGAAACGGCCGGCGTGATCGTGTTCTCCCATCATCCGGGCAGCCGCGGCAAATACCAGTCGATGTTCCAGCAGCGCGCCATGTACAAGGTCTATGAAGCGATCGCGCCGTTGCGGCCGGATCTGGAGCTGCCGATGGTGCGCCGCAGCCGCATCGAGGAGATTCCCGAACAGTTCTTCAAGATGCATGAAGCCGCGGGCGAGCCGAATTCCGAAACGCATATCTCGCTGATCGAAGCGCGCGGCGACCTGGGGTGGTATCGCCTGGAACCGGTGACCGGCCGGCGTCATCAGTTGCGCGTACACATGGCCTCGCTCGGCATTCCCATCGTCAACGACCTGTTCTATCCGGAGGCGGTGCCGGTGGGCGTGGCCGATGAACTGGACAAGCCGCTCAAGCTGCTGGCGCGCTCGCTGTTCTTCATGGATCCACTGGACGGCAGCGAGCGGTATTTCGTCAGCGAGCGCCAGTTGTGATGGGGCGCGCGGCGCCGGGTCGCTACAATTGACGGGCAAGATCAGGATCAGGATTCACAACAACGGATGGCGACATCCCCAGAGAGAGACGCACACAATGACACCAAGCTTTGCATCGCATAAGAAGACACTGATCGCCGCACTGTGGCTGCCGCTGCTGGCCATCGGCACACCGGCCGCGCAAGCCGCGCCGCAGGCGCCGTTCTACGACCTGGCCCAGCAAGAGAAGGCCGGCATGATCGACACCATGCGCGACCTGGTCGGCATCGAATCCGGCAGCAAGGATCTGGAAGGACTGGCGCAACTGGCGGCACTGATCAAGAAACGCCTGGTGGCGCTGGGCGGCAAGGTCGAGTTGCTGGATGCGCCCGATATCTACCGCATGGACGACACGCCGGACAAGATCGGCCAGATCGTGCATGCCGAATTCAAGGGCAGCGGCAAGCGCAAGATCATGCTGATCGCGCACATGGATACCGTGTATCTGCGCGGCATGCTGAAGGACCAGCCGTTCCGCGTCGATGGCGACAAGGCCTATGGCCTGGGCATCGCCGACGACAAGCAGGGCATCGCCACCATCCTGCACACCATCGCCATCCTGCAGAAGGCCGGGTTCAAGGATTACGATACGCTGACGGTGCTGATCAACGGCGACGAAGAGATCAGCTCGCCCGGCGGCCGTTCCCTGCATACGCGCTTCGGCGCCGAGCAGGACGTGGTGTTCTCGTATGAAGGCGGCGGCGCCGACGGCCAGTTGCGCCTGGCCACCAGCGGCATCGGCGCGGCGTACCTGAATGTGGTGGGCAAATCGTCGCATGCGGGCGCGGCGCCGGAGAAGGGCATCAATGCCTTGTACGAGCTGTCGCACCAGTTGTTGCAGCTCAATGCCCTATCGCAGCCCGAACGCGGCCTGAAGCTGAACTGGACCATGGCCCAGGGCGGCACCAATCGCAACGTGATCCCGGCCAATGCCAGCGCCCAGGCCGATGCGCGCGCCTTGAAGGTGAGCGATTTCGAGCAGTTGCAGCAGCGCTTGAACGAGGGCATCAAGAAGCAGTTGATCCCCGACGCCAAGGTCAGCGTCAAGTTCGAGATGCGCCGTCCGCCGCTGGAAGCCACGCCGGCTTCGCGCAAGCTGGCCAACTACGCCAGGTCGGTGTATCAGGAGATCGGCATGCCGCTCAAGGTGGCCGAGGTCGCCACCGGCGGCGGCACCGATGCGGCATTCGCGGCCCTGAAGAGCAAGGGCGCGGTGATCGAGGGGATGGGACTGAGCGGTTTCGGCGCGCACTCCAACGACGCGGAATACGTGCTGCTGGATACCATCGTGCCGCGCCTGTATCTGTCGGCGCGCCTGATCATGGATGTGTCGCAGGACAAAGTGAAGTAAGCGGGCGGCGGCCGTCGCGCCGTCGCTTTTCGTATCATTCCATCCGCCAGGTGGCGGCGCTTGCGGGCGCCGCCATTTTTTTGCGCGCTGTCTGGCGCGTGCTTTCCCCGCGCCGCGCTCAGGCTGCCGATCTCAGCTGGTGCAGCGAGGCCACCAGATCGGCGAAACGCTGGCCCTGGATCATGATGTGCTGGCGCAGCACGTCCACCGTCTTGTCCGCGTCGCCGGCGATGATGGCGTTGACTGCCGCTTCATGCTCGTCGAAGGACATCTTCAGGCGGTCGCGCACCCGCAGCTGCAGCCGGCGATAGGGGCGCAGGCGACGGTGCAGGGCGCGTGCCTGCTCGGCCAGGAAGGTGTTGTGGCTGCCGGCGTAGATGCGGTCGTGGAAGACTTCGTTGAGGTAGAAGTAGGCATCCGGATCGGAAGCGTCGCGCGCGGCCTTGCAAGCCTGGTGCGCGGCCAGCAGCTCGGCGTGCTCGGCCGGCGTCATGCGGCGCGCGGCTAGGCGGCCGCACATGGCTTCGAACTCGGCCATCACCTCGAACATCTCGACCAGTTGCTGCGGGCCGATCTCGGCCACGATGGCGCCGCGCCGCGGGCGCATCTCGACGATGCCCATCGAGGCCAGCTGGATCAGCGCCTCGCGGATCGGCGTGCGCGATACCCCGAACTCTTCGGCCAGCGAGGTCTCGTCGAGGTGCTGGCCCGGCACCAGCTTGCCGACGGCGATCAGCTCCTCGATCGATTCGCGCAGGGTTTCAGCACGTGTTTTGGCGGTTTCCATCTTGAGGATCCTCTCGCTCAGTCCAGGGATTGCATACAAGACAATATTTTAAATTGGATTTGTGCTTGACAATGTATGCCTTTCAGAAGAAATTGTATACACGATGCGATCATAAAAAAACACGGTTTCAACGACACGTAGTTTCAAAAGCAACATCCATCAATCCTGGAGGAGACATAACATGACTGGATTCACCCGCCGGCATTTCCTCGGCACGCTGGCTGCGACCCCCTTGATCACCGGCATGGCGGGCCTGCCCACCGCGGCATGGGCTCAGACGACCAACCTCAAGATTTCCCATCAGTTTCCCGGCGGCACCATCAATGAAGGCGATTTCCGCGATCGCCTGGTGCGCATGTTCGCCCAGCAGGTCGGCGAGCGCACCAAGGGCAGCCTGAAGTTCGAGATCTATCCGGGCTCCTCGCTGATGAAGACCAACGCCCAGTTCTCGGCCATGCGCAAGGGCGCGCTGGACATGTCGCTGGTGCCGCTCAACTACGCCGGCGGCGAAGTGCCGGAAACCAATATCGGCCTGATGCCCGGCCTGGTGACGTCCTACCAGCAGGGCGCATCGTGGAAGAACGCCGAAGTCGGCAAGGAGCTGGCGCGCATCCTGAACGAGAAGGGCGTGGTCATCGTCAGCTGGATCTGGCAGGCCGGCGGCGTGGCCTCGCGCGGCAAGCCCATCGTCGATCCGGCCGACGCCAAGGGCATGAAGGTGCGCGGCGGTTCGCGCGAGATGGACCTGATCCTGAAGGAGGCCGGCGCCGCCGTGGTGACGCTGCCGTCCAATGAAATCTATGCCGCCATGCAGACCGGCGCCATGGATGCGGCCATGACCTCGTCCACCTCGTTCATGTCATTCCGCCTGGAAGAAGTCGCCAAGGCGCTCACCACCGGCCGCGACAAGGCCTACTGGTACATGTTCGAACCGCTGATGATGTCCAAGGCCGTGTTCGAGCGCCTGTCCAAGGACCAGCAGGCCGCCGTCATGGCCGTGGGCGCCGAGATGGAACAGTTCGCGATGAAGGCGGCCCAGGCCGACGACGTCGCCGTGGCCCAGGTGTACCAGAAGGCCGGCGCCAAGGTGGTCGATCTGAATGCCGAGGTGGTCAAGAAGTGGCAGGACATCGCCCGCAATACCGCCTGGAAGGATTTCGCCGCGCGTAACGCCAACTGCGCCAAGCTGCTGTCGCTGGCGGAGAAAACCCTATGAGCCACGGTTTCGAGATGCCGGGCGCCGCCTCGTCGGCGCGGCCCGCGGTGCCGGCCAGCGCGCCGGTGGCCTGGCTGGCCGCGGCGCTGGCGGTCTTTCACAAGGTCGCCGTGTTCCTCGGCATGATCGCGCTGGTGGTGACCTCGTGCATCCTGACCTATTCGGTCGTGGTGCGTTACTTCTTCCACCATCCCACCGACTGGCAGGATGAGGCCTCGGTGTTCATGCTGGTGGGCGTGATCTTCCTGTGCTCGGCCCACGTGCAGTCGCTGCGCGGGCATATCGGCATCGAAGCCTTGGCCGGGCTGCTCTCGCCCACGGCCAACAAGGTACGCATGTTCATCGTCGATCTGGTGTCGTTCGCTTTCTGCACCTTCTTCGCCTGGAAGTCGTGGACTCTGTTCCATGAAGCCTGGGTGGACGGGCAGACTACGTCTTCGACCTTCGCGCCGCCGCTGTGGATCCCGTATTTCATGATGGCGCTGGGCATGACCGTGCTGACGCTGCAACTGCTGGTGCAGGTGCTGGTGCGCCTGACCGGCACGGTGGAAGCGAAAGGGGGCCTGCAATGAGCCCGCTGACCCTGGGCGCCTTGTATGGCGTCATCACCATCGTCGTCATGTGTTCCGGCATGCCCATCGCCTTTGCGCTGGGCGTGGTGGCGACCGGCTTCATGTACTTTTTCATGCCGGAATCCTCGCTGGATACCGTCACCCAGAACGTCTATGAAGAAATCGCCTCGATCACGCTGCTGTCGATTCCGCTGTTCATCCTGAAAGGGGCGGCCATCGGCAAATCGCCGGCCGGCAAGGACCTGTACTCCGCCATCCACGCCTGGCTCAATCGCGTCCCGGGTGGACTGGGCATCGCCAACGTGTTTGCTTGCGCACTGTTTGCCGCTATGGCCGGTTCGTCGCCGGCGACCTGCTCGGCCATCGGTTCGGCCGGCATCCCGGAAATGCGTCGCCGCGGCTACTCGCCCGGTTTCGCGGCCGGCATCATCGCCGCCGGCGGCACGTTGGGCATCCTGCTGCCGCCCTCGATCACCATGATCCTGTACGCGGTGGCGGCCGAGCAGTCGCTGGGCCGCCTGTTCCTGGCCGGCATCGGCCCGGGCGTGCTGCTGGTGATCCTGTTCGCCGGTTACGCGGTGTTCCGCGCCCGCAAGGAGTACAAGCTGGCGCACGCGGTCTATACCGCCGGCGGCATCAAATCGGCCTATCTGGACGACGAGCACTTCACGCTGGCGCAGAAGGTGGAAATGCTGCCGCGCGTGCTGCCCTTCCTGATCCTGCTGATTGGGGTGATGGTGGCGTTGTACGGCGGCCTGGCCACGCCGTCCGAGACCGCCGGCCTGGGCGCGCTGCTGGCGCTGGTGCTGATCGCCATCGTCTATCGCATCTACAAGCCGCGCGAGATCGCGCCCTTCCTGAGTTCGACCATCAAGGAATCGGGCATGCTCCTGCTGATCATCGGCATGTCGCTGTTGTATTCGTACGTGATGAGCTACCTGCACATCAGTCAGTCGGCCGCGCAATGGGTGGTGGATCTGCATCTGTCGAAGTGGCTGCTGCTGGCGGTGATCCTGGCGATGGTGATCGTGCTGGGCTTCTTCCTGCCGCCGGTGTCTATCATCCTGATGACCGCGCCCATCATCCTGCCGCCGCTCAAGGCCGCCGGCTTCGACCTGATCTGGTTCGGCATCGTCATGACGGTGGTGATGGAAATGGGGCTGATTCACCCGCCGGTGGGGCTGAACCTGTTCGTGATCAAGAACATCGCACCGGACATTCCGCTGGGCGACGTGATCAAGGGTACGATTCCTTTCCTGGCGCTGATGTTCCTCGCGGTCGTGCTGCTGTGCATGTTCCCGGGCATCGCGACCGTATTGCCTGACCTGTTGATGGGAGCGAAGTAAATGAGTGGTAGCGAACGCGTCTGGAACGCGCGCCAGAAGAACCGGGAGCAGCGCCTGGCGCGCGCCGCCGCCGCGCTGGGCGGCCAATTGCAGGGCAAGATCGCGCCAGCGGAAAAGCTGGCCGACCTGCTGTATGCGGTGCTGGAAAACGGCGACCGCGTGTGCGTCGAGGGCAACAACCAGAAACAGGCCGACTTCCTGGCCAAGGGGCTGGCCTCGCTCGACCCGGCGCGGGTGCACGGCTTGCACATGCTGTTTTCGGTGCTGGCCTTGCCCGAGCATCTGGATGTGTTCGAAAAAGGCATCGCCGACCGCCTGGACTTTTCCTTCTCGGGCCCCCAGGCGGCGCGGCTGGCCAAGCTGGCTTCGGCTGGCAAGCTCAATATCGGCGCCATCCATACTTACCTGGAACTGTTCGGCCGCTACTTCACCGACCTGACGCCGCGCGTGGCGCTGGTGGCGGCGCAGGCGGCGGATCGCCACGGCAACCTGTACACCGGTCCCAATACCGAGGACACGCCGGCGATCGCCGAAGCCACGGCCTTCTCCAGCGGCATCGTGATCGCCCAGGTCAACGAGATCGTCGATGAACTGCCGCGCGTCGATATCCCGGCCGACTGGGTCGGCTTCGCCATCAAGGCGCCCACGCCGCATTACATCGAGCCGCTGTTTACCCGCGATCCGGCGCAGATTTCCGAGATCCAGGTGCTGATGGCCATGATGGCGATCAAGGGCATCTATGCCGAATACGGCGTGCAGCGCCTGAACCACGGCATCGGTTTCGACACCGCCGCCATCGAGCTGATCCTGCCGACCTATGCCGAATCGCTGGGCCTGAAAGGCAAGATCTGCAAGCACTGGGCGCTCAATCCGCACCCGGCGCTGATCCCGGCGATCGAGGCCGGGTTTGTGGAGTCCATCCATTCCTTCGGCTCCGAGCTGGGCATGGAGGATTACATCCGCGCCCGACCCGATGTCTTCTTCGTCGGCCCCGACGGCTCCATGCGCAGCAACCGCGCGTTCTCGCAGACCGCCGGCCACTACGGCTGCGACATGTTCATTGGCTCCACGCTGCAGATCGACCTGCAGGGCAATTCCTCCACCGCCACGCTGGGCCGCATCGCCGGCTTCGGCGGCGCGCCCAACATGGGCGCCGATGCGCGCGGCCGGCGTCATGCCAGCGAGGCCTGGCTGAAGGCCGGCCAGCAGGCGCGCGCCGACCGCAACACCATTCCGCGCGGCCAGAAGCTGGTGGTGCAGACGGTGGAAACCTTCCGCGAACACATGCAGCCGGCCTTCGTCGAGAAGCTGGACGCCTGGCAACTGGGCGAGCAGGCCAAGATGCCGATCCCGCCGGTGATGATCTACGGCGACGATGTCACCCACATCCTCACCGAAGAGGGCATCGCCAACCTGTTGCTGTGCCGCTCCGACGAGGAGCGCGAACAAGCCATCCGTGGCGTGGCCGGCTATACCGCGGTCGGCCTGGGCCGCGACAAGCGCATGGTGGAAAACCTGCGCGACCGCGGCGTGATCCGCCGCGCCGAGGATCTGGGCATCGACAAGCGCATGGCCACGCGCGACCTGCTGGCGGCGAAGAACATGAAAGACCTGGTGCGCGCCTCGGGCGGGCTGTACAACCCGCCCAAGCGCTTCCGCAACTGGTGAGCGGCCGGCGACGGCAGGCCAGACAAGCACGCGGCACCATCGATCACGAGACCATGACATCACAATCACGTTATACGCCGCCGGACATCGTCGCGCTTGACGCGCTGGCGCTGTCGGCCGCCATCCGCCGCCGGCAGGTATCCTGCCGCGAGGTGATGACGGCCTACCTGGGGCATATCGAGCGCATCAATCCCAAGGTCAACGCCATCGTCGCCCTGCAGGACGGCGACGCCTTGCTGGAACAGGCCGATGAAAAGGATGTCCAGCTTGCCGCCGGCCAATACCAGGGCTGGATGCACGGCATGCCGCATGCGGTAAAGGATCTGGCCCTGACGCGCGGCATCCGCACCACCTTCGGCTCGCCGCTGTTCAAGGACAACGTGCCGCAGGCCGACGATATCTTCGTCGAACGTATTCGTCGCCAGGGCGCGATCCTGATAGGCAAGACCAATACGCCGGAGTTCGGCCTGGGCTCCAACTCCTACAACCCGGTCTATGGCATGACCCTCAACGCCTGGGACCAGAGCCGCATCGCCGGCGGCAGCAGCGGCGGCGCGGCCGTGGCACTGGCCCTGCAACTGGTGCCGGTGGCCGACGGCAGCGACATGATGGGCTCGTTGCGCAATCCGGCCGCCTACAACAACGTCTACGGCTTCCGCCCCTCGGCCGGAGCGGTGCCCAGCGGCCCGGGGCCGGAGCTCTATCTGGGCGCGTTGTCCACCAACGGCCCGATGGGGCGCAACGTCAGCGACCTGGCGATGCTGATGTCCACCCAGGCCGGGTACGATGCGCGCGCGCCGATGTCGGCGGGCCCGGATGCCGCGCGCTATGCGCAACCGCTGCAGCGCGACTTCAAGGGCACGCGCATCGGCTGGCTGGGCGATCTGCACGGTTATCTGCCAATGGAAGACGGCGTGATGGAAGTGTGCCGCGCCAGCTTTGGCGCTTTCCAGGGGCTGGGTTGCAGCATTGATGAAGTGAGCCGGGCGGAATTGGATTTCGCCCCCGAGCGACTGTGGCAATCCTGGCTGGTGCACCGCCAGTCGCTGCTGGCCGGGACCTGGGGCGACGCCTATGCCGATCCCGCCAGGCGCGCGCTGATGAAGCCGGAATTCGTGTGGGAGGTCGAGCATGGCCTGAAGTGGAGCGCCCGCGATTTCTACCGCGCCTCGGTGGAGCGCAGCGCCTGGTACAAGGCCTTGGACCAGCTGCTGGCGCGCTATGATTACCTGCTGATGCCGACCGCCCAAGTGTTCCCCTTCAGCGCGCAGGAGCACTGGCCCAAGGCCATCGCCGGCAAGCCCATGGATACCTACCACCGCTGGATGGAAGCGGTGATCCCGGCCTCGCTGGCGGGCGCGCCCGCGATCAGCGTGCCGGTCGGCTTCGGCCCGCAGGGCCTGCCCATGGGGGTGCAGATCATCGGCAGGCGCTTTGCCGATGTCGAAGTATTGCAGTTGGCCTATGCCTACGAGCAGGCCACCCATTGGGAACGGCGGCGCCCTGCGCTGCTGCAGGCCTGAGCGCGCAACGAACGCAAGCAACGACGGACAGACGGATAGACGACTCTATGGAAACCTTAACTTTTCGCTTTGAAAACGGCCGGCGCCGGCTCAAGCCCGCGCCCGAACTGGTGGGCGTGGTCAGCTCCGGCAACCTGGAGGTGCTGATCGAAAACGCCGCCCTCAATGGCGGCTGCGCGATCGAGGTCAAGACCGCGGCGCGCGGCTTCGGGGCCATCTGGGAAGCGGTGATGACCGACTTCCAGCAGCGCTGGCAGCTGGCCGACGCGCGCATCTCCATCAACGACATGGGCGCCACCCCGGCGGTGGTCAGCCTGCGCCTGGACCAGGCGGTGGAAGCCATGGCGGAGGACGGAAAATGAGCAGCAGCTACCTGGAAGCCACCGCGCGCGAGCGCATCCTGGCCGTGCTGGACGCCGGCAGCTTCGTCGAGCTGCTGCCGCCGGCGCAGCGCGTGGTCAGCCCGCACCTGGGCCAGCTTGACGCCCCGGTGTCCTTCGATGACGGCGTCATCATCGGCGAGGGCACGCTCGGCGGCCAGCCTGTGATGGCGGCCGCGCAAGAGGGCGGTTTCATGGGCGGGGCGGTGGGCGAGGTGCATGGCGCCAAGCTGGTCGGCCTGTTGAAGCGCGCGATCCGCAAGAAGGCGGCCGGCGTGGTGTTGCTGCTGGAGACCGGCGGCGTGCGCCTGCATGAAGCCAATGCCGGGCTGATCGCGGTGTCGGAAGTGATGCGCGCCGTGCTCGACGCGCGCGCCGCCGGCATCCCGGTGCTGGTGCTGGTGGGCGGCGCCAACGGCTGCTTCGGCGGCATGGGCATCGTCGCGCGCTGCGCCAATACCGTGATCATGTCGGAAGAAGGGCGGCTGGCCATGTCAGGCCCCGAGGTGATCGAGACCGCCAACGGCGTCGAGGAATTCGATTCGCGCGACCGTGCGTTGGTGTGGCGCACCACCGGCGGCAAGCACCGCTACCTGATCGGTGATTGCCAGACGCTGGTGAACGACGATGCCGAGGCCTTCCGCGATGCTGCCATCGCCGCATTGCAGGCTGCCGTCTCGCCGGCGCTGACGCTGCAGGCGCTGGAGGCCGAGCAGGAGATGCTGCGCCGGCGCATCGCCACCTTCGGCCATGCGGAAGATCCCATGGATATCTGGGCCGAGCTCGGCGTACCCCAGCCAGAAGCGGTGCCCATGCTGGAGGCCGCGGCCTTCACGGCGATGGCCGATGCCCATCGCATCCCGTTCAACGCCTGAGAGGAAGCACGCATGCAAACCGCCGTTCCATCCGCAGCACAGGACGCCGGCGCCGGCCAGGTTGACTGGCGCGCGCCTGCGCAGCAACTGTTCCCGCAGGGACACCAGATCGTCGAGAAGGACAACTTCCTGTCCGGTTCGGCCAAGGTCGATGGCATCACCGTCGCCGTGGTCGGTACCACCGGGCATACGCCCATCGGGGTGGAGATCGCGCTGGCCCAGGCGGTCGAGATCTTGAAGACGGTCAATGAACATCCCGGCCGTCCCATTGTCATCCTGGTGGATACCCAGGGCCAGCGCCTGCGGCACCGCGACGAGATGCTGGGCATCAACAGCTACATGGCGCACCTCGGCAAATGCGTCGAACTGGCGCGCCGCCACGGCCATCGCGTGATCGGCCTGGTGTACGACCAGGCGCTGTCGGGCGGCTTCATCACCAGCGGGCTGATCGCCGACGCCTGCTATGCCTTGCCCGAGGCCACCATCCGCGTGATGGGCCTGCCCGCCATGGCGCGCATCACCAAGGTGCCGGAAGAACGCCTGACCGAGCTGGCCAAGAGCAACCCGGTATTCGCCCCCGGTCCGGAAAACTATCTGCGCATGGGCGGCGTGGCCGAGATCTGGAGCGGCGACCTGGCGCAAGCCATGCGCGAGGCATTGTCCGCCGATCGCTCGGCCGACCGGCGCGCCATCGCCGGCCTGGAACGCGGCGGCCGCAAGCTGGCCCAGCGTGTGATCGACGCCGTGGCCGACGACGTGCCGCTGGATTGAACGGTGTGGAACAGTGGGCCGCGGCATGCATGAACGCCATCATCTGATCTGGCTGAGCGACGCCGCCTGGACACGCGTCCAGGCCGGGGCCGCCGACGCGCGCCAGCGCGAGGCGATGGTGCATTGGCAGCGCATGCGCTGGCCGGTGATCGTGCGCCGCCGCGACGTCGATGCCGCGTCCGATGACATCTGCGCCGGCATCGCCTTGCCGCCCGATGAACACGGCAACAAGCCGCGCATCGCCCTGCGGGTGCAGGCGAATGAGGTGGCGGCCAGCCGCGCGCCTTTCCTGCTGCGCGACATCGCGGCGGCGCGCTTGCCCGGCTTGCCGGTGACGTGGCAGGACGGCATGAGCGAACTGGAAACGCACATGGCGCGCGCCGGCATCGCGCTGGCCGTGTTCGGTTCGCTGGCCTGGCAGGCGATCACGGCGCAGCCTTACGTGCGCGCCACCTCCGACATCGATTTGCTGTTCCGCCCGCGCAGCCGCGAACAGTTGGCCGAAGGCGTGCGCCTGCTGGCCTGGCAGGCGATGTTCCTGCCGTTGGACGGCGAGATCGTGTTCCCGGATGGGGCGGCGGTGTCCTGGAAGGAGTGGCGACAAGTGGCCGTCAAGGGCGGCGATCCGGACAACAAGGTGCTGGTCAAGCTGCCGGACGCGGTGCGCCTGGAACGCGTCGGCGTGCTGGCGGCCAGTCTGCCGCAAGAGGAAGGCCG
The DNA here is from genome assembly GCA_009914615.1 of Herbaspirillum frisingense. Lineage (GTDB taxonomy): Bacteria > Pseudomonadota > Gammaproteobacteria > Burkholderiales > Burkholderiaceae_D > Herbaspirillum > Herbaspirillum frisingense_B. The sequence continues at coordinate 14,815 of WNDX01000002.1, forward strand.
GTCATGCGCGGCCTGACGACCTCTGCCAGCGAGGCGCGCGGCGATCAGCATGCCGCGCTGGCGCCCGCGCCGCATTACACCCGCAAGCGCCGCGAGGCACGCGACAATCGTCAGTTCTGCCGCACGCTGGCGCGCCTGGCGCTGCGCAGCCTGCATCAGGAACTGACGCTGTATCCCAAGCCCGGCCTGGTCTCGCTGGTGGATAACGGCAGCCATGCCGACATGACCGCCGCCACGTTCATGCGCAGCCTGTTTTCGCTGCGCCATTACTTTTTCCGGATCGCCGAGGCCGGCATGCAGGGTGCGCCGTTTCGCCAGTTGCAGCGGCTGGCGATCACGGCCGAGGAGCGCATGCTGCGCGCCACCGGCGGCATCAACACGCACCGCGGCGCCATCTTTGCGCTGGGCATGCTGTGCGCGGCGATGGCGTATTGCCGCGGCCGCGGGATGCCTTTGACCGCGCCCGCCATCCGCGCGACGTTGCTGATTCAATGGGGCGACGCGCTGGCGCGGCATACGCGCAGCGAACCCGTGTCGCAGGCCTGGAGCCACGGCCAGCGCGTGGCCGCCGCGCACGCCGTGGGCGGCGCGCGCGAAGAGGGCGCGCTGGGTTTCCCGTCGGTGTTCGAGGTGGCGCTGCCGCGATTGCATGCAACGCTGGCGCAAGGGCGTGGCTGGCACGACGCCAAGATCGATGCGCTGTTCGCGCTGATGGGCCACATCAGCGACACCAATGTCTATCACCGCGGCGGAGCCGGCGGCGCCGCGCTGGTGCGCGAGCGCAGCGCAGGCTTCCTGGCGGCGGGCGGCACCGGCCATCCCGATTGGCGGGCGGCGGCGCTCGCCTGTCATCGCGACTTCGTGGCGCGGCGCCTGTCGCCCGGCGGTGCGGCCGATCTGCTGGCGGCGGCTTGCCTGGTGCATCAGGGCTGCGCGCTGGGCAGCGCCAATCTTGCGCAATCGCAGCGCAAGGGTTGAGCATGCGGCTGGCGATTCTTTGTCCCGGACAGGGCGGCCAGCACGCCGGCATGTTCGATCTCGCGCGCGCCGATGACAAGGGCGCGGCCTTCCTCGCGCAATGCGGCTTGGCGGCGCAGCTCGATGCACCGCTGGAACAGGTGTTGCACGATCCTTCCCATCTCTATGCCAACCGTAACGCCCAGCCGCTCATCGTCGCGGCCCAGCTTGCCGCCTGGCAGGCACTGGCCGATGAGCTTGTCGCTATCGCCGGCGCACCGGCGGTAGTGGCCGGCTATAGCGTCGGCGAATTGTCGGCCTATGCAATAGCCGGCGTATTCGATGCCGGTGCTACGGTAGTGCTGGCTGCGCGGCGTGCGGCATGGATGGATCAGGCACAGCAGCAGGCGCCGGCCGGATCGCGCGAGCAGGGGCTGATGTCGGTCGGCGGCATGTCACTGGAGGCGGCGCGCGCCTGCCTGCTGCGGCACGGTGTTTTTTCCGCCATCGAGACCGGCGAAGACACGCTGATCGCGGGCGGGGCCAGCGCGGCCTTGCGCGCCGCCGCCGATGAGCTGGCCGTGCAGGGCGCCCGCACCGGCGAGTTGCCGGTCGGGCTGGCCTCGCATACGCCGCTGATGCAGGCGGCCGTTGCGCCGTTTTCCGCCATGCTGGCGCAGCTCTCCTGTGCGGCGCCCACGACGGCGCTCCTGGCCGGCGTGAGCGGGCAAGCGGTGGCCGACGCGGATGAGGCCCGCATGCTGCTGGCGCGACAATTGACCGAGACCATCCAATGGGCGGCCTGCATGGACGCCTGCGCCGAGCGCGGCGTTACGGTGGCGCTGGAGCTGGGGCCGGGTTCGGCCTTGTCGCGCATGCTGCGCGAGCGCCATCCCGACATCGCCTGCCGTTCCCTGGCCGATTTCCGCAGCCTGGCGGGCGCATCGGCATGGCTGAGGCGGCAGGCAGACTGACGCCAGCCCGCCCTGGCCGGGTTTTCTTCTCCTGTACCCGAAACCTGCGCGTCGCGCTGGAATCGCCGCGCGGCAAGTGCTATGTTGAAATGGCAGGGCTTGTCCCACGCCTTGTCAGGCGCGGCTGTCAGCGCATCGCGTACAAGGCCGGGGGAGCTTGCGCCGTTGCAATTGCGCCTTGAACCAATGCCCTGAGGGCAAGTCGGACAAGTCAGGCAGCCCTGAAAGGAGCGCCGCTGCAATGCCATTGTTCAACCCGACCAGGAGGCCGATGATGAAAGTCGATGTGTACAAGCGCCCGGATAGCGACGGACTGTTTTCCTATCTCGTCATTCCCCATGAAAAGCCCTTGCCGGAAGAGGTGACCAATACCGATTGGCAGATGCATGAGGAGGACGTGAATTTCGAGCGCGACGGTAAGCGGCATTTCACGCTGCAGGCGGAAGACGCTTTCATGCAGATCGGCGAGAAGGGGTATGCCATCACCCACCTGAACGAGCGCGCCAAGGACGGTGCGTCCTGAACGCGGCAACGATGACAGCCAATTGAACCGGAAAGAGGAGACAAACCATGCCAACCGAACAGATGGGCGACTATGAAATCGAGTACTCGGGCGTGCGCGTGATCGGCGGCGACGAGTGGGTGGCCAACGTGGCGATCTTCGGCCATTCCTGCAATCCCATGCACCGCAATCCGGTGTTTCCGTCGCAGCGGGTGCTGGCCGACCAGACCTTTGCCGACGAAAAATCGGCCGAGAAAAGCGCGCTGCAGGTGGCGCATGAGTTGCTGGAGAAGCAGGAAACCCGGCACTGAGCGTCATTTCGGCTACCTCTGAAAGGCCTTGCCGCGTGCGTGCGGCAAGGCCTTTTTTACGCCCGGGACGATGGCATGGAATTCGCATGCAGGTGAGCAAGTCGTCCGGCCGGCGCGGTATGCCCTTGATGCCGGCACAGCTTTGACCGCCGATTCGCAATAGAATGACGGGCATCGCGCTTTCTTCCTTCCATCGTTACGCCAAGAACAACCATGAAACCGCCTTTACTCGTTCTCATCCATCTGTCCGAGACCAGCACCGCCACCATCAGCGAGCAATACGACATCCTCTACGCGCCCGACCGCCAGCGCCGCGACGACATGATCGCCGGCCCCGCCAGGAAAGTCGCGGTGGTGCTGACCAACGGTTCCACCGGCCTGACCGCCGACGAGATGCGCGCGCTGCCGCACCTGCAGTTGGTGTGCGCGCTCGGCGCCGGCTATGAAAACATCGACGTCGCCCACGCCCGCGCGCATGGCATCGAGATCGCCACCGGCGCCGGCACCAACGAGGATTGCGTGGCCGACCACGCGCTGGCGCTGCTGCTGGCCACGCTGCGGCACGTCCCGGTGCTGGATCGCTACACCCGCGAGGGCGGCTGGCGCGAAACCCTGCCGCTGCAACCGCAGTTGGCCGGCAAGCGCGTGGGCATCGTCGGCATGGGCAATATCGGCAAGAAGATCGCCCGCCGCGCCGCCGCCTTCGACACCGAAATCGGCTATTGCAACCGCAAGAAGCGCGACGACGTCGATTTCCACTATTTCCCGGATGTCGCGCAATTGGCCGCCTGGGCCGACTGCATCGTGGTGGCCGCGCCCGGCGGGGCCGACACCAGGCACCTGATTTCGGCGCGCGTGATCGATGAACTGGGCCCCAAGGGTTACCTGGTCAACATCGGCCGCGGCAGCATCGTCGATACCGCGGCGCTGGCTGCCGCCTTGCGCGAAGGCCGTCTGGCCGGCGCCGGGCTGGATGTCTACGAGAGCGAACCCAAGCCGCCGCAGGAACTGATCGGGCTGTCCAATGTGGTGCTCACGCCGCACATCGCCGGCTGGTCGCCGGAGGCCATCGGCGCCTCGGTGCGCCAGTTCCTGCGCAATTGCGAGGAGCATTTCGCCGCCGCCGAGCCGGTGGTACGGGCCTGAGGCGAGTTTGTTTGCCATAGCGGGGCCGACTCGCGGATAATATCGGGCCGCGGTTGCCGGCTGTGCCTTGGGGCGCAGCCAGCGACCGGCCGCAAACGCGCACGGGGGCGCGCCGCGGCCGGATGCCGTGCATTCCACCTATTGTCTATCGCCTACAGAGAGAGCCACGCACCATGGATCTGCCATCTCACCAACTCACCATGACGGTCTTGATGACGCCGGACATGGCCAATTTCGCCGGCAACGTGCACGGGGGAACCATCCTCAAGCTGCTGGACCAGGTCGCCTATGCCTGCGGCAGCCGCTACGCCGGCCAATACGTGGTGACGCTCTCGGTCGATCAGGTCATGTTCCGCCAGCCCATCCACGTGGGCGAGCTGGTGACCTTCCTGGCCAGCGTCAACCATACCGGCACCTCGTCGATGGAAATCGGTGTCAAGGTGGTGGCCGAGAACATCCGCACCCAGGCCACGCGCCACGTGAATAGTTGCTTCTTCACCATGGTGGCGGTGGACGACCAGCGCAAGCCGATCCCGGTGCCGCCGCTGCGCCCGTTCTCGCAGGAAGAAAAGCGCCGCTTCGAAGCGGCTATCATCCGCAAGTCGCTGCGCCAGGAGCTGGCGCGCCGCTACGAGGAAGTCAAGCCGAGCTGAGGCCGGTCGCACCCATGAAAAAGGGATGGCATGCCATCCCTTTTTTCTTGCCCGCGCGATCGTCTCAACTGAGATGCACCGTCACCGTGCCCAGTACGCCCAGATCGGCCAGCACGGTCTGGCCGGCGCGCACCGCCAGCGGAATGATGGTGGAGCCGGTCGCCACGATATGGCCGTCGCCCAGCGTCAGGCCATGCTGCGACAATTCGTTGGCCAGCCAGGTCAGGGCGATGCGCGGATCGCCCAGCACCTGGGCGCCGCTGCCGTCGCGCTGCTCGCCGCCGTTGATGCGACCGAAGGTTTGCAGGGTGGCCAGGTCGAGCGTGCGCCAGTCCACGCTGGCTGGCGCGCCCAGCACGAACTGGTCGGCGCAGGTATTGTCGGCGATCAGTTGGGCGGCGCCGACCTGCTTGAAGTTGTCGTAGCGGGTATCGGGGATCTCGATGGCGGGGTGCACCGATGCGACCGCGTCCATCACTTCATCCCGGGAATAAGGCGTGGCGCGCGGCGGCAGGCTCTTGCCCATGCGGAAGGCCACTTCCACCTCGATCACGCTCATCAGGCTGTCGCCCAGGAACACGGTGGCGCCGTTGCGGTGCACGCGCTCGGCCAGAAGGCGCCCGGCCAGCGGCGCATCGACGTTGAGCAACTGCTGGCTGCCGGGACCCGTGGCGCCGATCTTCCAGCCGGCCAGTTGCGCGAAACTGCGCGCTTCCAGGCGACCCTGGATGTCATAGGCTTCCTGGCGGTCGGACGGGCGCAGTTCTTCGGGTAACTGCGGGATGCGGCGGCCGTGGGCCCAGCAATCCCACAGCAGGTCGGCGGCCTGTTGGCGTTGCGATTCGGTCAGCACTTGCGTTTCCCCTTTTATTGTCGGACGTGGGCGCCGGCGTCTCGGTGCTTGCGCGCCGGCATTGCGCCATCATAGTCAAATTCGCGCAGGGTGCGGGCATCCGGAGTGGAAAAGCGACAATGGTGGCGCCGCATCAGGCCGCATCAGGCCGGTCACGCCATCATGGGGCCCAGCGCGCCGATGGCGATGGTGAGCAGGCCCAGGCACAGGTTGACGCTGACCAGCATGCGGATCTGGCCCAGGGCGCGCGAAGCGCGATCCCAGTCCTGCTGGGCGGATGCCAGCTTGAGACGGCGGAAGGGGGCGAAGAAGATATGGCCGAAGATCAGCATCATCACCACGCCGATCCCGGTCATCGCATGCACGTAGGGCGGCGCATGGCCGGCGCCCATCAGCGCCATCATGTGCAGGCCGCTGCCCAGCACCAGCGCAATGGCGATCCATACCCAGATGAAGAAGCCGCCCAGCACCGCAGCCATCAGCACCAGCCGCTGCGGCGGTTGCAGCACCGCCAGCGCCGGGCGCAAGGCCATGTGGGCGAAGAACATGCCGCCGACCCAGATCGTCAGGCCGAGCAGGTGAAAGAATTTGGCAACCAGCATTTCACTCCCGTCAGGTAAGAATTCCGCTAAGGATGATGTGCGCATTGTCGCATGGCGATGCGGGATGTGCCTCCAGGGGAAAGGAAACGGCGGCGCTTGTGGTAAGGTCATGTCGAAACACGCATGCCGCGCGCGTCGCATTCCGTCATCTCCGGCCATCATCCGGAAAGTCGCCGCGGCCAGAATAAATCAGGCAGGGACATGGCAACACTGAGCGCAATCACGATCTATCCCATCAAATCCTGTGGCGGCATCGCCCTGGAGCAGGCCGGCATCGGCCCGCTCGGGCTGGCGCTGGATCGCCACTGGATGGTGGTGGACCACGAGGGCCAGTTTCTCACGCAGCGCAGCCACCCTGGCATGGCGTGCATCGCGCCGCGTTTCGAGGGCGACGAGATGGTGCTGTCGGCGCCCGGCATGGAGAAATTGCGCCTGGCCGCCGGCGGCGAAGACGGCGCCGCGGTCCAGGTACAGGTGTGGCGCTCGCGGCTGGAGGCCCTGGATCAGGGCGAGCGCGCACGCCGCTGGTTCTCGGATTATCTGCACGCCGATGCCCGGCTGGTGCGTTTCAGCCCCGCCGCGGAGCGCCTGAGCAACCAGAAATGGACCGGCGACTACCGCGCGCCGACGCAGTTTTCCGACGGCTATCCGCTGCTGGTGATCGGCCAGGCTTCGCTGGACGACCTCAATGCACGGTTGGCCGCCAAGGGCGCGCCGGCGTTGCCGATGGGGCGCTTCCGGCCGAATCTGGTGATTGATGGCCTGGACGCCTATGAAGAGGACTACGTCGATACCCTCACGCTGGGCGAGGGCGACGGCGTGATCGAACTGAAGCTGGTCAAGCCCTGCGCCCGCTGTCCGGTGCCGGGCATCGACCAGCAGACTGGCCTGCGCGATCCGCAGTGGCCGGACGAGCCGCTGGATACGCTGGCCACCTACCGCGCCAATCCGCGCGTGGACGGCGGCCTGACTTTCGGCCAGAACGCCATCGTCATCGGCGGCGTGGGCGGCGTGATCCGTGTCGGCCAGGAGTGCGCCTGGGAATTGAATTTTTGACGACGACCGGGCGGCTTTCCGGCCGGCCTGGCGCGAAACCTGCTAGCCATGCGTCTCGTCCGTGGATCAGGCTCCAACGGGAGCGGGAAGGGACGATCAGGGATACATCCCGCTCCGCGCGTGCGGACAAAGGATGAAAACGGGAAGGGATGGGCAGGGCACATGCGTAACAGAATTCTGCTCGGCGCCGCCATGCTGTGGGCGTCGCTGGGCATGCAGTGCGGCGCGGCGCAAGCCGAGCCGCGCACCGTGACGATCGGCCTGGCGGCGCCCATGAGCGGCCCGTCCGGGAGCACCGGCATCAGCCTGGAGCGCGCCGCGCAACTGGCGATCGACGATCTCAATGAAGGCCATCCGGTCATCGGCGGCGAGCCGGTGAGATTCAAGCTGCTGCCGCAGGACGACCGCGCCGATCCGCGCACCGGCCAGTTGATCGCGGAATACTTCGTCAAGAGCAAGGTGGCGGCGGTGGTCGGTCACTGGAACAGCGGCGTCGGCATCCCGGCGTCGAAGATCTATGCCGCCGCCGGCATCCCGAACGTGTCGCCGGCGGTCACCGCGCCGGCCTATACGCAACAGGGCTACGCGACGGCGTTCCGCATCGTGCCGCATGACGGCGATGGCGCCCGCCATACCGCCGAATACGTGCTGCAGGAGATGAAGGCGAAGAACATCGTCATCATCGACGACCGCACCGTGTTCGGCGCCGCCTATGCCGCCGAATTCGAAAAGTCGGTGACCGCGCAAAAAGGCAAGGTCGCGGCGCATTACACGGTCAGCAGCAAGACCTCGGACTTCAACAGCATCCTGCGCTCGGCGCGCAACCTCGATCCCGACGTGGTGTTCTTCGCCGGCATCGACGCCCAGGCGGCGCAACTGGCCAACGACATCCGTCGCCTGCAGATCAAGGCGCCGCTGGTGGGCATCGGCGGCCTGGTCGGGCCGACCTTCCTGACGCTGGCCGGGCCGGCGGGCGAGGGCACCATCGTGGTGGAGCCGGGCCTGCCGTCCTACAAGGGCCCCCAATGGAGCCGCTTCGAAAGCGCCTGGAAGGCCAAGTACAAGGATGAGATCTATCTCTACGCGCCGTTCGCCTACGACGCCGTGCGCACCATCGCCGCCGCCATGCGTGAAGCCAATTCGACCGACAACGCCAAAGTCACTGCGGAACTGCACAAGATCCGTTATCGCGGCATCATCGGCAATATTGCCTTCGATAAGGACGGCAATCTGCGCGATCCGGTGTTCACCTTGTATGAGGTGAAGAACGGTCGCTGGCGCGTGATCAAGACCATCGGCGAAAAGAACTGAAGGTGCGGGCAGGCTGCTTCCGGCAGATGGCGCCGGTAGTTGGCAACCAGCAGACGCCGCAATAAAAAACGCACCGTCGTGACGGTGCGTTTTTTTCAGGCAGGCCGGACGTTTGTACGGCGTGGCCGGATTTACTTCTTGGGACGGCCGACCTTCAACGGGGTCAGGCCGCCGAGGATGTCCTTCAGTTCCGCGATCTTCAGGTTCTTGATCAGCGACACGCCGATGCGCAGCAGATCGCTCTTCTTGATCTCGACGCCGGCCTTCAGGCAGGACTTCTTGACCTGCGCCAGCACCGCGTATTCGTTCTCGGGCATGGTGAAGCTGTCGCGCACTTGCTTGACCTTCTTCGGCTTGGCCGCTTTCTTTTCGGCCTTGCTCAGCACGGCGGGCTTGTCAGCCGGCTTGACGGCGGGCGCCACGGGCTTCTTCGGGGCCGGCGCTGCAGCCTTGGGGGCGGGTGCGGCGGCCTTGGCCGCCGGAGCGACTGCCTTCGGTGCAGCCTTCACTGCGGGACGGGAAGCGGGCTTGACGGCCGGCTTCTTGACGACGGCCTTGGCGGCAGCGGGGGCAGCCTTGGCGACGGGTTTTTTCTTTGCGGTTGTTGCTGCGGTTTGAACTCTGGTTGCCATGAACCCTCCTCTGAAAATCAATATAAACAATATATATTGTTTGATCTGCTGCGGCAATCAGCCGAGCAAAGTGTGAACGATTTCACAATATCTTGTTGGCGTTGCAAACGTTTACACGCGTCCATATCGTGCCAAAAAAAGACACTGTGATGCACAACGCGAGACCGGCGGCCAGCCGGACCCAGGGAAAGCGGCGGCGTCGATGGGCTGACGCGAGAGGTCATCCAAGTTCATGGCGGCGATCCTAGCAAGCCCAAGTTAAAGCTCTGTGACAATGCGGGAAAACAATTTATACGGCGCGGGGAAGGGCGGTGCGGAGCATCGGGGAAATGCCAGGGAAACGGCAAACGCCGCAACCAGGCGGGCAGGAAATAAAAAAAGCAGTCCTGCCGCGAACGGCCGGACTGCTGTCAACAACATCGGTCTCTACTGGGGACTTACATGAAACTGCGGGTTGCTGCTGGCTTGTTTTCGGTGGATTGCGGCAGCGCGGTGCGGCGCTGCGCGGTATCGAATTCCTTGACTTCGGCCGACTTCAGGTTGCCCATGGCCGCGGCTACCTTCAATTGAGCGGCTTGCTGCAAATCGTGGTCGGCCTTGAAATCGCGCAGGAAATGCGCGAAGTTGCTGCCGACTTCGCTGTGCTTGATGCCCATCGCGACCGCGGCCTTCAGGTAGCCCAGCTTGGAGCCGCAATCGAAGCGCTGGCCCTCGTAGCGGTAAGCCAGGATCTGTTCCTCGGCCAGCAGGGCCGAGATGGCATCGGTCAGCTGGATCTCGCCGCCAGCGCCGGTGCCGATGTTTTCCAGGCGTTCGAAGATTGCCGGCGTCAGCACATAGCGGCCGACCACGGCCAGGGTGGAGGGGGCGACTTCCGGTGCCGGCTTTTCGACGATGCCGCTGACCAGTTCCAGGCGGTCGGCGTATTCGCTGCCGCTGACGATGCCGTACTGACGGGTATCCAGGCGCGGCACGTCTTGCACGGCCAGCAGGCTCTTGCCTTCGCGTTCGAACATCTCGGTCATCTGCGCCATGACGTTCTTCTGGCCGGCCTCGACGTCCATGAAGTCGTCGGCCAGTAGCACGGCGAAGGGCTCGTCGCCCACCAGCGGCTTGGCCAGCAGCACGGCGTGGCCCAGGCCCAGCGGTTCAGCCTGGCGCACGTAGACGCAATTGATATGTTTGGGGATCACGTTCTGGACGGTTTCCAGCAGCTTTACCTTGCCGGCGGCTTCCAGTTCGCTTTCCAGTTCGTACGCCTTGTCGAAGTGGTCTTCGATGGCACGCTTATTGCGGCCGGTGATGAAGATCATTTCGGTGATGCCGGCGGCAACGGCTTCCTCGACCGCATACTGGATCAGCGGCTTGTCGACGATGGGCAGCATTTCCTTGGGTTGCGCCTTGGTGGCGGGCAGGAAACGGCTGCCCAGACCGGCGACGGGAAAGACTGCTTTGGTGATTTTTTTCATGGTAGGCCCAGGTAGAGTTAGTTAAAGGACGTGGCATCCTCGCCCATTTATTTCACAGGATCCGTGGCGCATGCAGGTGCGCACTTCAGGCCTGCTTCTTGTTCTTGATCATCTTCAGTTGCAGGAAAGCCAGGCAGCCATGGAACAGCGGCGCCGCGCCGGGAAAGGCATGGCTCAGGAAGCCGGCGGCGGTGTCCAGCGTGGCGCCGTTGCCCAGCACCCGGCGGCGCAGCGCGCCTTGCGGCGGTTCGTCGAATTCGACGCGGGCCGTGGCGCAACCTTCATTGAGCTGATCCAGCACCGACGCCAGCTGCGGCGCCTTATCCGAGATCTGGCGCATCAGTTGCGCCGATTCGCGGACGTACTGCGCATATTGCTGGCCGAAGTCCTCGCCGGCAGCGCGTGCCGTCCCGTCTTCGTCGCGGCCGGCGCCGAACGAGAGCAGGGCAAAGCTGTTGGCGAAGGGCTGTGGCTGGTCCAGGCAAGTGTCGGTGGTGTGCATGGCGTCGTGGCTTTCGTGTCTGCTGTTATGGCGGCGCTATCGCCGCAGTTGTTGTTGTGTGCGGACCGCGGTGTGCTTCCAATCCCGCTATTCCGATTTGACGCTAGCTTAAGAACTGCGGCGCTTGCCATCTATAGGAATGCCGCCTTTTGATGTGTAGGAAAACAGGAAAGAATCGGGAAAGACGTTGCGCGCCATATTGCCAGCGCCTCGCCGGCCGGTCGGCCGATGCGTGAAGCCCTTGTGCGGTGCGGTCGCAGGGCTTGTCCTACAAGGGAATGGGCCGCCGTCCGATAGCTGAAGGGCAGCGCGCTTCCTAACATTGCTTCAGCTGTCGTCGCCCTGCGCGAGACAGACCGAGAAAGACCGAGAACGGGAAGGATCCCATCCACATCGATACGAAAAGGAACATCATGGAACACGGACTCATTGCATGGCTCATCATCGGCGCAGTGGCAGGTTGGCTGGCCGGCGTACTGGTGAAGGGCGGCGGCTTCGGCTTGCTGGCCGACATCCTGATCGGCATCGTCGGCGCGGTGATCGGCGGCTGGCTGGCCGGCCTGCTGGGCATCGCCGTCGGCGGCGGCATCCTGGCCTCGATCCTGACGGCGACGCTGGGAGCGATCGTGCTCCTGGTCATTGTGCGAGCCTTCACCCGGCGCGCCTGACGTTTACCCATGCCAGACGGGCGGCGTGCGTTAAATGCGCATGCTGCCCACGATGCGCCCGCGGCCATTGCCCGGGCGCATTTTTCGTCCCCGCTTCCTTCCCTTGCGACAAGCTGATCCAGGACAATCAGGGCATGAAGATTGCATGACATGCATCCCAAGCGGTGTGGCTGCCGTTACAATGCCCGCCAAAACGCCCCGGAAAGATTCGCGCTCCGCAGCATGAACGTTGAGCTTGACCGGCTTGTCAAAGCGCTAGTCCTGTTTCCATCCATCAAGAAAAAACACCTATGAGTAGCGTCAATCCCCTGGCCGGCAAACGCGCGGCGCCATCGGCACTGGTCAATCTCCCGGTGCTCATCTCCAACTATTACAGCCTGCGCCCCGACATGGCCGAGTCCACGCACCGCGTGGCCTTCGGCACCTCGGGCCATCGCGGCAACGCCAACGCCCACAGTTTCAACGAATGGCATGTGCTGGCCATCACCCAGGCCATCTGCGACTACCGCAAGGAGCAGGGCTTCAAGGGGCCGCTGTTCCTGGGCATCGATACCCATGCCTTGTCCGAGCCTGCCTGGCACAGCGCGCTGGAAGTGCTGGCGGCCAACGAGGTGGTGACCATGCTGGCCGAAGGCAGCCCCTACGCGCCCACGCCGGCGGTGTCGCACGCCATCCTCACGCACAATCGCGTGCACAAGGATGCCCTGGCCGACGGCATCGTGGTCACGCCTTCGCACAACCCGCCTGACAACGGCGGTTTCAAGTACAACATGCCCAATGGCGGCCCCTCGGATTCCAATGTCACCGGCTGGATCGAGAAGCGCGCCAACGGCTATCTGGAAAAGCAACTCGACGGCGTCAAGCGCGTCACCTTCGAGAAAGCCATCAAGGCCGACACCACACGTCGCTACGATTATCTCGACAACTACGTCGGCGACCTGCCCAACATCATCGACCTGGCCGCCATCGCCGGCGCCAACGTCAAGATCGGCGTCGATCCGCTGGGCGGTGCCGGCGTGCATTACTGGTCGGCGATCGCCGAGCGCTACAAGCTGAACCTGGAAGTGGTGAACACCGACGTGGACGCCAGCTTCCGCTTCGTGCCGCTGGATTGGGATGCGCAGATCCGCATGGATCCATCCTCGCCTTATGGCATGACCGAGCTGATCGCGTTGAAGGAGCGCTTCGACGTCGCCATGGCCTGCGACACCGATCACGACCGCCACGGCATCATCGCCAAGAGCACCGGCTTGCTGCCGGCCAACAATTACCTCTCGACGGCGGTGTACTACCTGTTCCGCCATCGTCCGGCCTGGGGGGCGGGCGCGGCGGTGGGCAAGACCCTGGTGTCGAGCCAGATGATCAACCGCGTGGCCGACCACCTGGGCCGCAAGCTCCTGGAAATGCCGGTCGGCTTCAAGTGGTTCGTCGATGGCCTGTACGACGGCAGCCTGGGCTTCGGCTGCGAAGAGAGCGCCGGCGCATCTTTCCTGCGTTTCGACGGCCAGCCCTGGAGCACCGACAAGGATGGCATCACCGCCGCCTTGCTGGCCGCCGAGATGACCGCGCGCACCGGCAACGATCCCGGCCAGATCTACGAGGAACTGACGCACCAGTTGGGCGCGCCGCTGAACGGCCGCATCGAAGCCGCCGCCACTCCGGAACAGAAAGCGCGCCTGTCCAAGCTGTCGCCGGACGACGTCAGCTCGACCGATCTGGCCGGCGAAACCATCCGCGAAGTGATGACCACCGCGCCCGCCAACGGCAAGGCCTTCGGCGGCCTGAAGATCGTCACCGACAGCGGCTGGTTCGCGGCGCGTCCCTCGGGCACCGAAAACATCTACAAGATCTACGGCGAAAGCTTCCGCGACCAGACGCACCTGGACAAGATCTTCGCCGAGGCGCAAGAGATCGTGACACGCGCGCTGAAGGCCGGCTGAGCCTTTTCCGCCTGCTGTTTCGTCCATCTGAAACACGCTGCTTGCCAAGGGGCAAACAGCGTGTTTTTTCTTCCAGACTTCCTACAAGCGAATCGGCCGATGTCCTGCTGCCGCGCTCTTGCCCTGTTCGTAAGATGAAGCTGTTTCCATTTCATCCGCGTTCATCCGCGAAGCAAGCGGAGAGCGACGGCTGATACCGGACGCTTTCAGCCCGAAGCGGAAGGAACGGCAATCTTCCGCTGCGGACTTCAGTAGGGCATCGAGGCAAGGAGGGCCGACATGGACAGCCAAGGAACAGCAGCGCAAGCGGCGGCAGCTTTGCTGCGCCGCCCCGCCTACACCGGCGTGCAAGGCAAGCGCGCGCGTCACGAAGGCGAAGGCAAGGAAACGGATCACAAGGATCACAAGAAGCGCGGACGTGACGCCGCGCTGACCGCCCCGCACCAGTTGCCGGTGCTGGAAACCGACGAATTCCGCGTGGTCGAGCCGGACGGTACCGAAGATCCCTGGGCCAGCGCCGATGACGGCATCGTGCCGGATCGCCCCGCCGACGACGGCAATGATCAGGGCCATGCTGGCCGTCAAGGCGACCAGGGTTGATCGCCTCCCCGTCCACGCCACAAGGAGCAACACATGCACAAGCCACAGGATACCCCGCCGGTAGAGGTTCCACCCCTGGATCCCACGCCGCCGCAAGACCCGATTCCCCACCAGCATCCGAGCGGCCATTGAAGCAGCAGCCAAGCCGCCGGCAAAACAGGAGGCCTATTTGAACATCGCATTGCACACGCCGCAGGAGACGCCGCCGGTGCCGGATCCACATCTGCCGCCGCCCGAGTTGCCCGACGAGGACCCGATTCCGGTCGAAGACCCGCCACTCAATCCGCGTCCCTCGGACAAGCCCATCCGCATGTGATCACGAAGGCGGCCTTGCACGCTGCATGGCCGCCGGCACAGCATCCTGTCCTGAGCAGAGGAGGTTGTCATGCGCCAGTCCGCTTCCCCCATCCCCAATTTTGCCCAACTGTTCGGCGCCGCCGTCGGCTCGGTCACGCTCACGCCGGTCGCGGCCGGCGGCAAGGCCCGGCCGTCCGGCCCGATCGACGAGGAACTCCGCCGCATCCATAGCGCCCATGCGCCCGAGGTGCGCGAGGTGGCGTCCGATAACGAGATCGGGCGTGGCATCGTCGAAGAAGATGCGCGCCGCCTGTCCGCCCAGAAGCGCTCGGTGCGCAAGCAGGAGCGCGCCCGCCGTGAACAGGGCGCCGGAGATAGCGCCGGCGAGGGCGTCGATCAGGCGCCCGACGCGACTTTTCCCTCCGCCGATTCTATCGGCGCCAAGCGCGGCCGCTGATTTTGTTTCCATCGAGATAACTTTTCCGGCCGCCGTCCCGGCCGGACATGCCCGCCCGCGGTTGCCGCCGGCGTCCCCGGCCTTTATACTGCGCGCCATAGCATTGCTTCTGGTATCCCGCGCGCAGCCGCGCCAGGGATTGAAACGGGAAGCCGGTGCGGCCGCCGGAACCGGGCGGCCAATGCCGGCGCTGCCCCCGCAACGGTAAGCGAGGATGGACACGCAGTACGCCACTGTGCCCAGGCATGGGAAGGCGCCTGTCCCGAAGCTCCACAGCTTCATCCCGCCAGCCCGGAGACCGGCCCGAAGCGAATTCTGAAATGCATCGCGGAGGGCGATCGCACGGACAGCTTCCTCCATCCCGTTGAGAACCAGGTGACGGCCCACAGGTCGTGCATCACGGCATCGGGCATCGGATCGGGGCGCTTGCCGACGCTTCCTCTGCTTTATTCATCAGCCAAAGGGAAGAACATGTCCACCACATCCGGCATCACTCCAAGCAGCACCGTCGACCAGGCCCAGACCGGCAGCAGCGTCTGGCGCGACCGCGTCGCGCCCTCGCTGCTGGCTTTCGCGCTGGGCGCGGCGCTGATCTACGGCGCCGGCTTCGCTTCCAAGGTCGAGCTGCACAACGCCGCCCACGACGGCCGCCACTCGGCCGGCTTCCCCTGCCACTGAGGATCGCTGCATGAACTGGACGATTTTCCGGCGCATGGCGTCGGCCGTGGTCATTGCCGGCGCGCTGTCGGGCATCTTGCTGTCGGGCGTGCAGCAGCTGCAGGTGGAAAAGATCATCCTCAAGGCCGAGGAATACGAGAAAGCCGGTGAAGCCAAGGCGCCCGAGCACGAGCATGAGCATGCGGCGCAACAAGCCGGTGCGCCGGCCGCTGCTGCTGCCCACGAGCATGAGCACGAACACGGCGGTGACGAATGGGAACCGGCCGACGGCGCCGAGCGCACCGGCTACACCGTGCTGGCCAACATCAGCATGGCGATCGGCTTTGCGCTGATGCTAGCCGCCGCCATCGGCCTCAGCGGCCGCCAGGTCGGCTGGCGCAACGGCTTGCTGTGGGGCGCCGCCGGTTACGTGGTGTTCTTCGTCGCGCCTTCGCTGGGCTTGCCGCCGGAAGTGCCCGGCACGCTGGCCGCGCCGTTGCATGCGCGCCAGTTGTGGTGGGTGATGACCGCCGGCCTGACCGCGTGCAGCCTGGGCTTGTTCGTCTATGCCCGGGCCTGGGCCTGGAAACTGGTCGGCGTGCTGTTGCTGGTCGTGCCGCATCTCATCGGCGCGCCGCAGCCCGCAGTGCACGGCGGCGTGGCCCCGGAAGAACTGGCGCATGCCTTCATCCAGGCCACCGCCGTGGCCAATGCCGTGTTCTGGCTGGCGCTGGGTGGGTTGACCGGATTCTTCTATCGCAGGTTCGGCTGAACCGGCCGGCGTGAGGCCGGCGGCACTGCGGCGGCAGGCGGAGCGACGCTCCCTGCCGCCGCAGCGCATTTGAAAGTGGATGCAATGAGAACACATACCCGTCACGTGCTGATGTGCGTGGGGCCGCGCTGTACCGAAAACGGCGTGCTGGCCGAGTCCATGTTCGCCGTGCTGGGCGAGCAGATCGACGCCCGCCCCGAGCTGCGCGTCAAGCGCACCCGCACCCATTGCATGGTGGCCTGCAAGGCGCAGGCGCCGGTGGTGGTGGTGTATCCCGAAGGCGTGTGGTACCGCTGCGAG
This sequence comes from Herbaspirillum frisingense, assembly GCA_009914615.1. GTDB lineage: Bacteria > Pseudomonadota > Gammaproteobacteria > Burkholderiales > Burkholderiaceae_D > Herbaspirillum > Herbaspirillum frisingense_B. Next base: position 31,474 of record WNDX01000002.1, read on the forward strand.
GATGCGCAAGCCGTCCAGCGGGTGGTGGTCGAACATCTGGAGGGCGGTCGCGAAGTCACCGACCTCATCTTCCATCGCCTGGGCACGGGCGATGTCAATTCCGAACCGGAGACTGGCGATGCCTGAGCGCGCCAACGGCGGCAACGCTTCCCCGCGCATCGTCCTGCTGACGCATGCGCCCACCGATCTGTCCATGCTGGCCAGCGCGCGCGCCCAGTTGCCGGCGGATTTCTCGGCGGTGGCGGGTTACGATCTGCAGCGCCTGCAAACCGAGACCGACGAAGACGGCAATCCGCTTCGCACGCTGGCCACGCTGCTGCGCGAGGAGCTGGCGGGCGCCGGCGTGATCGTGCTGCGCGTGCTGGGGCGGCTGGGCGCCATTGCCGGTGTTGCCGAGCTGCTGCGCGTCGCGCGCAGCGAAGGCCGTCATCTGATCGTGCTGTCCGGTGCCGGCGAGCCCGATGCCGAACTGGCGGCGGCCTCGACCGCGCCGGCCGACGTGCAGCAGCAGGCGCTGGCCTATTTCAACGGCGGCGGCAGCGTCAACCTGGCGCAGATGCTGCGCTGCCTGTCCGATCGTCTGCTGCTGAGCGGGCATGGCTACGAGCCGGCCCAGGCCTTGCCCGAGCACGGCATCTACCATCCCGACCTGGAGCAGGACGCCGGCCTCGACGACTGGCTGGCCCTGCGCGCGCACGCGCCGGCCGGCAAGCCCGCAGTGGGCATCATCTTCTACCGCGCGCACTGGCTGTCGGGCAATACGCGCTTCATCGACGCGCTGGCGGCAGCGTTGGAGGCGCGCGGCATGGACGTACTGCCGGTCTTCACTTCGTCGCTGCGCGCCTCGGGCGCCGGGCGCGAGGAACTGCCGCCGGCCCTGCATTACTTCGGCGGCCGCGGCGAGGCCGCGCATGTCGATCTGCTGATCAACACCACCTCCTTCGCCATGGGCGAGATCACCGCCGGCGGCGTCACGCCGGCCGGCTGGTCGGTGTCGGTGCTGGAACAACTGGACCTGCCGGTGCTGCAAGCCATGACCAGCGGCATGACGCAGGCGCAGTGGGAACATTCCACGCGCGGCATGAACCCGCTGGACGCGGCGATGAACGTGGTGCTGCCGGAATTCGACGGCCGCATCATCGGCGTGCCGCTGTCCTTCAAGCTGCCGGCCGAGTCCGGCGCGGTGGAGTACCAGGCGCTGCCCGACCGCGTGCGGCGCATCGCCGGCCTGGCGCAGCGTTTCGTCCGGCTGCGCAAGAAGCCCAATGCCGACAAGCGCATCGCCTTCATCTTCACCAACTCCAACAGCAAGGCCTCGCAGATCGGCAACGCCGTCGGCCTGGATGCGCCGGAGTCGTTGATGGGCGTGCTGCGCGCGCTGGCCGCCGATGGCTACCGCATCGGCGGGTTGCCCGCGACCGGCACCGCGCTGATCCACGAACTGGTGGATCGTTGCTCCTACGACGACATCCTTCTTTCGGAAGACCAGCTGCGCCGCGCCGCCGCGCGCATTCCGGCGGCGCGCTACGCGCAATGGTTCGCGGCGCTGCCAGCCGCCTTGCAAGGCAAGATGCAGCGTCAGTGGGGCGAGGCGCCGGGCGAGGCTTATGTCCATGAACAGCATCTGGTGATCGCCGGCCTCGACCTGGGCAATGCCTTTGTCGCGCTGCAGCCGCCGCGCGGCTACGGCATGGATCCGGACGCCATCTACCACCAGCCCGATTTGCCGCCCACCCATCATTACTACGCGCTGTACCGCTGGCTGGACGAAGAGTGGGGCGCCGACGCCATCGTCCACGTCGGCAAACATGGCACGCTGGAATGGCTGCCGGGCAAGGGCGTGGGCCTGTCGGAAGACTGCTTCCCCGATGCCTTGCTGGGCGACGTGCCGCTGTTCTATCCCTTCATCATCAACGATCCGGGCGAGGGCTCGCAGGCCAAGCGCCGCGCCCACGCGGTGGTGGTAGACCACCTGACGCCGCCGATGACCACCGCCGACAGCTACGGCGCGCTGGCCCAGCTCACGCAGCTGGTCGATGAGTATTACCAGGTCGAGGTGCTGGACCCGTCCAAGCTGCCGCTGCTGCAACAGCAGATCTGGGAACTGGTGCGCCAGACCAATCTGGATACCGACCTGCAATTCAAGCTGCTGCATCACGACCATGATCACGACCATGATCACGACCATGATCACGACCACGATCACGACCACGATCACGGGCACGGACATGGGCATGGGCATGGGCACGGCCATGGTCATCATCACCATGGCCACGATCACCACGATCACCATCACCCACATGGCCACCATCATCACGACCATGATCACGGCGACCACGATCACGACCATCCGCACCAAGACGGCGCGCTGCCGCATGCGCTGACCGAACTGGACGGCGCCGGCGTGGCGCACCTGATCGAGGATCTGGACGGCTATCTGTGCGAGCTGGGGGCGGCACAGATCCGCGACGGCCTGCACATCCTCGGCCGCATGCCGGACGAGCAGCAACTGCCCGACATGCTGGTGGCGCTCACGCGCCTGCCCAACCAGGATCTGCCCGGCCTGCAGGAAGAAGTGGCGAAGCTGTTCGGCCTTTCGCTGGACATGCTGCTGGAGCACAAGGGCCGCCGCCTCAACATCGACGACGCGCTGGCCCGCACGGCCGGCCGCGCCGTCGTGACGCGCGCTGACGCCATCGAAGCCATCGATGCGCTGTGCCTGACGCTGATGCAGTCGCTGCAGCAGCAGGGCTTTGCCGAATCCGCCATCGATGGCGTGCTGCGGACGGTCTTCGCCGAACTGGACACCACCCCGGCCGACGCCAGGCCGTGCCTGCAACCGGCCGCGGCCAAGGCTGCCGGCAGCGTGCTGGGCGGCATACGCGCCATGGCCCGTCCGGCCGCATCGAAGCTTGCGCCCGCCGCAGCCACCAAGCCGGCCAACGCCAAGATCATCGATGATGCGCCGCTGCGCCGCGTGCTGTCCTTCGCCTGCCTGCAACTGGTGCCGCGCCTGCACCAGACCGGCGAAGAAATCGGCAACCTGCTCAAAGGCCTGCGCGGCGGCTATATCCCGGCCGGTCCCAGCGGTTCGCCCACGCGCGGCATGGCGCACATCCTGCCGACCGGCCGCAATTTCTACTCGGTCGATCCGCGCAGCGTACCCTCGCAATCGGCCTGGCGCGTGGGCCAGCAGTTGGCGCGCGAAGTGCTGGAGCGCCATCGGCGCGAAACCGGCGGCTATCCGGACAGTGTGGCCATCAGCATCTGGGGCACCAGCGCCATGCGCACTCATGGCGACGACGTCGCCCAGATCCTGGCGCTGATGGGCGCGCGCCCGGTCTGGCGCGCCGGCAACCGCCAGGTGGCGGGGGTGGAACTGGTGCCGCTGGAAGAGTTGCAGCGCCCGCGCATCGACGTCACCACCCGGATCAGCGGTTTCTTCCGCGACGCCTTCCCGCAACTGATCGAGCTGATCGACGATGCGGTGCAGTTGGCGATCGCGGCCGACGAGCCGGAGGCCATGAATTTCGTGCGCAAGCATTACCTGCGCGATCTGCAGCAAGCCATGCAAGGCGGCCTGGGGCAGGCCGAAGCCGCGGCCCAGGCCTCCTACCGCGTGTTCGGCGCCAAGCCGGGCAGCTACGGCGCCGGCATCCTGCCGCTGATCCAGGAAAAGAACTGGCAGGACCAGGCCGACTTCGCCGAGGCCTACATCAACTGGGGCGGCTTCGCCTATGGCCGCAAGGTGCAGGGCGCCGACCAGCGCGATGCCTTCCGCCAGCGCCTGTCCGGCGTGCAGGTCGCCTTGCACAACCAGGACAACCGCGAGCATGACATCTTCGACAGCGACGATTACATGCAATACCACGGCGGCATGATCGCCACCATCCGCGCCTTGTCCGGGCATCAGCCGCGCCATTACTTCGGCGACAGCCACGATCCGTCGCGCGCCGCGGTGCGTGATCTCAAGGAGGAGACGCTGCGCGTGTTCCGCTCGCGCGTGGTCAACCCCAAGTGGCTGGCCAGCATCCGCCGCCACGGCTACAAGGGCGGGCTGGAACTGACGGCCACCGTCGATTACCTGTTCGGCTACGACGCCACGGCGCAGGTGCTGGACGACTGGATGTACCAGCAACTGGCCGAGACCTACGGTTTCGATCCGGCCATGCGCGAGTTCCTGGAACAGGCCAATCCCTGGGCCCAGAACGCCATTGCCGAACGCCTGCTGGAAGCGGCCAGCCGCGGCATGTGGCAAGCACCCGACGCGCAGACGCTGGAACGGCTTCGCCAGCTCTACCTGCACAGCGAAACCCTGCTGGAAGCGCGCGGCGAGACCGTGCGCGGCAGCGAACATACCAAGGACATGCAATGAGCGCCGCACGCCAGGCCGGTTATCCCTTCAGCGCCATCGTCGGCCAGCCGCTGCTGAAGCAGGCGCTGCTGCTGTGCGCGGTCGATCCCGGCATCGGCGGCGTGCTGGTGCGCGGCGACAAGGGGACGGCTAAGAGCACCGCCGCGCGCGGCCTCACGCAGGTGCTGCCGCCCATCGTACGCATCGCCGGCTGCGCCTTCAATTGCGCGCCCGGCCAGCCCGCCGCCGCTTGCGAAGCCTGCAATGCCGAGCAGGGCGGCAAGCAAGGCGAGGCCGACGTGCCGTTCGTCACGCTGCCGCTGGGCGCGACCGAAGACCGCGTGCTCGGCGCGCTGGATCTGCAGAAGGCGCTGCAGGGCGCGCAGCGCGCCTTCCAGCCCGGCCTGCTGGCGGCGGCCCATCGCGGCATCCTGTATATCGACGAAGTCAATCTGCTGGCCGACCACCTGGTCGATGTGCTACTGGACGTGGCCGCCATGGGCGTCAACGCGGTGCAGCGCGAAGGCTTGTCGGTCACGCATCCGGCGCGTTTCACGCTGGTCGGCACCATGAACCTGGAAGAAGGCGACCTGCGCCCGCAGCTGCTGGACCGTTTCGGCCTGATGGTGGAAGTGACCGCGCCCCGGGAAAAATCGGTGCGCGCCGAGGTGGTGCGTCGGCGCATCGCCTACGAATCCGATCCGGCCGGCTTTGCTGGACACTGGCAGGCCGGGCAGGATGCCTTGCGGGAACGCATCGCCGATGCGCAACGGCTGCTGCCGCAGGTGGCGCTGGACGACGCCATGCTGGAGCTGATCAGCCACCTGTGCTGCGAATTCGAAGTGGCCAGCCTGCGCGCCGACATCGTGATGCACAAGACTGCGCGCGCCATCGCGGCGCTGGAAGCGCGGCTGCGCGTGACGCCCGACGACATCCGCGCCGCCGCGCAACTGGTGCTGCCGCATCGCAGCCGTCGCAAGCCGTTCGAGCAGACCGGCATGGACCAGGACAAGCTCGACGAACTGGTCGATCAGGCCCGCGCCCCGCAACCGCAGGAACCTTCCGCGCCGCAGCAGCCGCAGCAAGGCAGCGATGGCGAGGATGCGCCGCAAACGCCGCCGCCGGCGCCGGACGAAGACGGCGCCGATGATGGGGCCGATGACGGGCCCGATAACGGGCAGGGCGAGGGCGGCACGCAAACCTTCGCCGTCGCCGCGGCCGGCGCGGCGCGCAAGATCAGCGTGGATATCGCACCCGCCATGCCGGCACCAGCCGCGGCCGGCCGCCGCAGCACCGTGCATGACGCGACCCGCGGCAATGCCTTGCGTGCCGTGCCGGACGCCAATCCCGACCGCTTGGCCGTGGGCGCCACCTTGCGCAGCGCCGCCGTGCGCGGCGCGCTGGCCGACGATGGCATGGCCGATGGCCGCCTCCGCGTCACCGGCGCCGACCTGCATCGCCAGGTGCGCAGCGGCAAGGGCGCCAATCTGATCGTGTTCGTGGTGGACGCATCCGGTTCCATGGCCGCGCAGCGACGCATGGAAGCCGTCAAGGGCGCGGTGCTGGCGCTGCTAACCGACGCCTACCAGCGGCGCGACCAGCTGGCGGTGATCGCCTTCCGCGGCGAAACGGCCCAGATCCTGCTGGAACCGACCCGCAGCGTCGATCTGGCCGAGCAGGGCTTGCGCGAGCTGCCCACGGGCGGGCGCACGCCGCTGCCGCATGCGCTGCAACTGGCGGCGCAACTGCTGGACAAGGCATCGCAGCAGGAGGCGCCGCCGCTGCTGGTGATCCTGTCCGACGGCCGCGCCAACGTCGGCCTGCCTGGCAGCGGCAATGACGAAGGCGACGACCCCTGGGCCCAGACCCTGGCCGCGGCCGGCCACCTGGCCCGGCGCGGCACGCCGGCGCTGGTGCTGGACACCGAGACCGGCTATATCCGCCTGTGCCGCGCAGCCCAACTGGCCGAGGCGCTGGGCGCGCCATGCCTGACCCTGGAACAATTGACCGGCGACGCCCTGGCGTTGACCGTGCGCGCGCAATTGGGCGCGCGCTGAAAGGAAAGACACATGATCATTTGCATCGGCGCCGGCCCCGGCGACCATTCCTATCTCACCCTGCGCGGGGCCGACCTGATCCGCAACGCCGATGTGGTGGCCGGCTTCAACGCCGTGGTGGACGTGGTCAAGGAACTGATCCCGCCCAGCGCCGAGGTGGTGCTGATGGGCTACCGCGACCAGGTCGCCAAGCTCGATGAAGTGGCCGCCCTGCACCACGCCGGCAAGCGTTGCGTGGTGGTGTTCATGGGCGACATCCACTTCAGCGGCTTCCAATATCTGGAACGCGTGGAACGCGCCTGCGGCCATCGGGTGGAAACGCTGCCGGGGATTTCCTCGGCGCAGATCCTGGCTTCGCGCGCGCGGGTCTGCTTCGACGAGACCACCTTCATCACCTTCCACCGCCGCGGCGACCTGGAACCATTCAAGCGCCATCTGGTGCACGTGCTCAACGACGGCCGCAACGCCATCGTCATTCCTTGTCCGTGGGATGCGGCCCGCTCCTTCATGCCGCGCCATATCGCGACCTATCTGCTGCAGCAGGGCGTCGATCCCGGGCATCCTACCGAAGTGTGGGAAAACCTCACGCGTGGCGACGCCGAATGGCATGGCAAGCTGGCCGATTGCGCCGACCAGGAATTCAGCGACATGAGCATCATGCTGATCCGCACCAAGACGCCCATGGAAAGCCAGATCGAGCCGCCGCCGGCGGCCGTCAGGGAAGGCGCATGACCGCCGGGATCACATCTTCCGCAGTCGTGATCGCCGGCCACGGCAGCCGTGATCCCGATGCGTTGCGCGAATTCGAAGCGCTGGTGGAACTGGTGCGCGAGCGCGCTGGCGGACGCATCGTGCGCCACGGCTATCTGGAGTTCGCCGCGCCCACCATCGCCGAAGCCGCTGCCGCCTGCGTGGCCGAAGGCGCCGGCCAGGTGAGCGTGGTGCCCGGCGTGCTGCTGGGCGCGCGCCATGCCAAGAACGACATGCCGGCCGAACTGCTGGCGCTGGCGCGCGAATACCCGCAAGTGGATTTCCATTTCGGTGCGCCCATGGATTTGCATCCGCTGCTGCTGCAGTTGGCCCAGCAGCGCGTGATCGAAGCCGAGGCGGCGTCGCCGGACCTCCTCCATCGCCAGGACAGTTGCCTGGTGCTGGTCGGCCGCGGCACCACCGACCCCGACGCCAACGGCGAAGTCGCCAAGCTGGCGCGCATGCTGCAGGAGGGGATGGGCTTCGGTGGCGTGCAGGTATGCTTCTCCGGGACCGCCGCGCCGCTGGTGCGCGAGGGGCTGGCGCAGGCCGCGGGCCAGGGCTGGCAGCGGCTGGTGGTGCTGCCGTTCTTCCTGTTCGACGGCGTGCTGGTCAAGCGTATCTATGCCGCCGCCGACGAGGCCGCGCAACGCGCGCCGGGCGTGGAAGTGCTCAAGGCCGCTTATCTGGGCGTGCATGCCCACGTGGCCGACGTCATGCTGGAGCGCGCGCGCGAGGCGGTGGAAGGGCGCGCCGCCATGAATTGCACGCTGTGCAAGTACCGCGTGCAGATCGTCGGTTTCGAGCAGCAGGTAGGCGAGCCGCAGCGTGCGCATCATCTGCAGGTGCGTGACTTGAGCGCGCGCGAGAAGAGCTCGCCGGCGGCGCCGGCGCGCACCGCGCCCTATGTGCCGCATCCGATCGAAGCCGAGAGCATGCGCATCATCAACGAGGGGCGCGACTGGAGCGTGTTCCCGCCCGAGCACCTGACCGTGCTGCAGCGCCTGGTGCATACCAGCGGCGATTTCGCCGCCGCCGACGAACTGTATTTTTCCGCCGGCGCGGCGCAGACCGGCATGCTGGCGCTGTTGCGCTGCAAGCGCGTGGTGACCGACGTCACCATGGTGCAGACCGGTCTCAAGCGCCAGTTGCTGGAGCAACTGGGCATCGAGACCTGGTGCGGCGTGCATGATCCGGAGTCGCACCTGATGGCGCAGACCCAGGGCATGACGCGTTCGGCGGCCGGCATCCGCCGCGCCTGGCAGAAGTTCGGCAACGACGTGGTGCTGGCCATCGGCGACGCGCCCACCGCCATCGTCGAGACCACGCGCCTGATCCGCGAGCACGGCTGGCGGCCGCAACTGGTGGTCGGCCTGCCGGTCGGCTTCGTCGGCACGCGCGAAAGCAAGGACGAATTGCGCCGCTGCCTGCAGGTGCCGCGCATCACCAATGCCGGCACGCGCGGCGGTTCGCCCTGGGCGGCGACGGTGATCAATGCCTTGCTGATCGACGCCATCGCCTGGCTGATCGCGCAGGAAAATACCGAAGCGACCGAGGAGGGCGCGGCCTGATGGACGCCGTCGGCGAGCAGCGGATCGGATTGCCGCAGGCCGAACTGCAGCGCGCCGAGTACGACCTCTCCGTCCTCGCGCCCAACGGTTTGCGGCGCGGCCGCAGCACCGGCAGTTGCGCCACCGCGGCGGTGCGCGCGGCGCTGTACCGGCTGCTGGCCGGCATTGACTTGGAACGCACGGAAGTGAGCCTGCCGGACGGCCGGCATTTCATTTCGGTGCCGATACAACGTGTCGAGGGACTGGGCGCGGGCCTGGCCCAGGCCGAGGTGCTGAAGGACGGCGGCGACGATCCCGACAACACGCACGGCGCCACGATCGTGGCGCAGGTGAAGCGCAACGATGCCGGCGAGATCCGCTTCTTCGCCGGCGAGGGCGTGGGCACGGCCACCATGCCCGGCTTGCGGGTGGCGGTCGGCGAGCCGGCCATCAACCCGGTGCCGCGCGGCATGATGCGCATGGCGGTGGCGGAAGTGCTGGCAGAATTGCGGCCGGCCGCCGGAACGGACCTTGAGCGCTGGCTGGCTCAAGGCTTCGACCTGACCATAGGCTGCCGCGAAGGGCAGGCGATCGCGCCCAAGACCTTCAACCCCAGGCTGGGCATCGTCGGCGGGATTTCCATCCTCGGCACCTCGGGCATCGTCGAGCCGATGTCGATGGCCTCGTGGATCGCCTCCATCGAGGTCTATATCCGCGTCGCGCTGGCCGATTGCGGGGAGGGCGAGACGGTGGCTTACCTGCCCGGCAAGATCGGCCGCGCTTTCGTGGCGCAGACGCTGGGGCTGCCGGACAAACGTAGCGTGCAGATCGCCAATTTTCTCGGCGACGCGCTGGATTTCACCCAGCAGGCGCTGGCCGAGGAAGGCCGCCGGTTGCCCGTGCTGTGGCTGGCCGGCCATCCGGGCAAGCTGGCCAAGGTGCTGGACGGCGTGTGGGACACGCACTCCAGCAAGAGCAACATGGCCATGCAGGGCGTGGCCCGCGTGGCGCAGAACATGAACGCGCCGCTCCATGTGTTCGATACGGAGCTGGTGCAGCAGATGAAGGAAGCCAATACGGTGGAAGCAGTGATAGAACTGGTGCGCGGGCGCGATGCGGCCTTGTCGCGCGCCTTGTGGAGCGAGATCGAGGCACGCATCGCCGCGCTGGCGGCGGCACGTATGCCGAATGTCGATTGCGTGCAGGTGCGCCTGTTCGACCTCGACGGCCGCCAACTGGGAGCCGGCGCATGAGCGCGCCGGGCAGGTTGTCGGGCATCGGCGTCGGCCCAGGGCCGGCGGGCTATCTGTCGCTGGCGGCGCTGACCGCATTGCGCCAGGCCGACGTGATTTATTTGCCGCGCGCGCGCGGCGCCGACCTGTCGGTGGCCTTGCAATGCCTGGACGGCGTGGAGTTCGACCGCAACCGGCTGCGTGAGATCGAGTTCAACATGGACCCCGACCGCCAGGTGCTGCAAGAACATTACGCGCAACTGGGCGCGCAACTGTCGGCGCAATTGCGCGAGGGCCTGCACGTGGCCTACCTGACCATCGGTGATTCGCTGACCTATTCGACCTACGGCTACGTGCTGGCGGCGGTGCGCGACCTCTATCCCGAGTGCGACTGCGTGACTTACCCAGGCATCACCAGCTACGCGGCCGCGGCGTCGGCGCTGGAATGGCCGCTGGGCGTGGGCAAGGAACGCACGCTGATCCTGCCGTGCCCGGAAGACGCCGCCACGCTGCGCGCCGAGATCGAAAGCCATGACATCGTGGTGCTGATGAAGGTCGGCGCGCGCCTGCCCTGGGTGCTGGCGCTGCTGCGCGAGATGGGCATCGCCCGCCATTGCGCCTTCGCGCGCCGCATCGGGCTGGAAGGCGAGGTGCTGGCGTCCGATCTGAGTACGCTGGAGGCCGCCGATGCCAGCGGCTATCTGGCGGTGCTGCTGATCCGCAAGACCGCGCAGGAAAAACGTCACGCTCCGGAGCCATCGAAAGGACAAGCATGAAGGTATATTTCATCGGCGCCGGTCCCGGCGCGGCCGACCTGATCACCTTGCGCGGCGCGCGCCTCTTGGGCGAGGTGAAGATGGTGCTGTACGCCGGTTCGCTGGTGCCGACCGCGATGCTGGAGCATTGCCGCGCCGACGCCGAGCTGATCGACACCGCCGCGCTGGATCTGGAACAGCAGCAGGCCTGCTACCTGCGCGCCCAGGCCATGGGCATCGACGTGGTGCGCCTGCATTCGGGCGATCCGGCGATCTATGGCGCCACCGCCGAACAGATGCGCCGCCTGGATGCGCTGGGCATCGCCTATGAAGTGGTGCCGGGCGTGTCGTCGTTCACGGCCGCCGCCGCCGCGGTGTCGGCCGAGCTGACCAAGCCGGAAGTCTCGCAGAGCGTGATCCTGACCCGCGTCTCCGGGCGCGCCTCGGCGGTGCCGGAATCGGAATCGATCGCTTCGCTGGCGGCGCACCGCGCCACCATGTGCATCTTTCTCTCCGGCCCGCATCTGAAGAAGATCGTCAACGACCTGTTGCTGCATTACCCGCCTTCCACGCCGGTGACGCTGGTCTATCGCGCCAGTTGGCCGGAGCAGCGCGTCTATCAGGGCACGCTGGACAAGGTGCTGGACGAGAACAAGCGCGGCGAGTGGAACCTGACCACCATGATGCTGGTGGGCGCGGCGCTGGACAAGGCGCAGGTGGCCGAGTCCAGCCTGTATTCCAAGGACTTCACCCACCTGTTCCGCGTGGTCAAGAAGCAGAAGCAGGCCGCCAGCGCCGCCGGGGATGAGGCCGTGGCCGGGGATGCCGCATGACGCCGCCGGCCGGCGAAGCCGAACTCGGCATCTGGCCGGTGCGTGCCGAGGCCGAGTTGCTGGCCCTGCATCTGCAGGCCCGGCTGGGCGGTACGCTGTACCGGCCGTGGCTGACCGCGGCGGCTGCTGATACAGACGGCGCGGCGCCGACGCAGCGCCAGCAGTTTGCGCTGGTCTATCGCCGTCACCGGCAATGGATCATGATCGGCGCGACCGGCATTGCGGTGCGCTTTCTCGACGGCCTGCCGCAGGACAAGCACAGCGATCCGGCCGTGGTGGTGCTGGATGAGGCCGCGCGCTTCGCGGTCTCCCTGCTGGCCGGCCATGAAGGCGGCGCCAACCGCCTGGCCTATCGCGCGGCGCAGGCCACCGGTGCGCAGCCGGTGGTGAGCACGGCGACCGAGGCGATCAAGCCGCTGGTGCTGGGCATAGGCTGCCGCAGGCATGCCACGGCCGAACAGATTTCGCTGGCGGTGGCGCAGGCGCTGGCGCTGCTGGAAGGCGCCGCGCTGGCCCAGGTGCGCGAGGTGGCGACGATCGACATCAAGGCCGACGAGCCCGGCCTGCTGGCGTTCTGCGCGACCCACGACCTGCCGCTGCGGGTCATCTCGACGCAGCAGATCGCCCAGCGCGCCTGGGTCGGTAAGCCCTCGGACTGGGTCCGGCAAAACGTCGGCGTCGAAGGCGTGTGCGAACCGGCCGCTTTGATCGCCAGCCCGCGCGGCCGGCTGGCGCTGGGCAAGACCGCGTTGGATGGCGTGACGGTGGCGGTGGTGGACGATGGCGCGGGATGGTTGCCGCAAGACGGTCCGTTGTCACCGTCATCTTGACGAAGGCAAGCGCCTGCCCCGGGGCGCGGGATTGAACGGATTGAAATGAAGAGCAAGTACGTAACGAGCCGAAAAGACGGCGAAAAAACGGCAACAAAAAGGATGCAGCAGTGAGCAAAGGTGTTTTAAATCTGGTCTCGGTCGGCCCCGGCTTCGAGGAAATGATCATCCCGCGCGCCATCGAAGCGTTGCGCGATAGCGAGGTGATCGTCGCCTACGAGCTGTATCTGCGCTGGATCGCCCCGCATATCGAAGGCAAGGAAATCCATACGCCGCCGCTGACGCAGGAGCGCGAACGCGCGCTGCTGGCGATCGGGCTCGCCCGCGCCGGGCGTAAGGTGGCGCTCATTTCCAGCGGCGACATCGGCATCTATGCGATGGCCGCGCTGGCCTTCGATGACATGCGCGAAGACGACACCTACGAGGTCAACGTCGTACCCGGCGTGACATCGGCCAATGCCTGCGCCTCGCTGCTGGGGTCGCCGCTGTCCCACGATTTCGCCACGCTGTCGCTGTCCAACCTGCTGTGTCCGTGGGAATGGATCGAGCAGCGCGCCAGCCACATCGCCCAGGCCGACCTGGCCTGCGTGCTGTACAACGTGCAGAGCGCCGGGCGGCAGGAGGGCGTCTATCGCATCCTGCAATTGATGCTGGAGCACAAGGCGCCGCATACGCTGTGCGGCGTGGTCAAGAATGCCTACCGGCCCGGCCAGCAGGTGTCGATCCATCGTCTGGACGAATTGCCGGCGCTGCAGTTCGACATGCTGACCTCCATCGTGATCGGCAACCGCTTCACCCAGCGCAAGCGCGACTGGATCTTCACCCCGCGCGGTTACAACGACTGGAGCGAGAGCGCCGAAGCCGAGGCGGCGGCGCAGTTGCCGCAGCGGGCGGCATGGGTATTCTCCGGCACCGGCGACGGCAATGCGCTGGCCGCGCAACTGGCGGCCGACGGCGCGCCGGTGGTGGTGTCCGCGGCCACCGGCTACGGCGCCGAGCTGGCGCAGCAGGATTGTCCAGGCGCCCATGTATGGGCCGGGCGCCAGGGCGTGGAGGCCCGCCGTCAAGCCTTGCGCGCCAGCCAGGCGCGGGTGCTGGTGGACGCCACCCATCCGTTTGCGGCGCAGATGTCGCAGCAGTTGATGGGGCTTTCGCGCGAACTGGGCATTCCCTATCTGCGCTATGAGCGCCCGAGCGCGCTGGCGGCTGACGACGCCCAGGCCTGCGCCGACATGGACGAAGCCGCGCGGCGCGCGATCGCGTCCGGCAAGCGCATCTTCCTGGCGACCGGTTCCAAGGATCTGGCGAGTTTCCTGAAGGCGCCCGGCGCGGCCGACCGGCAATGGTTCGCGCGCGTTACGGCCGATCCCGATTTCATCCGCCGTGCGCTGGAACTGGGCGTGCCGCGCGCCAACCTGTGCGCCATGCAAGGGCCGTTCTCGCAAGCCTTCAACGAAGCGCTGTGGCGCGACTGGGGCATCGATTGCGTGGTCACCAAGGATTCCGGCGAGGCCGGCGGCTATCGCGCCAAGGCCGATGCCGCTCGCGCCCTGGGCATTCCCTTGCTGACGGTGCGCCGCCCGGCGCTGGAATATCCCAGCGTGGCCGCCGATTTCGATGCGGTGCGCGCGCAGTTGGCGCAATGGCGGGAGGCCTGAGCATGTCGTCCGCGCAAGACCTGCCGACGCCGCTGCCGCCGATTCCGGTGACGGTGGTGACCGGCTTTCTCGGCGCCGGCAAGACCACGCTGCTGCGCGGCCTGGTGCAGCGCCGGCAATCGCGCCGGCTGGCCTTGCTGATCAATGAGTTCGGCGAAGTCGCGATCGACGGCATGCTGTTGCGCGCCGACGGGGATGTGCAGGGCCAGGTGCAGATCCAGGATTTTCCGCACGGCCTGATCGCCTATGGCGACGACGAGCAATTCGTGCCGGCCATGCTGGCGCTGGCCGCGCCGCATCATCGGGCGCGGATCGATCACGTACTGATCGAAACCTCCGGCCTGGCCTTGCCCAGCGCGGTGATGGAAGTGCTGCAGTCGGAACGGCTGGCGCCGCATTTCGTGCTCGACGCCACGCTGGCCGTGGTCGATACGCCGCTGCTGCTGGAAGACGCCTTCGCCGACGGCGGCCAGGCCCAGGCGGCCACCGCGCAACTGTTCCGCCAGCAACTGGAATACGCCGACGTGGTGGTGCTCAACAAGATCGACGGCATGGCCGAGCCGCAGCTGCTGCAAGCCGAGCAGCGCGTGCGCGCGCTGGCGCCCAATGTGCGTTTCCTGGAACTGGCTTATGGCGCGAAGCTGGATATCCGCCTGGCGCTGGGCCTGCGCCTGCATCAGGCGGGTGCCGCCGTGCATCACCATTACACCCCGGTCGGCATGCCCGGCGAACGTGCCGCGGCGCCGGCCGACCAGCGCCGCTTCAACGGCCACGCGCATTCGGGGCTGGCAGCGCACAGCCATGGCCTGGCCACGCACAAGCATTTCCATGAGCAGGATCCAGGGTGGCTGTCGTTCACCCTGCGCAGCGACGCCCAGCAGAGCGGCGAGCGCCTGCGCAGCGCGGTGGCGGCCGCCGCGCTGGCCGAGCCCATCCTGCGCGCCAAGGGCTTCGTCAATGACGACGCCGGCCGTCCGCTGCTGCTGCAAGGCGTGCGCGCGCGCGTGGCCATTGCCGAAAATGAAACAGGGCGTGACACCGGCGCCACAGGCGCCGACAAAGTGCCGGCGGCGCGTTCGGAACTGGTGTTCATCGGTTACCATCCGAGCCGCGCCAGGGTGGCGCGCATGCTGACCGAGCTGACTGGAACAGAGTGGAAGTAAGACTGGAAAAAGAACCATGAAAACCGATCCTGAATCGCACAAGCGCATGACCCAGCGCCATAAAGAGGGCTTCGAAAAGAAGAAGGCCGCGGCACAGAAAGAAAAGGGCCTGCTGATCGTCAACACCGGCACCGGCAAGGGCAAGTCCAGCGCCGCCTTCGGCATGGGCATGCGCATCCTCGGCCAAGGCATGAAGCTGGGCGTGGTGCAGTTCATCAAGGGCGCGCTGTACAGCGCCGAACGCGATTTCCTCGGCGGCCACGCCCACTGCGATTTCCACGTGGTGGGCGAGGGCTACACCTGGGATACCCAGGACCGCGACGCCGACATGCGCACCGCCGCTCGCGGCTGGGCCGAGGCGGTGCGCATGATCAACGACCCGAGCTACGACATGGTGATCCTGGACGAGCTCAACATCGTGCTGAAGTACCAGTACCTGGATCTGGAGGAAGTGCTGCGCGTCTTCTCCGGCCGTCGCGAGATGCTGCACATCGTGGTCACCGGGCGCCATGCGCCGGAGGCGCTGATCGCGCAGGCCGATCTGGTCAGCGAGGTGCGTCCGCTCAAGCATCCCTATAAAGAACAAGGCGTGAAAGCGCAGAAAGGCGTGGAATTCTGATGGAAGCGAGCGAGTATCGTTGTCCGGCGCTCTTCATTTCGGCGCCCGCCTCGGGCCACGGCAAGACCACCATCACGGCGGCGCTGGCGCGCTTGTACCGCCGCGACGGCAAGACGGTGCGGGTCTTCAAGACCGGCCCCGATTTCCTGGACCCGCTGGTGCTGGAGCAGGCTTCCGGCCACCCGGTGGTCAACCTCGATCTGTGGCTGGGCGGCGAAGACCATTGCCGCCGCCAGGTGGCGCTGGCCGCGCGCGAAGCCGACGTGGTGCTGGTCGAAGGCGTAATGGGTCTGTATGACGGCGAACCGAGCAGCGCCGACCTGGCGCAGTTGCTGGGCATTCCGGTGGTGGCGGTGATCAATGCGCGCGGCATGGGCCAGACGGTCGGCGCGCTGGCCCAGGGCCTGATCGCCTATCGTCCCGAACTGCGCTTCGCCGGCGTGCTGGCCAATGGCGTGGCCAGCCCGCGCCATGCGCAGATGCTGCGCCAGGGGCTGCAGAACGCCAGACCCACCGTGCCGCTCTTGACCGGCTTGCAGCGCGACATGCAGTTCGCGCTGCCCGAGCGTCACCTGGGCCTGGTGGCCGCGCCCGAGATCGCCGACCTGGACGCCCGCCTGGACGCGGTCGCCGACCGCATGGCCAGCACCTCGCTGGCCAAGTTGCCGGAGCCGGTGGACTTCGGCGCGCCGCCGCCGGAGCGCGAGTTTCCCCGCCTGCTGGAAGGCAAGACCATCGCCGTGGCGCGCGACCTGGCGTTCTCCTTCATCTACACCGCCAACCTCGACCTGCTGCAACGCATGGGCGCGCAGCTAGCCTTCTTCTCGCCGCTGGCCGACGACGCGCTGCCCCCCTGCGATGCGGTGTGGCTGCCGGGCGGCTATCCCGAGCTGTATTTGGAGACGCTGCAAGCCTCGGCCCGCACCCAGGCCGGCCTGTGCGCGCACGCCGACGCCGGCAAGCCGCTGTATGCGGAATGCGGCGGCATGCTCTACCTGCTGGAAACCATCGTCGATCAGGAAGGCCAGAGCGGCCGCATGTGCGGAGTGCTGCCGGGCCAGGCCACGGTGCAGCAGCGCCTGCAAGGGCTGGGCTATCAGACGCTGTCGCTGAACCTGCCG
The DNA here is from genome assembly GCA_009914615.1 of Herbaspirillum frisingense. GTDB lineage: Bacteria > Pseudomonadota > Gammaproteobacteria > Burkholderiales > Burkholderiaceae_D > Herbaspirillum > Herbaspirillum frisingense_B. The sequence goes on from WNDX01000002.1 coordinate 48,396, forward strand.
GGCGCCTTCGGCGAACACTTGCGCTGCCACACCTTCCATTACTCGCGCGCGGTGGTCGGCGCGCAATTCATGGCGCGCGGCGAGCGGCTCTTCGATTCTTCCGAAGGCGAGGTGGTCTATCGTCGCAACAAGGTGACGGCCAGCTACCTGCACGCCTACTTCCGTTCCGCGCCGCGTACCGTGGCCGCCCTGTTCGGAGGCGCCAACGCATGAGTCAGGCGCAGCCGCATCGCTATGCGCAGGCCGAGATCGACGCGCTCTACCGCGCCATCCGCGAGCGGCGCGACATGCGCCATTTCCTGCCGGACGCGGTCGATCCGGCGCTGCTGGAACGCTTGCTGCAGGCCGCGCATCACGCGCCCAGCGTGGGTTTCATGCAGCCCTGGCGCTTCATCCGCATCCGCGATGCGCAACTGCGCGCCGCCATCCATGCGCTGGTCGAGCAGGAACGCGTGACCACGGCACAGGCGCTGGGCGAGCGCGAGGATGAATTCATGAAACTCAAGGTCGAGGGCATCCGCGACTGCGGCGAGCTGCTGGTGGCGGCGCTGATGGACGGGCGCGAACCGCATGTGTTTGGCCGCCGCACCCTGCCGCAGATGGATCTGGCCTCATTGGCCTGCGCGCTGCAGAACATGTGGCTGGCGGCGCGTGCCGAAGGCCTGGGGATGGGCTGGGTCTCGCTGTTCGAACCGGCGGCGCTGGCGCGCCTGCTGGGCATGCCCACCGGCGCCGAGCCGGTGGCGGTGGTGTGCCTGGGGCATGTCCCGGCCTTCTATGACAAGCCCATGCTGGAGCAGCAGAACTGGGCCGTGCGTCAGCCGCTGGAGCAACTGATATTCGAAGACCGCTGGCCGGGCGCGGAAAGAGAGGACGCATGAACACCCACCAGGCGCGACGCAGCCTGATCTTCGGCGGCGCCCGCTCGGGCAAGAGCGCGCATGCCGAGAAACTGGCGCTGGCGGCCTTGCAGGCGGGCGCCGATGAAATCGTTTATATCGCCACCGCCGGCCGCGCCGCCAGCGCGGGCGACGCCGAGATGAGCGAGCGCATCGCCCATCACCGCCAGCGGCGCGACGCCCTGGGCGGCCAGTGGCGCACCGTGGAAGAACCGCTGGCGCTGGGCCAGGCGCTGCGCGCCAACAGCCGCGCCGGCAACGTGGTGCTGGTCGATTGCCTGACGGTGTGGCTATCCAATCTGCTGTTCGCGGAAGGCCATGACTTTCCCGAATTGGGGCCGATCACGCCGCCGGCCACTTTCACGCTGCAGCGCGTGGATTTCCTGCGCGCCTTGCAGGACGCCAGGGGCCAGGTGATCCTGGTGTCGAACGAAGTGGGCATGGGCATCGTGCCGCAGGGCGCGGTGTCGCGCTGGTTCGTGGATGAGGCCGGGCGATTGAATCAATCGGTGGCGGCCATCTGCGAGCGCGTGCAATGGGTGGCGGCCGGTTTGCCATTGACGTTCAAGGATGCGGCGTGCTGAGCGGCTTGTCCTGGCCCGCGCTGGCGTTGCTGATGACGGCCGGCATCGTGCTGGATCTGCTGCTGGGAGAGGCGCGGCGCTGGCATCCGCTGGTAGGCTTCGGCCATCTCGCCAAGCGCATCGAAGGCGCGCTCAATCATGCTCCGGCGCTGCGCCTGCGCGGCGTGCTGGCGTGGATGCTGGCGGTGCTGCCCGGCGTGGCGCTGACGGCCTGGATCATCCATCTGGCGCCTTGGTGGCTGGCCGGCCTGCTGCATGCGGTGTTGCTGTATGTCTGCATCGGCCTGCGCAGCCTGCGCGACCACACCTTGCCGATCGCGCGCGCGCTGGCGCAGGGTGACCTGCCGGCCGCGCGCGTGTTGACTTCGTACATCGTCAGCCGCGATACGCGGCAGGCCGGCGAGGCCGATCTGGCCAAGGCCGGCGTCGAGTCGCTGCTGGAGAACGGCAACGACGCGGTGTTCGGCACGCTGTTCTGGTTCCTGGTGGCCGGCGGCCCGGGCGCGGTGCTGTTTCGCCTGGCCAATACCCTGGATGCGATGTGGGGCTATCGCAATGACCGCTTCCTGCATTTCGGCTGGGCGGCGGCGCGCATCGACGATGCGCTGAACTGGATCCCGGCGCGCCTGACCGCGTGGTCCTATGCCTGGCTGGGCGATCGCGAACGTGCGCTGGCCTGCTGGAAAGAACAGGCGCCGGCCTGGAGCAGTCCCAACGCCGGCCCGGTGATGGCGGCCGGCGCCGGTGCGCTGGGCGTGCTGCTGGGCGGTGCGGCGGTGTACGACGGCGAAGTCGAGCAGCGCCCGCCGCTGGGCCGCGGCCAACCCGCGCAGGGCGCCGACATCGTGCGCGCCTGGCGGCTGGTGGCGATGAGCACGGCGCTGTGGCTGGCCGCCGTCTGCGCGCTGGCGCTGGTGTCGTTGGGAGTCTTCCATGCTTGAACACGGTGGCAATCTCAACGACGCCGCGCGGCACTACGGTCGCCCGCGCAGCGAGTGGCTAGACCTGTCCACCGGCATCAATCCGCTTCCTTATCCGGCGCCCGCGCCGGCGCCGGACGCCTGGCACCGCCTGCCGGAACCCTCGGACGACCTGGCGCGCGCCGCCTGCGCCTACTACGGCGCAGCGCGCATGCTGCCGGTGGCGGGCACGCAAGCGGCGATCCAGGCCTTGCCGCAGTTACGCCTGCGCCGCGACGGCCGTGCTGCGCGTGTGGTGGTGGCCGCGCCCATCTATGCCGAGCACGCGCATTGCTGGACGCGCGCCGGCCATGCGGTGCGCGAGGTGCCCTACGAGGCGCTGGACGCGGCCGTGCAGGGCGACTGCGAGGTGCTGGTGCTGTGCAATCCCAACAATCCCACCGGCGCCATGGTCGCGCCGGAGCAGTTGCTGCGCTGGGCGCGGCAATTGGGCGCGCGCGGCGGCTGGCTGGTGGTCGATGAAGCCTTCGGCGACACCGTGCGCGAATACAGCGTGGCCGCGCATGCCGGCGACGCCGGGGCGGATGGTTTGATCGTGCTGCGTTCCGTGGGCAAGTTCTTCGGCCTGGCCGGTTTGCGCCTGGGCTTCGTCGCCGCCGGGCCGACGCTGCTCGATGAGCTTGCCGACTGGCTGGGGCCGTGGACCGTCAGCGGCCCGGCGCAGCAGGTCGGTATTGCCGCCTTGCGCGATGAACCATGGCAGCGCGCCACGCTGCAGCGCCTGCTGGCCGACGGTGAACGCCTGCGCGCCTTGCTGGCGCGGCAGGGCATGACGACATCCGGCAGCGCGCTGTTCCAGTGGTGGCCGGAGCCGCGCGCGCAGGCCTTCCATGCAGCGATGGCGCGCCAGGGCGTGTGGGTACGCCTGTTCACGTGCGGCGCCGGCGGCATCCGCATCGGCCTGCCGCCTGACGAGGACGGCTGGCGCCGGCTGGCGCTAGCCTTGCAGGCATGGAGCGCGCATGGCTGATTTTCCCTTCCATACCCTGATGATCCAGGGCACCACCTCGGACGCCGGCAAGAGCACGCTGGGCGCGGCGCTGTGCCGCCTGCTCCGGCGCGACGGCATCGCGGTGGCGCCGTTCAAGCCGCAGAACATGGCGTTGAACAGCGCGGTCACCGCCGATGGCGGCGAGATCGGCCGGGCCCAGGCCTTGCAGGCCCAGGCCGCCGGCATCGCGCCGCATACCGACATGAACCCGGTGCTGCTCAAGCCCTCCAGCGATACCGGCGCCCAGGTCATCGTGCACGGCAAGGTGCGCGCCGACATGAACGCGCGCGACTATCACCGCTACAAGACCGAGGCCATGCAAGCCGTGCTGGCTTCCTATGGCCGCCTGCGCGCGCAATATCGGAGCATCATCGTCGAGGGCGCCGGCAGCCCGGCCGAGATCAACCTGCGGGCGCGCGACATCGCCAACATGGGCTTTGCCGAGGCGGTCGATTGCCCGGTCATCATCGTGGCCGACATCGACCGCGGCGGCGTGTTCGCGCATTTGACCGGCACGCTGGATTGTCTCTCCGAGAGCGAGCGCGCGCGCGTGATCGGTTTCGTCATCAACCGTTTCCGCGGCGACATCAGCCTGTTGCAGCCCGGCCTGGACTGGCTGGAACAACGCACCGGCAAGCCGGTGCTGGCGGTGCTGCCTTACCTGCACGGCCTGCACCTGGACGCGGAAGACGCCATCGCCGCGACGCAGAGCGCGCGCGGCGAGTTCCGCGTGGTGGTGCCGGTGCTGCCGCGCATCAGCAACCATACCGACTTCGATGCGCTGCGCGCGCATCCCGATGTCGATCTGCGCTTCGTCGGGCCGGGCCAGCCGATTCCACCGGCCGACCTGATCATCCTGCCCGGCAGCAAGAACACCCGCGGCGACATGGCCTGGCTGGCGCAGCACGGCTGGCCCGATGCCATCCGCAAGCATCTGCGCTACGGCGGCAAGCTGATCGGCATCTGCGGCGGCTTCCAGATGCTGGGCGAGGGCGTGGACGACCCGCACGGCGTGGAAGGCGCGCCTGGCAGCAGCGAGGGATTGGGCCTGCTGGCCATGCGTACCGAGCTGACGCGTGACAAGCGCCTGCTGCAAGTGGCCGGCCATTGCCATTTCGGCGTCGGCGCCGCCGCGGTCAGCGGTTATGAGATTCACATGGGCGTCTCCGCCGGCGCGGCGCTGGAGCGTCCCGCCTTCATCATCGAGGGGCGCGGCGAAGGCGCGCAATCCGCGGACGGGCAGATACTGGGCAGTTACCTGCACGGCATGTTCGACACCCCGCAGGCGTTTGCCGCGCTGCTCGCGTGGGCGGGGCTGGACGGGGTGGAGGCGGTGGATCTGGACGCCTTGCGCGAGGCCAGCCTGGAGCGGCTGGCGGATGCGACGCAACCCTTGTATGAGGCCTTGAAGAAGGTGGAGTCGCGCTTCGGCGGATAAAGAAAGTCCCGGCGCGGGGCCGGGACGGTGGGCGATGGCGGGACGCTCAGTTGAGCGCTTCCTTGGCCGCTTCTTCCGGTGTAAGACCGTCGTAGAACATGTCGGTGAACCATTCCACCTGTTCCTCGATGTGCTCCTGGGCCTGGTCCAGCGTGGCGCCGCCCTTGACCAGGAACTGTTCGACCTCGGTGCACCATTGAATCAGCGCTTCGGTCTCCGGATCCAGCTTTTCTTTCTTGGGCATGATATTTCCTTGCTTCGGTGATGACTTGCGAGACTGCCTTGCAAGGATATGCCAAAGAGCGCGAGCGCGTGGAAATATCTCTGCCCGCGCTATTGCAGCAATCCCCCGGCGCCCGCCGCGGCCACGCTGCTGGCCAGCACCGCCGCGGCCGAGCGGGTTTCCACGCCCAGTTTCACGAAGATGTGTTCCAGGTGCTTGTTGACCGTGCGCGGGCTCATGCCGAGGATGTCGGCGATATCGCGGTTGGTCTTGCCCTTGCCCAGCCAGAGCAGCACGTCGCTTTCGCGCGGCGTCAGGCGCAGGCCTTCGAAGGAGGGCGGGACGGCCGCATCGTCGCCGGCCGCCGGCGCGGTAACCGCCGTCTGTTTTTCTTCCAGCAACAGCGTGATGCCATGTCCTTGCCCGGGGCCGGACATGGCGATGCTCAATTCGCAACCGTCGCGCGCCACCACCAGCGGCGCCACATCGCCGCCGTCGCCCTGGCGCCGGCGCACCAGGCTTTCGTTGAGCCAGGCTTGCAGCGGCGCCGGCAATTTGGCGGCGCCGGACGCACTGCCCGCGCCGAAATATTTCTCCAGCCACAAGGATGCCTTGCTGGTCTGCCACAGCGGCAGGCCGTGACCGCCGAACACGATCACGGCGTGCGCCGCATGCTCCAGCACGCCGCGCGTCTGCGACATCATGCGCGCCGTGCGGATGTGGGCGCCCACGCGCGCCACCACTTCTTGCGGGCGGATCGGCTTGGTGACGTAGTCGATGCCGCCGACCTCGAAGCCGCGCACCACGTGCTCGGTTTCGGACAGGCCGGTCATGAACACCACCGGCACATGGTTGACGCTCTTGATCAGCTTGATGCGGCGGCAGGTCTCGAAGCCATCGATGCCGGGCATCATGGCATCCAGCAGGATCAGGTCGGGCGTGATGTAGTCCAGCCGCTCCAGCGCGCTCATGCCGTCGGTGGCGACCAGCACGATGTGGCCGCTTTCATCGAGGGAATCGGACAGCATGGCCAGGTTGTCGGGCATGTCGTCCACGATGAGGACCACATGCCTATCGAACGTCGTTGAGATCATGGCGGATCAGCTCCTTGATGCGGATGACATATTCATTGAGTCGGAATTGCTTGACCAACTGCCGCAGCTCGGTGGTGAAGGGCAGGTAGGCCGGATTCTGGCGCTCCATCTCGTCGAGCTGGCGCAGGATTTCCTTGGCGTAGCCGATGGCGCCCAATTCCAGCAGCGCCTGCAGCTTGCGCTGCGCCGGCACCAGCATCAGCGGCTGGGGCACGGGTTCCGTTTCGACGCGCGGCGGCGCGGAGATCCAGTCCAGTTGCAGCTGCTGCCGGATCTTGGCCAGCAGCTCGTTGTATGACACCGGCTTGACCACGACGTCGTTGTAGAGCGGCGGATCGGTGCGTTCATAGGCGTTTTCGAAGGCATCGGCCGACACGAAGATCACCGGCAAGCGCGTCAGCCCGCGCGCGCGGATGGCGCGCGCCACCGACCAGCCGTCCATCAGCGGCATGGCGATATCCAGCAGCACCAGATCGGGCAGGGCTTGCGCCAACTGATCCATGCAGGCGATGCCGCTATCGGCCTCGCTCACTTCGAAACCCAGCGGCAGCAGCATTTCCTTGAGCAGGCGCCGCTGCGAAGCCTGGTCGTCCACCACCAGCACCCGCCGGGAAGGGCCGGCATAACCCGACATCTGGTCTTCCAGCTTCAGGCGTGGGCGCGGCACGTGCACCTCGGGCAGATAGATCTTCAGGTGGAAGCTGCTGCCGTGGCCGACCTGGCTTTCCACCGACAGTTCGCCGCCCATGATGTGGGTCAGCATGCGGCTGATGGCCAAGCCCAGGCCGGTGCCGATGTCTTCGCGCAGGTTGGCGGCGTTGCTGCGTTCGAAGGGCAGGAAGATGCGCTCCAGGTCGTCGTCGGCGATGCCGATGCCGGTGTCGATGATGTCGAAATAGGCGATCTCGCGTGCATATCGCACCCGCACCGTCACGCTGCCGCTGTCGGTGAACTTGACGGCGTTGCCCAGCAGGTTGATGAGGATCTGGCGCAGCCGCTTCTGGTCGGCATGCACGATGGGCGGCAGGCGGCCGGTCTTTTCGAAGCGGAAGCTCAAGCCCTTTTGCTCGGCCTGGGGCGCGAACATGCCGGTGATCTGTTCCAGGAAGGTCGCCAGCGCCAGTTCATCCGAGGCCAGCCGCATCTTGCCGGCCTCGATCTTGGCGATGTCGAGCAAGCCATCGATCAGGCTGAGCAAGTGTTCGCCGCTGCGCCGGATGATGGCGATGGCGTCCTTGCGCGCCGGCGGGATGGTGGCATCGACGTGCAGGATCTGGGCATAGCCGAGGATGCTGTTGAGCGGCGTGCGCAGCTCGTGGCTCATGCCGGCCACGAAGCGGCTCTTGGCCAGGTTGGCCGATTCCGCCGCTTCCTTGGCGCGCTGCAGCTCGGCGTCGGTCTGCTTGTGCGCCTCGATTTCCTGCAGCAGCAGATTGGTCTGGCGTTCGGATTCCTCCTGCGCCACGGCGCGGCTCTCATTGGTCAGCACCAGCCACCAGGCGCCCACGCCGACCACCACCAGCAGCGTACAGAACAGCTTGACGAAGACCCCCAGGATGGAGTCGGGCGAACCCGGCGTGCTGCCGGAGAGGTCGGCCATCTGCTGGAAGTACAGCATCCACAGCACGATGGCCAGGCCGCCGGCGAGCGGGCCGAAGACGAGCAGGTAGTGGCCGATGCGGGTATTGAGCTTGAGCGAGAAGCGCGCCGGCACCAGGCTGCGCAGGGTATGGAAGATCTGATTGGGAAGCCGCGCGGCGGGCGTCTTGCAGCGGTCGTTGCAACGCGCGTCGAGCGAGCAGCACAGTGAGCAGATGGCGCCCTGGTAGGCCGGACAGTGCGCCATGTCGGGCGTTTCGAAGCGGTTGCCGCAGATCACGCAATCGAGCTGGTCCTGGGCGTGCGCCGCGTGGCCGGACAGCGTGTCGCGCCGGGCGATGTAATAGCGGCTGCCGGTGGCCAGCGCGATCAGCGGCGCGCACAGCAGCGCGGTGCCCAGCGCGATGAAGGGCGCCAGCGCGGCCGCCGTCTTGCCCAGCGCGCCCGACATGGCGACGGCCGAGAGGATGGAGGCGATCGCCATCGAGCCCACGCCCACCGGGTTGACGTCATACAGGTGGGCGCGCTTGAACTCGATATGCGCCGGCGAGAGCCTGAGCGGCTTGTTGATCACCAGGTCGGACACCACCGCGCCTATCCATGACATCGCCACCAGGCTGTACAGCGCCAGCACGTGTTCCAGCGCATTGAACACGCCCAGCTCCATCAGCAGCACCGCGATCAGCACATTGAACACCAGCCAGACCACCCGGCCCGGATGGCTGTGCGTGAGCCGCGCGAAGAAATTGGACCAGGCCAGCGAGCCGGCATAGGCATTGGTGACATTGATCTTGATCTGCGACACCACCACGAACAGCACCACCGCGCCCAGCGCCAGCGCCGGGTTGGAGAAGACGTACTGGTAACCCACCAGGTACATCTGGGTCGGCTCCACTGCCTTACTCATGGGGATCTCGTGCTGGATCGCCAGGAAAGCCAGCAGGGCGCCGCCCAGCATCTTGGCGCCGCCCAGCAGGATCCAGCCTGGCCCGGCCAGCAGCAGGGCAGTCCACCAGCGGCCGCGGTTGGCCGGCGTCTTCTCCGGCAGGAAACGCAGGAAATCGACCTGCTCGGCGATCTGGGCGATCAGCGAGAAGGCCACCGTGGACGCCGCGCCGAACAGCAGCAGGTTGAAGGAGTGCCCGTCCTCGGCGCGGCCGGCGAAGGTGATCAGGTTGGCCAGCGCGTCCGGTTCCTTGTGCAGCACGCAGATGTAGGGCAGCGCCAGCAGGACGATCCACAGCGGCTGGGTCCACATCTGCAGGCGGTTGATGAGGGTGATGCCGTAGGCCACCATCGGAATGATGATCAGCGAGCAGAGCACGTAGCCATAGACCAGCGGCAGGCCGAAATAGATTTCGACGGCCTGCGCCATGATCGCCGCCTCCAGCGCGAAGAAGATGAAGGTGAAGCTGGCGTAGATCAGCGAGGTCACCGTGGAGCCGATGTAGCCGAAGCCGGCGCCGCGCGTGAGCAGATCCATGTCCACCCCGTAGCGCACCGCGTAGTAGCCGATCGGCAGGCCGGTTAGGAAGAACAGCACCATCACGCACAGGATGGCCCAGAAGGTATTGGTGAAGCCGTAGCTCAGCGTGACCGCGCCGGCGATCGCTTCCAGCGCCAGGAAGGAGGTCGCGCCCAGCGCCGTGTTGGCCAGGCGGAACTCCGACCAGCGCCGGAACGAGCGCGGCGTGTAGCGCAGCGCATAGTCTTCCAGCGTCTCCTTGGCGACCCAGGTGTTGTAGTCGCGCCGGACCTTGACGATCCTTTGTGTGGCGGGGGTGGTCACATTTTGCTCGCGTTCGGGTGGGCGGCCGGCGGCCGTGCACGGGGCGGCTTCACGCCGTCGCGCGGGATCCTGCATGCGGCGCGACAACATGGCCGGCCGGGCACGGCCGTCGGCGCTCAATGAAAGCAATTTTCAAACCAATCCGCGGGCGTGGGCATACGTCAAATGACGTAGGTCGCGCGGCCGTTTTTGCCGCTTTTCACCAAAACGCGGCACGCCCGAAGCCGACGGATTCCTGAGCGGCGGGAGACGCGGCCGGGCCACGCACCAATACCATGCCGCGCGCGGGCGAAAGCTGTGCATCGGCGGAACGCCCGCCTGCGCGGGGTTTTACGTCAAACGACGTATTGTTGCGCCGCACCGCCAATCCTATTCTTCGTCCCAGAACGAACGGCGGGGAGGTCCCGGCGGGCATGAGGGGAAAGACTCGCATGCACGCATGCCGCGGCCCGGCGCCTCCCGGCGTCGTTCGTTCCGGCCCCCGGGCCGGCAACCGCCACGATCGCCTCCAATAACGTCCAACAATGCCCGAAAGGAGTACCGCATGTCGCACCGTTCCTCGTCCCGCCCTCCCATATCCCGGCGGCGCAAGATCCTGATGGGCCTGGCCGCCGGTGCGGCAGCCGCGGCGCTTCCCGGCCTGGCCATGGCGCAGCAGTTCCCGACCGCCAAGGTCAACACCACCAAGCTGGCCATCACCGACACCGAAGTCACCGTCGGCCAGTTGCACTCGGCCACCGGCACCATGGCCATCAGCGAAACCGGTTCGATCCAGGCCGAGCGCCTGGCCATCGACCAGATCAACTCCATGGGCGGCATCCTCGGCCGCAAGATCAAGATCATCCAGGAAGACGGCGCCAGCGACTGGCCCACCTTCGCCGAAAAGGCCAAGAAGCTGCTGGAAAACGACCGCGTGGCGGCCGTCTTCGGCTGCTGGACCTCGGCTTCGCGCAAGGCGGTGCTGCCGGTGTTCGAGAAGGACAACGGCTTGCTGTACTACCCGACCTTCTATGAAGGCCTGGAACAATCCAAGAACGTGTTCTACACGGGCCAGGAGGCGACGCAACAGGTGTTGGCAGGTCTGAACTGGGTGGCCAAGGAAAAGAAGGCCAAGACCTTCTTCCTGGTCGGTTCGGACTACATCTGGCCGCGCACCTCCAACAAGATCGCCCGCAAGCACATCGAAAACGTGCTCAAGGGTTCGGTGGTGGGCGAGGAGTACTACCCGCTGGGCAACACCCAGTTCGGTTCGCTGATCAACAAGATCAAGCTGAAGAAGCCCGACGTGATCTTCGCCGACGTGGTCGGCGGCAGCAACGTGGCTTTCTACAAGCAGTTGAAGGCGGCCGGCGTCACCGCCAAGACCCAGAATCTGCTGACCATCTCGGTGACCGAGGATGAAATGCTGGGCATCGGCGGCGAGAACGTGGAAGGCTTCTTCGCCTCGATGAAGTATTTCCAGAGCCTGGACAACGCCAACAACAAGAAATTCGTGGCCGAATTCAAGGCCAAGTTCGGCGCCAATTCGGTGATCGGCGACGTCACCCAGGCGGCTTACCTCGGCCCCTGGCTGTGGAAGGCGGCGGTCGAGAAGGCCGGCAGCTTCGACGTTGACAAGGTAGTCGCCGCTTCGCCCGGCATCGAGCTGAAGACCGCGCCGGAAGGCTACGTCAAGGTGCACGAGAACCACCACCTGTGGAGCAAGACCCGCATCGGCGAGGCGCAGAAGGACGGCCAGTTCAAGGTCATCTACGAGTCCGATCTGATCGAGCCGAATCCTTTCCCCAAGGGCTATCAATAAGCCTGTACGGCCACGGCGTCGTCAAGTCTTGCCGGTGGCGTTCTTTCTCCCGGCCTGTGCGGCCGGGCGACGAACGGCACCGGATCCCGGTCAGCGCCGGGATGACGGAGATGGCGCCGCGGCCGTCGATCCGAGCAGCAAAGCGGCGGCGCCTGTTGTGACATGCGGGCGCCGTCGCCCCACGGCTTGCCGGCGCGCGCGTCGGCGTTTTCGCTCCATCCTTCATCGCCCACGGCGGGAGTCAACATGGTTTCTCTATCCGAATTCGGCGCCATCTTCGCCATGCAGGGCTTCAACGGCCTGTCGGTGTTCTGCGTGCTGCTGCTCATGGCGCTGGGGCTGGCCATCATTTTCGGGCAGATGGGCGTGATCAACATGGCGCATGGCGAGTTCCTCACCATCGGCGCCTACATCACTTATCTGCTGTCGCATCTGACCACCACCTATGCACCCAGCCTGCAGCCGTTCTACTTCTTCGGCGCGGTGGTGTTGTCCTTCCTGGTGGCCTACGGGATCGGCTACCTGACCGAACTGCTGCTGATCAGCCGCCTCTACAAGCGCCCGCTGGACACGCTGCTGGCCACCTGGGGCCTGTCGCTGGCGATGCAGCAGACGTTCCGCTCCATCTTCGGCGCCAAGGAAGTCAGCGCCACCTTGCCGGACTGGCTGCTGGGCTCGTTCAAGCCCACCGATGCCATCGACATTCCCATCAACGGCCTGTTCATGATGGGCCTGACGGTGCTGCTGACCGGCGCCATCTTCGTGCTGCTGTTCCGTTCGCGCTGGGGGCTGCAGGTACGCGCCACCATGCAGAACCGGGTGATGAGCGGCGCGGTCGGCATCAATACCCGCAAGGTCGATCGCACCACCTTCGTCCTGGGCTGCGGCGTGGCGGGCGTGGCCGGGGCGGCGTTCACCACCATCGGCTCGACCGGTCCCACCAGCGGCTCGCTGTACATCGTCGATACCTTCCTGGTGGTGGTGTTCGGCGGCGCCCAGAGCCTGATCGGCACCATCGCCTCGGCGTTCTCGATCGCCCAGACCCAGTCCACCGCCGAATTCTTCCTGACCGGATCGATGGCCAAGGTGCTCACGCTGTCGGCGGTGATCCTGATCCTGATGCTGCGTCCGCAGGGCCTGTTCTCGGCCAAGGTGCGCAAGTGATGCGGGCCGGCCTTTCCCGACTCTCCCTTCGCGAGGTTCCACGATGAATGCAGCATATGAGAAATTACTGGGCGGCCGCTCCGGCCTGCTGGGACTGCTGGTGCTGGGCGCGCTGCTGCTGGTGGTGTTCCCGCTGACGATGGACATGTTCCGCCTCAACCTGGTCGGCAAGTACCTGTCCTACGCCTTCGTCGCCGTCGGCCTGGTGCTGTGCTGGGGCTACGGCGGCATTCTCAGCCTGGGGCAGGGCGTGTTCTTCGGCCTGGGCGGCTATTGCATGGCGATGTTCCTGAAGCTGGAAGCGTCCGACCCGATCAGCACCAAGATCCAGTCCACGCCGGGCATTCCCGACTTCATGGACTGGAACCAGATCACCGCCTTGCCGGCCATGTGGCAACCCTTCCACAGCTTCGGCTTCACCGTGCTGGCGGTGCTGGCGGTGCCGACGCTGTTGGCCTTCCTGATCGGCCTGGCGATGTTCAAGCGGCGCGTGGGCGACGTCTATTTCTCCATCGTCACGCAGGCCATCGCGGCGATCCTGTCGATCCTGATCATCGGCCAGCAAGGCCTGACTGGCGGCGTCAACGGCATCACCGACCTGAAGACCCTGATGGGCTGGGACATCCGCACCGACAGCGCCAAGCTGATCCTGTACTTCGTCAACGCCGGCCTGCTGTTTGCCTGCATCCTGTTCGGCCGCTACGTGCTGAGTTCCAAGCTGGGCCGGCTGCTGGTGGCGATGCGCGACAAGGAAGAACGGGTGCGCTTCTCCGGCTACGACGTGGCCAGCTTCAAGGTGTTCGTGTTCTGCGCGGCGGCCATGTTCTCGGCCATCGGCGGCGCCATGTTCACGCTGCAGGTCGGCTTCATGTCGCCATCCTTCGTCGGCATCGTGCCCTCCATCGAGATGGTCATCTACGCCGCCGTCGGAGGCCGCATGTCGCTGCTGGGCGCGGTCTACGGCACGCTGCTGGTGAACTTCGGCAAGACCTATTTTTCCGAGACCTTCCCTGAACTGTGGCTGTTCCTGATGGGCGGCCTGTTCATCGCGGTGGTGATGTACTTCCCCAACGGCCTGGCAGGTCTCTATCAAAGCCAGGGCAAGCGCCTGATGGCGCGCCTGCGCCGTCAGCCGGCGACGATGGCCGCACCTGAGATTGCCCAGACCAAGGCGCCGGCGCGGCCGGCCGCTCCCGACACCGCCCGCGACGGCATCGAACCCGGCGCCACCCTGGAGGCCAGCAAATGAGCGACGCAGCAATCGGATTCGAATCGGATGCCCATCCGGTCCTGGCGATCGAAGACCTGACGGTGTCCTTCGATGGCTTCAAGGCGGTGGACAAGCTCAACCTGTACGTCCAGCGCAATGAAGTACGCGTGGTGATCGGCCCCAACGGCGCCGGCAAGACCACCGTGCTGGACCTGATCTGCGGCAAGACGCGCGCCACCTCGGGCAGCATCCGCTTCAACGACCACGAGCTCACCAGGATGAGCGAGCACGCCATCGTGCGGGCCGGGGTGGGGCGCAAGTTCCAGACGCCGTCGATCTACGAAAACCTCAGTGTGTTCGAGAACCTGGAAATGTCCTTCCGGCGCGGCCGCAAGGTGTTCGGCGCGCTGACCTTCAAGCGCTCGCCCGACGTGGTGGCGCGGGTCGAGGCGGTGGCGGCGGAGATCTTCCTCGACGCCCAGCTGCATACCCAGGCCGATCTGCTGTCGCACGGCCAGAAGCAGTGGCTGGAGATCGGCATGCTGCTGATGCAGGAGCCCGAGCTGCTGATGCTGGACGAGCCGGTGGCCGGCATGAGCGTCTCCGAGCGCGAGAAGACCGCCCAACTGCTGGGGCGCATCAGCCAGGGGCGTTCGGTGGTGGTGATCGAGCACGACATGGATTTCGTCAAGAGCATCGCGCACAAGGTGACCGTGCTGCACCAGGGCAAGATCCTGGCCGAAGGCAGCATGGAGAAGGTGCAGGCCGATCCCAGGGTGATCGACGTGTACCTGGGCCATTGACCACTCATCGATATTGCGGAGCCACTCATGTTCAAGGTATCCCAACTCGCCTCCGGCTACGGTCAGAGCGCGGTCATCCACGACATCAACCTGTCGGTGGCCAAGGAAGAAATCGTCGCCGTCATGGGGCGCAACGGCATGGGCAAGACCACGCTGTTCAAGACCCTGATGGGCATCCTGCCGCTGCGCGAGGGCAGCATCAGTATCGACGGCGTCGAGCTGGGCGGGCTGGAAAGCCATCAGCGCGTGGCGCGCGGCGTGGCCTACGTGCCGCAGGGTCGCATGATCTTTCCCGGCATGACGGTGCTGGAAAACATCCAGACCGGGCTCGGCCCGCAGGCGCGCGGCAAGGTGCCCGACGAGCTGTATGCGCTGTTCCCGGTGCTGTACGACATGCGCGGGCGCAAGGGCGGCAATCTGTCGGGCGGCCAGCAGCAGCAACTGGCGATCGCCCGCGCGCTGGCCACCAATCCGCGCGTGCTGCTGCTGGATGAGCCGACCGAGGGCATCCAGCCTTCCATCATCAAGGACATCGCGCGCAGCCTGAAGGAAATCCGCAAGATCCGCCAGCTCACCATCATCGTGTCGGAGCAGGTGCTCAGCTTCACGCTGGAGATCGCCGACCGTTTCCTGGTGATCGACAAGGGTCGCTTCGTGTACGAAGACACGCGCGACCACGTCGATGCGCCCACCATCAGCAAGTACCTGTCCGTCTAGCGGCGGCATTCGCAAAGGAGCCACATCATGAGGCATGGAGACATATCGAGCAGCAAGGACGCGGTCGGCGTGGCCGTGGTCAATTACAAGATGCCGCGCCTGCACACCCGCGGCGAGGTGCTGGACAACGCACGCCGGATCGCCGCCATGCTGGTCGGCATGAAGCAGGGGCTGCCGGGACTGGACCTGGTGGTGTTTCCTGAATATTCCACCCACGGCATCATGTATGACGAAGCCGAGATGCTTGAGACCGCCGCCACGGTGCCGGGCGACGAGACCCGCATCTTCTCGGAAGCCTGCCGCATCGCCGGCGTGTGGGGCGTGTTCTCGCTGACCGGCGAGCGCCACGAGGAGCATCCGCGCAAGGCGCCGTACAACACCCTGATCCTGATCGACGACCAGGGCGAGATCGTGCAGAAGTACCGCAAGATCATGCCGTGGACGCCGATCGAAGGCTGGTATCCGGGCGACCAGACCTACGTCTGCGACGGCCCCAAGGGCCTGAAGATCAGCCTGATCATCTGCGACGACGGCAACTACCCCGAGATCTGGCGCGACTGCGCCATGAAGGGGGCCGAGCTGGTGGTGCGCTGCCAGGGTTACATGTACCCGGCCAAGGGGCAGCAGATCCTGGTGGCCAAGGCGATGGCGTGGATGAACAACGTCTATGTGGCGGTGGCCAACGCGGCCGGCTTCGACGGCGTCTATTCGTACTTCGGCCACTCGGCCATCGTCGGCTTCGACGGCCGCACGCTGGGCGAATGCGGCACCGAGGAAATGGGCATCCAGTACGCCGAACTCTCGGTGGGCGCGATCCGCGATGCGCGCCGCAACTGGCAATCGCAGAACCACCTCTTCAAGCTGCTGCACCGTGGTTACACCGGCAAGATCAATTCGGGCGAATCGCCGGCCGGCGTGGCCGATTGTCCCTTCGATTTCTACAAGACCTGGGTCACCGATCCGCAGGGCGCGCGCGCCCGGGTGGAGGCGATCACCCGCAAGAGCGCCGGCACCCCGGAATGCCCGGTGCCGGGCATTCCCACGGAATAAAACGCAACCGGGCGAAACCACGCCGAATCAAGCCGAATCAAGCGCGGCCGCGCACGACACGCTACAGGCAGCACCACCACGCACCCTACCTAAAGGAGATCGCATGCAACACTTCAAGATCAAGCCCGGCCAACCGCTGGCCGAACAGCCGGAACTGGGGCACAACCGCTGGCATCCGGATCTGCCGTTCCTGTCCTCGGTGAAGCCGGGCGAATCGATCCTGATCGAATCGCTGGACTTCCTGGATGCCCAGATCAAGGACACCGACGACGTCTCCGACGTCAAGAACGTCGATCTGACGCGCGCCCATCCGCTGACCGGCCCGTTCCACGTCGAAGGCGCAGAACCCGGCGACCTGCTGGTGATCGACCTGCTGGACATCAAACCGGTAACGCCGGTGGGATTCTCCGGCGTGTTCGCCAAGGAAAACGGCGGCGGCTTCCTGGCCGACTACTTCCCCGATGCCGACAAGGCGATCTGGGACCTCAAGGGGCTGTACGCAACCTCGCGCCACATCCCCGGCGTGCGTATCGCCGGCCTGACGCACCCCGGCCTGATGGGCTGCCTGCCGTCGCATGACCTGCTGGCCGAGTGGAACCGCCGCGAGGCGCCGCTGGCGGCCAAGGGCCTGGCCAAGCCGCCCGATCCGAGCACCGCCGTGCTGCGCGGCCTGACCGGCGCCAAGTTCGACGAGATGGCCAAGACCGCGGCGCGCACCGTGCCGCCGCGCGAGCATGGCGGCAACACCGACATCAAGGATCTGTCGGCCGGCACGCGCATCTTCTTCCCGGTGTACGTCAAGGGCGCCGGTTTCTCGATGGGCGACCTGCACTTCTCGCAGGGCGACGGCGAGATCGGCTTCTGCGGCGCCATCGAGATGGACGGCGTGAGCCACGTCGGCTTCGACCTGATCAAGGGCGGCATGGCCAAGTACAACATCACCTCGCCGATCTTCATGCCCAGCATCGTCAAGCCGCACTACGAGCAGTGGCTGACCTTCGAAGGCATCAGCGTCGAGAACGGCGTCAATTACTATCTGGACGCGACGGTGGCGTACCGCCAGGCTTGCCTGAAGGCGATCGATTACCTGACGCACTTCGGCTACACCGGCAGCCAGGCCTACATGCTGCTGACCGCGGCGCCGGTGGAAGGGCGCATCGGCGGCATCGTCGATATCCCGAACTGCGCCTGCACGGTGGCCTTGCCGACCTCGATCTTCGACCAGGACATCACGCCCAAGGGCATGCTGAACGACAAGTCCTACTGGGGCCGCAAGCCCTAGCGACAGTCGGCTGGCAAGGACGCGGAGCCGGGCGACGCCGGCTCCGCCGCGCGAGACCATTTACCGGAGCAAGACATGCCCTTATACGATATCCGTTGCAGCCACTGCGAAGGCATCTTCGAGAAATTCCTGTCGATGCAGGCGTTGCAGGGCGCGGTCGCTTGCCCTTACTGCAAGCAGGACACCGCCGCCGCCCCCATGCTGACCGGCGGGCGCGTCGGCCTGCAGGTGAAGGAGCGCTGGCGCCCGCGCAACGGCGCCGAGCAACTGGCCGGGCAGGGCGCCGCCGGCCCCGGCGCCCATGCGGGAGCGGGGCGCAGTAGCGTGCTGCACAACTGCAAGGGACATAGCTGCAGCATCTGCGCGACCTGAGTCCGCGATTTCGTCGCGGGCAATCCTGCATTGCGCCGCGCGCAACTGTTTCAGCCAGCGCAGGTACCAGGGCGCGACTATACTGTCGCCATGAGATTGCCGGACCTGAACCTGCTGATCGCCTTCGACGTCCTGCTGGAGGAAGGCAGCGCCACGGCTGCGGCGCGCCGTCTCAACATCAGCGCGCCGGCCATGAGCCGCACGCTCAATCGCATCCGCGACGCCTTCGGCGACCCGGTGCTGGTGCGTTCCGGGCGCGGCCTGGCGCCCACGCCGCGCGCGCTGGAGCTGCGTGAGCAGGTGCGCGCCCTGATCGAACAGGCGCACCTGGTGTTCACCGCCGGGCGCGAGGTCGATCTGATGCAACTGGAGCGCACCTTCAACCTGCGCGCCAATGACGTCTTTGTCGGCACCTTCGGCAGCCGCCTGCGCCAGTTGCTCGACCGCCATGCGCCGCGCACGGTGCTGCGCTTCGTTTCCGAGGGCGATGTCGATGACCGCGCGATGGAAGAAGGGCGCATCGACCTGTACATCAGCGGCAGCCGCAACTTCAGCCCGGACACCAAGACCCAGAGCCTGTTCCGCACTGGCTTCGTCGGGCTGGCGCGGGCCGATCATCCGCTCTTCGACGCGCCCATCGATGCCGAGCGCTTCGTCGCGCACGCCCACATCAGCGTTTCGCGTCGCGGCCGCGCCAGCGGCCCGATCGACGATGCACTGGCCCGGCAAGGCCTGGCGCGCCGCGTCACGCTGGTGACGCCCAACTTTCACTCGGCCATCTTCGCCCTGGCGGGCTCGGACCTGATCCTGCCGCTGATGCCGACCAGCATGCTGGACAGCGTGCGCGCACTCGGCCTGACGCTGCGCGATTTCACGCTGCCGGTGGCGCTGGAACCGGTCAACATCGTCCAGGCCTGGCATCCGCGGCTGGACAACGACGACGCCCATCGCTGGCTGCGACGCTTGCTGAAGCAGGCTTGCAGTACGGCCGCGGCCTGACGCGGCGCTTTCCCTTTCCGCTTTCTTTCTTGCGCGCCACCTGGCCGGCGCGCCTCGTCGCGCCTGCATGGCGTACTCTTCCACTTGGCGTAATCCTCGATTAGCCAATGATCAATTTTCGCAAGGGATGGAGATTTCTATACTGACCTCATCCTTCGTTACCGGAATTCGATCATGTCTTTCCTGCTTGCTTACCCTCCCGCCAGGCTACGCCGGAGCGCGCCGTGAACGCCATCGCGCCCGCGCTGGCCACCGCTGCACGCACCGCCGCACCGGCGCAGCCGGCATTTGGCCTGCGCATCATGACCGGCCTGGCCGGCGTGCTGCTGGCCGTGCTGATCGCCGGCCTCAACGAGAACGTCACCAAGATGGCCCTGGCCGATATCCGCGGCGCCATGGGCATCGGGCGCGACGAGGGTAGCTGGATGATCAGCCTGTATGCCGCCACCTCGGTCAGCGCGATGGCGGTCTCGCTGGCGCGCGTCCACCTTTATCGCTCCCTGGGCGGCGGCTGGCGGGATGCGCCGCGCCAGGTTCATCATCAGAAAGGAGAGCAGGGATGACACTACTTCAAGACGATTTCCCGTTGCACGACCTGAGCGGCTTTCCGCTGCTGCGTTTTCGCGGCGAGCGGGCGCTGCCGGGCTATGCACCGCAATGGGCACGCGAGATGGAGGCCTTGCTGAATCATGGCCAGGCCTTCGCCGTGCTGTTCGAACAGCCGCGCGGGGAAGAGGATCACGAAGACCGGCGCTTGCGTGCGATCTGGCTCAAGTGCAACAAGGAACGGTTGATGCGCCATTGCCGCGGCCTGGCCAGCGTCGAGCCGGACGCGCAACGCCGGGAGGCGCTGCAAGCGATGAGTGAAGGCGCCGCGCGCGCCTTCGGCGTGCCGCAACTGGTAGCAGCGTCGCGGGAAGAGGCGGAGCAGGGATTGCGGCGCTGGCTGGCTTCGACGGCCTAGCGCCAGCGCGCCGCCGCAAGCGCCAGGCAGACGATGCAGGCCAGGCCGAACAGCGCGATCAGTTCGACATCGGGCAGATGGCGCCAGCCGGTCTTGCGCAGCCGGCCCAGGTCGGGATAGCGGCCCAGCGTCAGCACCTTGAGCGCCAGGCAGCCGATCAGGCAGAACAGGCCTTGGATCAATAGCCATCTGGCGAGCCCGCCGGCCAGTCCGATCAGTGCGTCCATGCGGTGCTCCAGTGTTATTCCAGCATGGCGTCCAGCCCGGCCGACAATTCCTTGAGCGCGGGTATGGCGTGCTCGGCCTTGTCGGGCGCATGCTTGACCAGCAGTGGCGCCCATGCCGGATCCACGCCCAGCTTCTTGCCCACTTGCACGGGATAGCAGGCGCGCGCGGCCTCGTCGTCGAGTTTCAGGACTTCCACCCGCGCCGCCCAGGCGCCCAGATGCACCCAGCCGGCGGCGCGGTCCAGCTTGCCCGAGCCCAGCGGGGTCGGCACGTCGCGCAGCGCCGAGGCGAGCGCGTCGGGGAAATTCCAGATCTTGGCCAGTTCGGCGGAGACGTCGGCGTAATGGAAGCCCCAGGCTTCTTTTTCCTTGTCGGCGCGGGCGGCGTCGAGCACATTGATCTGCTTGTCCAGCGGCGCCACGTCGGCCGCGGCCACCGCGTGCAATTGCAACTGGCCGATGCCGTGCATCATGCCGACCGTGAACACGGCGTCGCCGTTGTCTTCGCCGTGGATGCCGGCATGCATGGCCAGCCAGCGCGCGGCCACCGCGGTGTAGAGGTTGTGGCGCCAGAACTGCGGCAGGTCCATGCCCTTGGTGTTCTTGAAGGCGGCCACCATGCCGTTGCCCAGCACCAGGTTGCGTACCATCACGAAGCCCAGCATGCGCAAGGCGTCGTCCACCGTGCCGACGGTGCGCGAGGCGTGGAAGAAAGCGGAATTGGCCGGCCGCAGCAGCTTGGCGGAGAGCGCCGGATCGGCGGCGATCTGGCGCGCGATGTCGGCGGAGGAGACGTCTTCGGAATTGAAGCTGGCGATCAGTTGCTGAACCACCTTGGGGACTGTCGGCAACTTGCCGGGCTGGTCAACCAGGCTGTGGAGCTTCATGAAGATTCCCTCCGTGCAATTGTTTTGTCATCAATACCGGGAAATGCGGTTCCATTGTCTCAGAGATCGTGCGATTTGCCGCCTTCTTTCTCCGTATCATGGAGCTGACCAACTACCTGGGAGCAGACCCATGGCAAGCCGCAAGAAGCCCGACGACCGAGCCGCAACGACCGCAACCACAGCCACCGCCACGGCCGACACGCCCGCGGCAGCGCAGGCTGGCGGCTGGGCCGACCTCAACGCCTACCTGACCGATTCCATGCAGCGCAGCTTCCTGTTCCTGGAGACACTGTTGGATCGCGGCAACGATTATCTGGAACACCTGGAGCAGGGCACGCCGCCGCTGCTCAAGTTCGACCATGAGCTGGTGCTGGACGGCCATGACCTGCCGCAGCCCTGCAACTATGCGCTGCTGCGGCTGCAGCCGCCGCCCGGCCTGCCGGTCGATCCGCAGGCGCGGCCGGTGGTGGTGGTCGATCCGCGCGCCGGCCACGGGCCGGGCATCGGTGGCTTCAAGTTCGATTCCGAGGTGGGCATGGCGATGAAGGCTGGCCACACCGTCTATTTCGTGACCTTCCGGCCCGAGCCCGAGGATGGCCAGACCCTGACTTCGGTGATGGATGCCGAAGCCAGTTTCCTGGAAGAGGTGATCCGCCGCCATCCGCAATGCCAGGCCAAGCCGGTGGTGATCGGCAACTGCCAGGCAGGCTGGGCCATGATGACGCTGGACGCGGTGCGGCCGGAACTGTTCGGGCCGCTGATGATGGTGGGCGCGCCGGCCTCCTACTGGGCCGGCAGCTCGCAGCTCAATCCCATGCGCTACAGCGGCGCCACGCTGGGCGGTACCTGGCTGGCTTCGCTGGCGGCCGATCTCGGCGCCGACCGTTTCGACGGCGCCTATCTGGTAGAGAATTTCGAGAAGCTCAATCCCGCCAACACCTTCTGGAACAAGTATTACAACCTCTGGTCCGGCGTGGATCACGAAGCGCCGCGCTTCCTGGAATTCGAACGCTGGTGGGGCGGTTTCTTCCGCATGACCGGCGCCGAGATCGAGGCCATCACCGAGAACCTGTTCGTCGGCAACAAGCTGGCGCGCGGCGAACTGCAGGTCAAGGGCCAGGCCGTCAACCTGCGCGACATCAGCGCGCCCATCGTGGTGTTCGCCTCCTGGGGCGACAACATCACGCCGCCGCCGCAGGCACTGAACTGGATCATCGACACCTGGGGCGACGAGCGCGCCATCGCCGCCGCCGGCCGCACCATCATTTATGTGCTGCACGAGAGCGTGGGTCATCTGGGCATCTTCGTCGGCGGTTCGGTGGCGCTGAAGGAGCACGACCAACTGGTCAGCTCGCTGGACGTGATCGAAAGCCTGCCGCCCGGCCTCTATGAAATGAAACTGGAACGCAAGGACGGCAAGCAGACCCAGCGCTGGGACGAACTGGAGCCGGGCGACTACACGGCGCATTACGAACACCGCACCATGGACGACATCCGCAAGCTCAATCCGGAAGGCCGCGAGGAAGAAGCGATCTTCTCGACCATCAGCCAGTGGTCAGAGATCAATTCGCGGCTCTACAAGACCTGGCTGCGTCCGTGGGTACGCATGGCATCCACCCGCGAGACCGCCAATGCGCTGATGAAATTCAACGCCATGCGCATGCAGCGCCAGTTGTTCTCGGATTCGCACCCGGCTGCCGCCTTCATCCGCCATCAAGCCGCCCAGGCGCGCGCCAAGCGGGTGCAGTTGGCCGCGGATCATCCGCTCAAGCAATTCGAGCAGCGCATGGCTCAGCGCATCACCGACGAGCTCAACGCCTTCCGCGACCAGCGCGACGCGCGCACGGTGAAGATGACGCGCCAGATGTTCGGCCCCAACGGCCTGGGCGCCTGGCTGCCGCCGCGCGAAGCCGACGCCGAGGTGGCGCACCGGCGCGCGCTGCATGAATTGGGCGAGTACCGCGATGCGGTGCTGGCCGGCATCGACGACGGCGGCTTTGCAGAGGCGGTGTGCCGCATCGTCATCGCTGGCATGGTCTCGATCGGCGCCTTCGAACGCCGCAGCCTGCGCCTGGCGCGCCTGCTGGCGCAGTTGCCCAACATGCATGCCAGCGTGTCGCCGCAAACCAACTGGGTGCAGTTGCTGAAGGAACAGGCCCGCATCACCGCGGTGGCGCCGGTGGAAGCCCTCAACGCGCTGGAACGCATGCTGCCCGACAATGCCACGCGCGAACGCGCGCTGGCGCTGGCGGCGGCGGTGATGATGATCGAACCGACGCTGGCCAATCCGCGCGCGGAGATCATCGAATTCCTGATCGGTACGCTGGATGTCGATCCGGACAAGGTGATCGCGCTGGCGCGCAAGCTGACCACCGCGATCGGCGAACAGCCGGACGAGATCAGCCTGCCGGCGAAGAAGGCGCAGGCCGCCAAGCCGGTAAAAAGAGCGATCAAGGTTACCCCGGGAAAAGCGGTTCCCGCCAAGGCTCCGTCAACGGCGAAAGCCATCAAGTCGGCACCCAAGCGCGCGGCAAATGCGGGCGTGAAGGCTGCAACGAAGCCGGTGGTGAAATCGGCCGCCAAACCAGGCACCAAAGCAGGCACCAAACCAGTCGCGAAAACAACGGCAAAAACAACGGCAAAACCAACGGCAAAACCAACGGCGAAACCGATCGTGCCCAAGACCGGGGTGGCGGCAAGGAAGCCCGCCGCCAGACCTGTCCGTGCAAGGAAAACCGCTGCCTGATCAGTGGTCGTGAATGGCCGCCCAGAGCAGCGACAGCCCCGACACGATGAGCAGCGCATCCAGCAATCGCTGGTGGTGCCGCTCGCTCATCTTCATCACGAAGGCCTTACCGATGAAGGTACCGGCCATCAGCGAGCCGCCTACCAGCAGGCCTTGCAGGAACACGCTCAGCGGCATCGCGCCCATCTCGCGGAAGGTCAGCACCTTGCCGACATAGAGCACCAGCGAGCTGGCTGCTTCGGTGGAGAGGAAGGCGCCCTTGGTCAGGCCGTAGGCGGTGAAGGCGGGCACGCTCAGCGGGCCGGTGGAGAGCACGATGCCGGTCAGGTAGCCGATGACGCCGCCGCAGATGGCCAGTTGCCACAGCGCCAGCTTGAAGTTGTGGCGCTTGAGCCAGTGCCGCACCGGCACCATGGCGATGAAGAACAGGCCGAGGCCGATGTCGATCCAGTGTGCGGGCAGCGTCAGCAGCGTGCGCGCACCGAGGATGGCGGCCGGCACACCGGTGATCGAATAGGCCGCGAACGCGCGCCAGTCCACCACGCGCCACCAGGCCAGCACGCGCGACAGGTTGGCCATCACGGCGGCGACCGCCATGATGGGTACCGCCTGCTTGGGGCCGAAGTTATAGACCAGCACCGGCAACAGCATGATGGAGGAGCCGGTGCCGATGACGCCGCTGATCATGCCGGCCGCAAGGCCGACGGCGAGGACGAAGAGGTAGGCAGTCATGGAGGTTTTTTTCGTCTTGGAAGGGCCATTATAGGGGCCCGCATCGCTCAGTGCTGAGTGCGACGTAGCGAGACGATATGACGTGAAGTGACGTGGCGAACGACGCTGGATCCCGGCCTGCGCCAGGACGACACTGTGGAGATGGCCAATGCCTTCTTTCGTTCACGCAGCTTGCTACCCGCCATCCCGGCGCAGGCCGGGATGGCGGAGATGGGGTTAAGGCCGCTCGCCCGCCGCCAGACGCGTCTCGATCTGCGCCATCACGCCCGGCAGATCGGCCACCGAATCGATCACGTAGTGCGCGCCGGCCGCGCGCAGGCGCGCTTCGGCTTGCTGCTTCAGCGCGGCGACTTGAGCCGGCTCAAGTGCATCGAGCTGGGCCCGGGTGCAGCCGACTTCGTTGCCCGAGAGCGAAACGCCCACGCTCCACATGCCCGCGCGGATGCCTTCTTCGATGCCGGGCACGGTGTCGTCCACCTTGATGCAGCCGGCCACGTCGCCCACCTTCAGCGCCAGCACGTTGGCCAGCGCCATGTAGGGGCCGGGGCGGCCGCCGGCTTCCAGTTCGTCGCCGGCCACCACGTGGTCGGGGGCGATGCCGTCGCGCGCTGCCAGCGGCAATAGCACGTTCAGCACTTCGCGCGGATAGCCCGAGCAGGAGCCGACCTTCAGGCCGCGTGCGCGCAGCGCCGACAGCAGTTGCGCGGCGCCTTCGATGGGTTGCGAATACTCGCCGACCTTGGCGATCTGCATCGGCATGAAGCGCGCGTAGATGGCGTCCACGTCGCGGTCGGTGGGTTCGTGGCCGGTGTAGGTCTTCCATTGCGCGGCGATGGAGGCATCGTCCAGCAGCGTGCGGATGTGCTGCCACTTCGACAGGCCCATGGGGCCGCGCGCCTGTTCCAGCGTGATGGCGATGTCGAAGCTCTTGAAGGCATCGACGAAGATCTGGGTCGGCGCCAGCGAGCCGAAATCGACCAGGGTGCCGGCCCAGTCGAAGATGACGGCTTGCAGGGCGATGGCGGGGCGGACGGTGGTGGTCATGAGGAACTCCTTGGTCAATGGTTCAGTGGGCGGCGGCGATGAAGTTGCGGCCGCGCGGTCCTTGCAGGGCGCGCTGCACCAGCGCGTCCCAGGCATCGGCGATGCCGTAGTGGGCGGGATCGGTGGACACCCCGAGGTCTTCCAGGAAACGGCTCAGGCGCGCGATGGCGCCGTCCTTGTCGGTGGCGCCGAAGATCTGCAGCAGCAGCGCATCGACCGTGTCGTCGCGACCGAAGGCCAGGCGCATCACGTGCGGCAGCGAGAACGAGCAGGCGATGCCGTGCGCCACGCCGTGGTGCAGCGTGATGTCGTAGGACAGCGAATGCGCCAGCGCGGTCTTGGTGTTGGAGAACGCCAGCCCGGCCTGCAATGCGGCCACCGCCATGCGCTCGCGCAGGACGATGTCGTTGGGCTTGCGCATCAGCGCCGGCAGCGTGGCGACGATTTCCCGCGCGGCGACCGCGGCCAGGCTGGCCGAGACCGGATTGCGGTTGACGTTCCAGATGGCTTCCAGCGCATGCGACAACGCATCCAGGCCGCTGGCCAGCGTGGCGCCGGGCGGCAGGCTCAGCATCAGCCGCGGATCGACCAGCGCCGCTTCCGGCCAGGTCCAGGCGCGGTGCAAGGAATACTTGCTGCCGGCGGCGGCGTCCCAGATGGTGGCCCAGGGTGTGACTTCGCTGCCGGTACCCGCGGTGGTGGGAACGGCGATCAGCGCCTTGGCGCCGGCCGCGTCCAGCGGCGCGCCATCGCGCAGGTGCGCCAGCAATTCGTCGAAGCGGCCCGAGGGCGTGGGCGCCAGCATGGCCTTGGCGCAGTCGATCACGCTGCCGCCACCGAAGGCGATGATGCACTCGACGTCGCGGTGGCGCGACCACACGCGTTCGTACATGGCGGCCAGCCAACTGACGTCGGGGTTGGGCTGCACCGCGTTCTCGATGCCGGCCAAGCGCGCGCCGAGCAGATTGGCGAGGTATTGCTCCAGGCCCAGCGCCTGCGCTTCGGGGAAGGTGATCAGCAGCGCGCGGCGGCCGGCCAGCAACTCGGGCAAGCGCGCCAGGCTGCCGGCGCCGGCGTGCACTGCGACCGGATTATGAAAATTCCACATGAGACAGTTTCTTGAAAAAGGAGGGTTGCCAGGTTCAGTGCGCGCGGCCGTCCTGGATCATCTGGCGCAGGCGGCTGGACATCGCATCGGCCGCTACCACCATCAGGGTCACCACCACGATGCAGGTCGCGGTGTCCTGGTACTTGAACAGCTTCAGGCTGTTGACCAGTTCGAAACCCAGGCCGCCGGCGCCCACCATGCCCAGCACGGTGGCCTGGCGCAGGTTGACTTCGAAGCGGTAGAGCACGGTGGCGATCCAGGCGGTGATGACTTGCGGCAGCACGCCGAACACGATCACCTGCAGCGGCCGGGCGCCGGTGGCGCGCAGCGCTTCCAGCGGGCCGTCGTCGATTTCCTCGATGCTCTCGGCGAAGAACTTGCCGACCATGCCCACGCCGTGCACCGCCAGCGCCAGCACGCCGGGGAAGGGGCCGAGGCCGACCGCCGAGACGAACACCAGCGCCAGGATCAGTTCGTTGATGCTGCGCGTGACGTTGAGCGCCTGACGCACCGCGTTGTACACGGCGCGGTTGCGGTTCAGGTTGCGCGCGGCCAGGAAGGACACGGGAATGGCGCCGATCACGCCCAGCAACGTGCCCCAGAGTGCGATCTGCACGGTTTCGATGGCCGGCGTGAGCAGGTTGCCGAGGATGCTCCAGTTGGGCGGCACCGAACGCGAGATGAAGTCGCCGATCTGCGGCAGGCCGCCAGCCAGCTCGCTCCACGACAGTTGCGTGCCTTGCGCGCTCCAGGCCAGCACCACGGCCACCAGGATCACGGCGGCCACGCACAGCAGCCAGGAGCGCAGCTTGAGCGGACGCGGGCCGGTCCAGACGTAGTCGTGGTAGCTGGCGCCCTTGGCGGGTTGCATCGGAGTGCTCATCACAGGGCTCCTTGGGCGGACAGTTCCGGCGCCGGCTGGCGCGCGGCGGCGGGCGCGGCGTGCTGGACCTGGTCCAGACCGGCGTAGATCAGATTGAGATGGGAATCGCGCAGCTCGTCGCCGCGGCCGTCCAACACCAGCTTGCCGCCGGCCAGGCCGACGATGCGGTCGCCGAATTCGCGGGCGTAGTCCACCTGGTGCAGATTGCAGACCACGGTGATGCCCAGTTCGCGGCAGGCGGCGCGCAGGTATTGCAGCACCAGGCGCGAGGTCTTGGGATCGAGGCTGGCCACCGGTTCGTCGGCCAGGATCACTTGCGGCCGCTGGGCCAGGGCGCGGGCGATGCCGACCCGCTGGCGCTGGCCGCCGGACAGGGCGTCGGTACGTTCATGGGCCTTGTGGTCGAGCTCGACCCGGCGCAGGCAATCCATGGTCAACGCCACGTCCTGGCGCGAGAACAATTGCAGGATGGACGCCAGCGAGGACACCTGGCCGAGCCGCCCGGTCAGCACGTTCTTCAGTACCGACAGGCGCGGCACCACGTTGTGATGCTGGAAGATCATGGCCACGTTGCGGCGCAGCTGGCGTACCTTGCGCGCATCGGTGGCGTCGTATCCGGCCGCCACCAGTTCGCCGGACGTCGGTGCGACCAGGCCGTTGATACAGCGCAGCAGGGTCGATTTGCCGGCGCCCGACGGGCCCAGCACCACCAGGAACTCGCCGGCGGCGACATCGAGGTCGATGCCGCGCAGCACGGCATTGCTGCCGTATTGCTTGGTGAGCGAACGGATCCGTATCATTTCATGGCCTTGAGGTCGAGGTTGAGGATCTTGGCGGTGTCGCGCACCACGTTGTAGGCGGCGTCATTGGTGGTGAGGAAGCCGTTGAGCACGCCCTGGTCGCCCCATTGCACATCCTTGATGCTGGCGAAGGCGGCGGCGATCTT
Organism: Herbaspirillum frisingense; assembly: GCA_009914615.1. Taxonomy (GTDB): domain Bacteria; phylum Pseudomonadota; class Gammaproteobacteria; order Burkholderiales; family Burkholderiaceae_D; genus Herbaspirillum; species Herbaspirillum frisingense_B. The sequence goes on from WNDX01000002.1 coordinate 76,928, forward strand.
CTGCTTCAGCGCCGGATCCAGGTCCTTGCGCCAGACCATCGGCGACTCGGGGATATCGGGCGAGGTCCACACCACGTTCAGATCGGACTGCTGCACCACGCCCTTGGCGACGGCGGCGGCCAGGATGCGATCGGCCACGGCGGCGGCATCGACCTTCTTGTTGGCCACGGCCAGGATGCTGGCGTCATGCGAACCGGAGAAGATCACCCGCGAGAAATACTTGTTGGGATCGATATTGAGCTTGTGCAGGCCGGCGCTGGGGAACAGGTGGCCGGAGGCGGACGAGGGATCGACGAAGGCCATGGTGCGGCCCTTCAGTTGTTCCAGGTTCTGGATGCCGCTGTCCTTGCGGGTGATGATCAGGCTCTTGTAGTAGCTCTTGCCGCTTTTCTTGGTCTCGGCCACGGAGAAGGCTTCGACGTTGGCCACCGAGGTGGCCAGCACGTAGGAGAAGGGACCGAGGTAGGCCACGTCCAGCTTCTTGGAGCGCAGCGCTTCGATGATGCCGTTGTAGTCGGTGGCGATGAAGGGCTTGACCGGCATGCCCAACTGCTTTTGCAGGCTGTCGATGACGGCCTTGCTGTTTTCCAGCATCGCCTGCGAATCTTCGGCCGGGATCAGGCCGACCGTCAGGGTCTGCGCGGCGACGGCCGGCTGGCCCAGCAGGGAGGCGGCGAGGGCGCCCAGGCAGAGGGCGAAGAGAGAGCGGCGTTTCATGTTTTATCCTTAATCGATGGCGCGGCGGGTACGCAGGTCCGGCGCATCCGCCGTCTTCATGGGCGGGCGGCCGGGAATAAATGCAAAACGGGCAAGAAGCGTGGTGCAGCAAGGGTTTTGGTCCGGACAGCGTGAAGATTAAAGAGGCTTTATGACGCCTTTATTATCGATATAATCCTAAAAATGATTGGTAACTATTGATAGGATCTATAGATGACGCCCTCCCAATTGCGCGCTTTCCTGGCCGTGGCGCGCCATCGCGGCTTTTCCGCCGCGGCGCGCGCGCTGGGCGTGAGCCAGCCGACGCTGACCACCCAGGTGCAATCGCTGGAGCGCGAGCACAACGTGGAGCTGTTCTTTCGCCGCGGGCGCCGCCTGGATCTGTCGGAAACCGCGCAGCGCCTGCTGCCGATCGCCCAGAACATTGCCGAGCTGGAATTGGATGCGCTGAATCTGCTGGTCAACTCCGGCGTGCTGCACGTGGGGCATCTGCGCATCGGCGCGGTCGGGCCGTTCCACGTGATCGAGATGGTGGATGCCTACCGTGCGCGCTATCCGCGGGTCGAGCTGTCGATCAAGCTGGGCAATTCGGCGCAGTCGCTGGCCGACCTGGAAAATTACGTGACCGACGTGGCGGTGCTGGCCAGCTTCAATGACGACGCGCGCTTCCACGCCGTGCCCTATGCCGACCACGCCGTGGTGTTGTTCGCGCACCGCAGCCATCCTTTCTATAAGCGCGAATCGGTACGTCTTGAAGAGTTGGACAATCAGCCCATGCTGATGCGCGAGCAGGGATCGACGACCCGGCTGGCGTTGGAGAAGGTGATGCAGCAAGCCGGCATCGCGCCTCAGGTGGTGATGGAAATTGGCAGCCGCGAGGCGTTGCGCGAGGCGGTCGCGCGCGGGCTGGGGCTGGGGTCGGTGTCGGAGGCGGAGTTCGTGCCGGATCCGCGATTCCGCATGGTGCGCATCGAGGGCGATCCGGTCAGCACCCACACTTATGTGTATTGCCTGGCCGAGCGGCGCGAAGGGCGGCTGGTCGGCTCCTTCATGAAGATTGCCGCGCGCGGCTGAAGTGGCGGCGGACTGAAGCGGGCCTTTCGCTTATCATGACGGTTTGCCCGAATTTTCAAGCAGCGGAGACCGAACGTGATCAAACATATCGTGATGTGGAAGTTGAAGGACCATGCGGAAGGCGCCGACAAGGCCACCAACCTGCGCAAGATGAAAGAGCTGCTGGACAGCTGCGCCAACGTGGTGCCGGGCATTCTGAAGTTCGAAGCGGTGCTGGCCCAGCCGGGCCTGGAAGCCAGCTATGACGTGGTGCTGTACTCCGAGTTCGAATCGCGCGCGGCGTTGGATGCCTATCAGGATCACCCCGATCACGTGGCCATCAAGCCCTTCATCGGCGCGGTGCGCGAAGCGCGCCAGTGCATGGACTACGAAATCTGAACGGAGCGGCAATGAGCCTGGCCCTGACCGACGTTTTCCCGCAGGGGAATCCCTATCTGCATTCGCTGGGCGTGCAGGTGCTGGAATACGAGGATGACCGCGCCGTGATGGCGCTGCTGCTCAAGCCCGAATTCATGAACAGTTGGCACGTGGCGCAAGGCGGCATCTCGATGACGTTGATGGACGTGGCCATGGGCCTGGCCGCGCGCGCCGGCACCGATGCCAAGTCCTCAGCCACGGTGGAGATGAGCAGCAGCTTCCTGCAACCGGCTGGCCATGCCGGCGACACCCTGGTGGCGCGCGGGCATACCTATCACCGCTCGACCACGCTGTGCTTCTGCCAGGCCGAACTGTGGAACGGCGAGCGGCTGGTGGCCAAGGCCATGGGCACGTTCAAGCTGGTGCGCCGGCTGGACATCAACAAAAAGCTCGACCACGAATAAGCCCAGGCAAACGCAAGCAAAAGGACGACATCAGATGAAAATCATCGTGGGCAATTGGGAAGCGCTGCGCGGCCATGCGCAGCCGATTCGTTTCGAAGTCTTCGTGGACGAACAGAAGGTGCTGGCCGAGATTGAGCTGGACGAGATGGATGCGGTCTGCGTGCATGCCGTGGCGTATGCCGAAGACGGTTCGCCGCTGGCCACCGGTCGCCTGCTGCCGGACGGGCACGTGGGCCGCATGGCGGTGCTGAAGGCGGGGCGCGGCAAGGGCGTGGGCGGCGCGGTGCTGCAAGCGCTGATCAAGGCGGCGCGCGAGCGCGGCGACAAGGAAGTGATCCTCAACGCCCAGACACACGCCGAGAAGTTCTACGCCGCGCACGGCTTCGCGCGCGAAGGCGACGAATTCATGGAAGCGGGCATTCCCCACATCACCATGCGCGCCAGCCTGGCGTAAGCATCAGGCCTCGGGCCGCGGCGCGCCGGCGTCGCCGGCCTGCTGCCGCAATCCGGCCGGCGGGCGGGCGCAGACCCGGCCGCCGTTTTCCATTCAGCGCTTGATATCGCGTTCCAGCGGCACGCCGTCCGCGTGGGCGGCATTGGCCGCACTGGCGGTTTCATCGAGGCGGAAGTAGCAGAGCTGGGCGCCGAGTTCGCGCGCGTGCTCGGCCACCAGTTCGGCGGTCGAGGCCAGTTCTTCCGAGGCGGCGGCGTTGCGCTGCGTGGTTTCGTTCAACTGCACCACGGCCACGCCGATTTCCTGCACGCCTTCTTCCTGCATGGTGGAGGACAGGGTGATCTGGTTGATCTGCAGCGACGCCTGGCGGATGCTGTGCAGCGTGCCTTCGACCAGACGCTGGCTGGTTTCCTCGGCCATGTTCACGCTTCGCTCGGCGATCTCGCTGATCTCGCGCGCACTGTCCTGGCTGCGCTCGGCCAACTTGCGGATTTCCGCCGCCACCACCGAGAAGCCGCGGCCGTTCTCGCCGGCGCGCGCGGCTTCGATGGCGGCGTTCAGTGCCAGCAGGTTGGTCTGGTACGCGATGTCGTCGATCACGCCGACCTGGCGCGCGATACCGCGCATGGCCGAGACCGTGGATTGCACCGCGGCGCCGCTCTTGTCGGCATCGGCCGCGGCGGCCACCGCGATCTGGTCGGTGCGGCGCGCGTGCTCGCCGGTTTCCTGGATCGCCATGCTCATGCTGGCGATGGCGCCGTGCACTTCTTCCACGGCGGCGGCCTGTTCGCTGGAGGCTTGCGCCAGCGCGTGAGCAGTGGCGTTGAGCTGGCGCGAGGAGTTGCCCAGCGACTGGGTGGACAGGGTGACGCTGCGCATGATGACGGTCAGGCGGCCGCGCATGGAATGCATGGCATGCAGCAGGCTGCTGTCATCGTTGCGGCGCAGGCGCACGTCGATGCCGAGATTGCCGTCGGCGATCTGGCGCACGATGTGCGCGGCGTAGCCCGGCTCGCCGCCCAGTTCGCGGCGCAGGCCGATGATGATCCACAGCGCCAGGGCGATGCCCACCAGCAGGCTGGCGCCGGCGATCTGCAGGTTGTGCGTGCGCAGCCGCCCGTATTCGGCACGGGCGTCGTCATAGGCGATGCGGGTGAGTTGTTCCTGCAGTTGGCCCAGCGTCGCCAGTTGCGAGGCCAGGGTGGCCAGCAGCGGGGTGGTTTCCGGCCACATCTGGTTGGCTTCCGACACTTGCGCCGAGGCGATCAGTTCGGCGATCCGGCTGCGTTGTTGCAGGTAGCGCTTCCAGCTTTGTTCGAATTGCGCCGCGCCGGCGCTTTCTTCCTCCGACATGCGGGTGTCGGTGTAGGCCTTCCAGCTTTGCTCGAAGGAGGCGTCCAGGCCCTTCAACTGGCCCAGGAGCTGCGGGATCTGCTGCTGCGGCGTGGCGCCGTCGCGCACCGGGCTGTCTTGCACGTTGGCCAACATCAGGGCGCGTCCCATGACGTCGCGGTTACGGTAGAGCGCGTCGCGCACCCGGGAGATCTGGATCAGGGCCAGGGTCCGGTCTTCATAGACGAACTTGAGCTTTTCATTGCTGGAGGCCATGCCCAGCGTGCCATACCACGCCACCACCACCACGCTGGCGCACAGCACCGCCACCAGGATCGCCAGGCGCGCGGTGACCGTCAGTTTCCCTTGCACAATATTTTCCTTGTTATTGCTTCCCTCAGCTTTGCACTATAGCGAATTTATCGGCGCGCCTAACGTGGAATAGAGGTGGTTGCGCCCTCTGTTTCCGGTCCGATGTGGTTTCCCACAATACCGATGCCCAATCGTCTGGTTCATACTTGCGCCCGAACCGGGGAGGGGGAGCCTCCCGGACGACAATAAGCCTGAGCGGGCGGCGATCCGCACAAGGCCGGCGGTTTGCCCTGGCGCCCAAGCGCCGTATCCACACAGGGGCAGGCTGGAGATTGATGTTTATGGAGAATGAAAATGACGGCGAAACAGCCCATTTATAAATCGCTTTACTTCCAGGTTCTGGTTGCCATCGTCATCGGTGTGCTGCTGGGCCATTTCTACCCATCCACCGGCGAGGCCATGAAGCCGCTTGGCGACGGCTTCGTCAAACTGATCAAGATGATCATCGCCCCGGTCATCTTCTGCACCGTGGTCACCGGCATCGCCGGCATGGAAGACATGAAGAAGGTCGGCAAGACCGGCGGCCTGGCGCTGCTGTACTTCGAAGTGGTCAGCACCCTGGCGCTGATCATCGGCCTGGTGCTGGTCAACGTGCTCAAGCCGGGCGTCGGCATGAACGTCGATCCGGCCTCGCTGGACACCAAGAGCATCGCCTCCTACACCGCGCCCGGCAAGCTGGGTTCGGTCACCGACTTCGTGCTGAGCATCATCCCCAACAGCATGGTGGACGCCTTCGCCAAGGGCGACGTGCTGCAGGTGCTGCTGGTGGCGGTGCTGTTCGGCTTCGCGCTGCATAAGTTCGGCGGCCGCGGCACCCTGATCTTCGACTTCATCGAAAAGATCTCGCAGGTGCTGTTCTCGGTCGTGGGCACCATCATGAAGGTGGCGCCGATCGGCGCGTTCGGCGCGATGTCCTTCACCATCGGCAAGTACGGCGTCGGCTCGCTGTTCTCGCTGGCCAAGCTGATGGGCACCTTCTACCTGACCTGCCTGCTGTTCATCTTCGTGGTGCTGGGCATCATCACCCGCCTGCATGGCTTCTCGATCTGGAAGTTCGTGAAGTACATCAAGGAAGAACTGCTGATCGTGCTGGGTACTTCGTCGTCGGAATCGGTGCTGCCGCGCATGCTGGCCAAGATGGAAAACGCCGGCGCCAAGAAGACCGTGGTCGGCCTGGTGATCCCCACCGGCTACTCGTTCAACCTGGACGGCACCGCGATCTACCTGACCATGGCGGCCGTGTTCATTGCCCAGGCCACCAACACGCCGATGACCTTCGTGCAGGAGCTGACCCTGCTGGCGGTGCTGCTGCTGACCTCCAAGGGCGCGGCGGGCATCACCGGCTCGGGCTTCATCGTGCTGGCGGCAACGCTGTCGGCGGTGGGCCACCTGCCGGTCGCCGGCCTGGCGCTGATCCTGGGCATCGACCGCTTCATGTCCGAAGCGCGCGCGCTGACCAACACCATCGGCAACGGTGTGGCAACGCTGGTCGTGGCCAAGTGGAGCGGCGAATTGGACAACAAGCGCCTGCAGGCTGCGCTGAACAACGAGACCATCGAGGAGGCAAATGCACCGGAAACCGTGCTGGATCGCGCGGATTCGAAGATGCATCATTAAAAGAGCGGTCTTCGGACGGGCCGGCGACGGCCCGACGGGATTGCCTGCAACAGGGAAAAGCGGACTTCGGTCCGCTTTTTCTTTGTGCGCCCAGCATGGGCGCACTCCTGCGGGTGCAAGTCCCGCCATGAGCTGGTCACAGTGAATGAAGTGAAGCGCAACTGCATGAGGGTGACCGAGTGTGGGAAGGAAGCGTGGAGCGTAAATCGCGAGCCGATGAACAAGAATCGCATAGAAGGCGC